>JAOPZV010000209.1 GCA_025963935.1 Solirubrobacterales bacterium
CGCACGCGAAGACGAACGCGGCCTGCACGCGCTCGCGGTCGATCTCCACGGCAGAGTCGGCGGCGTGCTCTGAGACGATCGCGAACAGGTCGCTCAGCAGCCGCCGCTCGGCGTCGCTCAGCCGCAGTCGCGCCGGCGGGCGCTCACTCTGGCGCTGCTTCACTGCCTCCGCCTTGCCTGTCCCGCTTTCGGCGGCAGTCAGCTCCGCGATCCCCACCGGGTCGGGGACCTCGGTGGCCTGTGAGCCGTTGGGATCCTCAGCGATGGCCATGTTCTAAGGGTAGGGGACCGCCGGGAAGGATTGAAGCGCTCTCACGGGAGGGCGAACAGGACCAGCTCCCCGTCGTCGAGCACGGGCGTCTCCTGCGGCTCCGCCACCACGAGGGCCGCGGCCTCCGACGCTCGGGCGTGGCGCAGGACCAGGCGCGGCTCGCTGACGCCCTGCCACTCGTTCACCTCCAGCTTGAACGTCGCTTCGGCGGGCGCGCCGACCTCCACCGGCAGCTGCCCGCCGGTGCCGAACGCGACAGCACGCGCGCGCGCGCCGCCCGACTCGACCGTGAAGCGGACGTGCTTGCCTTCTCCCATCGGCCGCGGGTCCTGGAAGGCGGCGTCGGCCAGCATCAGCGAGACCCCCGGGTTGCCCCGGCCGAACGGTGCGAGGGTGCGAAGCTCCTCGGCGAGCGCCATCCCAAGCTCCTCGCCGCCGACGACCGCGTCCACGCGCTCCACGGGCACGAGGTCATCTGCGTGCAGCACGCCGCCGGCATACGAGCCGAGCGCAGTGGCGAAGTCATCCACGCGAGCAGCCTCGATCTCGAGCCCCGCGGCCGCCCTGTGTCCGCCGTAGCGAAGCAGGTGGCCGGCGCAGGCGGTGAGCCCCGAGAGCAGGTCGAACGCCTCGACGCTCCGCCCCGACCCCTTCCCCGTGTCGCCGTCGAGAGCGATCAGGACCACGGGGCGGCGGTTGCTCTCGACCAGGCGAGAGGCGACAATCCCGATCACGCCGGCGTGCCAGCCCTCGCCGGCGAGCACGTATGCAGGGCGTGGCCCGAGAGCGGCGATCTGCGCTTCGGCCTCGACCCGGATGCGCAGCTCGATCGCGCGGCGCTCGTGGTTCGCGCTGTCCAGCTCGCGGGCGATGTCCCGCGCGCGGAGCGGGTCGTCGGTCAGGATGAGCTCCAGGCCGGCGTCCGCGCGATACAGGCGCCCGGCGGCGTTGACCCGCGGCGCCAGCGCGAAGCCGAGAGATCGCTCGTCCACGCGCCCCGGATCGACGCCGGACACCGCCATCAGGGCGCGCAGGCCGGGACGGTTGGTGGCGGCAAGTGCCCGCAGCCCGCGACGCACGAGCGTGCGGTTCTCACCGATCAGCGGCATAACGTCGGCCACGGTGGCGAGCGCGACGAGCGCGAGATCCTCCTCGAGGCCGCGGCGCAGCCGCTCGTGACGCCCACCGTCGAGCGCGCCCGCAGCAGCCCCGGCGGCGTCGATCACCGCCTGCGCCAGCTTGTGTGCCACCGCGGTGGCACACAGCTCCGCGCACGGGTATCCGCACAGCAGGGGGTGGACGATCGGCGCGGACGGCAGCTCGCCATCGGCGCGCGGGGCGTGGTGGTCGGTCACGACCACGCACATCCCAAGTGATCGCGCCGCCGCGACCTCCTCGACGGCGGTGATCGCGCAGTCGACGGTCACGAGCAACCGGGTCCCTCGCGCAGCGAGCCGCCGCACGGTCGCGAGGCTCAGGCCGTAGCCGTCGCTCGCGCGGTCCGGCAGGTAGTAGTCGACGTCGGCGCCGAGCCCGCGCAGCGTCCGCAGCAGGACCGCCGTCGAGCACACGCCGTCGACGTCGTAGTCGCCATGGATGGTGATCCGATCGCCGCGTTCAGCGTGCCGGAGGATCGTCTCGACGGCGTCGGCGATCCCGCGGAAGCGCTCGGGAGCGTGCTCCTCGGCGCCCTCCAGGAAGGCGCGAGCGCCGTCCGGGTCGGCGAGCCCCCGCCGCACCAGCACCTGCGCGACGGCGCCGCTGACCCCCAGCACATCCCGCAGCCGCTGGACGTCCGCGGGCGGGCATGCGGGAATCTCAAAGCGGGGCGCGAGCACCCTGGCCACACTACGGCCAGGCTTGGACGGAACCAGCGGCGCCGAGCGGTCGATCGTCGCCGTTACAGGCGATCGCGCCGGGGCGCGAACGCCGCTCAACCGGCGTGTGCTTCAGACGCCGCGCGTTCGCGGCGGACTCCCTCGAGGTAGACGATCGCCATGCCGATCACGGCGCCCGGGACGGCGTACAGGACGACCCCGATGTCGGTCGCCTTTTCGCCGGGCACCTGCAGGGCGGACACTTTGACGCTGTAGATGATCAGCCCCACGACGATCGCCCCGACGAGCGAGCCGACGAACGCGCCGACGATCCCTCCCCAGAAGCGATCGGGCAGGAAGATCGTGTAGTGCCAGATCGCAAGGCCCATCATCACCCAGGCGAGCAGTCCCATCAGCGCGACCTGCCGTGACGTTTGTTGCGACGGCCGCCCGACTGCCTGCGCTTCGGGCGCGGCTTGGAGTCGTCCTTGAGCACGAGATCCTCCGGCGCGAGGTCAGCGGCGGGATCGCGCTCGGGCGCCGGGGGTGGCGCGGGGGTGGTGCGCTGGGCGGTTCCCGTGCGCGCGCCCGGCCGGCCTGTCGGCTCGCCGTCGACGTCCAGATCCCGCACGAGCTCCTGAAACTCGTCGCGCGAGAGCTGCTGACCGGGCTCCTCGGCCGCGATGATGCTCCCGCGCCTGTTCCGCTTGCGTTTGTGGTCCGGCTCGATGTCCTCGGGCGCGCCGGTCGCGGTCGTCGCATAGGCCGGCACGGCGCCCAGTTCGCGAGTCATGCGCGCGCGGCGGGAGCGGTAGGCGCTCTCGCGCTCCTTCCAGTGCGTGAGCACCGGCGAGGCGATGAAGATGGAGGAGTACGCGCCGGAGGCGATGCCGATTATCAGCGCGAACGCGAAGTCCTTCAGCGTTTCGCCGCCGAACAGCAGCAGCGCGGTCACGGGCAGCAGCGTGCAGAAGCTGGTCGCCAGCGATCTGGTGAGCACCTCGGACATCGAGCGGTTGACGATCTGCGTGAATGCCGCGCGCGGCATTCGTGGCACGTTCTCTCGCACACGGTCGAACACGATGATCGTGTCGTAGAGCGAATATCCGAGGATCGTCAGCAGCGCCGCGACGGTCGCCGTCGTGACTTCGCGACCGGTCAGCGAGTAGACGCCGGCGGTTATCAGCAGGTCGTGCATCAGCGCGATCAGGACCGGCACGGCGTACTTCCACTCGAAGCGCAGCGCGATGTAGGCGGATATCACCAGCAGCGAGGCGATGATGGCGATGACCGCGCTATTGGCGACCGTTTTGCCGAACGTGGGGCCGATCGACGTGGATGAGAAGTTCTTGGTCCCCGGCGCGCTCGGCCCGTTGCCGAACCGCGTATCGAGCAGGGCCTGCACCTTCTTGACCGATTCCGGCGGCAGCGTCTTGGTCGAGATCTGGTAGCCGGTGCCGCCGATGCTGGCGTTGTTGAATTTCTGCACCTGGGCGTTCGGGTAGCCGGCCGCGGACATCGCTTCGGCGAGCTTCCCCTCGCTGACGGGCTTCACGAACGCTGTCTGGATGCGCGTCCCGGACTTGAAGTCGATGCCGAAGTTGAGGCCTTTCCCGCCGACGGCGAGGGCGCCGATGAGCAGGATCGTCCCGGAAAGCGAGAAGAACCACTTCGAGGCGCCCATGAAGTCGAAGGTCCAGCCGCGGCCGCGCCGCGCCGCACCGAGCGCCGCAGGGTGCGACACCAGGCGCGAGCGGCCCATCGCGCCGAGCGCAGCCTGGGTCGCGAGCACCGCGGTGAACAGTGAGACGAGCGTGCCGATCCCGAGCGTGAACGCGAAGCCCTTGACTTCCGCGGTGGCCAGCGCGAACAGGATGAACGCGGTCATGAAGGTGACCACATTCGCGTCGACGATCGCCGCGAACCCGCGCCTATAGCCGGTGGCGATCCCCGAGATCACCGATCTGCCGCCGCGGATCTCCTCCTTGACGCGCTCGAAGATCACGATGTTCGCGTCGGCCGCGACGCCGATCGTGAGGATCAGGCCGGCGATCCCCGGCAGCGTCAGCGTGATCGGGATGAGCTTGATCAGGGCGAAGAAGTAGAGGCCGTAGATCAGCAGGCCGCCGACCGCTATCGCGCCGAGGACGCGGTAGAAGAACACCAGGAACGCGCAGACCAGCGCGAACCCGACCAGCAGGGCGATCAGCCCCTGGTTGAGCGCCTGTTTGCCGAGCGTCGCCGACACCTGCGAGCGGGAGATCAGGACGAGCTTGATCGGCAGCGCCCCGGACTGCAGCTCGTCCGCGAGTTCCTGCGCGGAGGTGATCGTGAAGCTGCCGGAGATCTCCGAGCCGCTGGCGGCGTCGATGCCTTCGGGGTACTTCGTGTAGTCGATCGACGGGACCGTGATCAGCTGTCCGTCGAGCACCACCGCGAAATGCTGCAGGGCCGCTTCCTTGCCGACGCCGGGAAGCTGGGCTTCCTGGCCACGGTGGGCGATCTTCTTCGTGATCCCTTCGAAGATGCTCTTGCCGCGGGAGCTGAAGCCGAAGTTCACGTTCGGCTGACCATTGCCGCCGTTGCCTTCGTCGAAGCCCTGCTGCGGGTGCGTGATGTCGGCTCCCGTCAGCACCGGTTCGTCGCTGATCACATACCAGCTGTTCGGCAGGCGCTTGGTGACCTTCCCGGCCGCGCTCTGCACCGGCTGGGCCCGCACGACGAGCGTTCCGGGGTTGACGCGCACCGCCTTGGCGGTGGCCGTCGGGGGCGGTGTGTATTTGTCGGCGTAGAGGTTCTGCTGGGTTTCCTCGGGCCCGCGCAGCACCTGTTCATGCTTGGTGTCGAGCAGGTACCACGTGCCGTAGATGCAGCCGTTCACCTGCTGCGGCGTGCATCCTGGCGCGAGCGTCGTCTCGTTCTTGTGCACGAGCGGCGGCCGTTTCGTGGCGCGCTGCACGGCCTGGTACTCGGGCAGCCCGGCCGTGGCGCCGCCGGCGCCGGAGGATGTCGAGTCGCCGGTGACCGTGCCGTCGGTCGGCGCCGGCTGGCCGCTCGGCCCGATCACGTTGGGCTCCCAGTCGTAGAAGTACAGCTGCGCGGTCTTGCCGACCTCGTCCTGGGCTCGCGAGGCGTTGGAGACGTCGGGCAGCGCGACGTTGATTTCGTCCTTGCCCGAGCGCTGGATTTCGGGCTGCGCCACGCCGAGCTGATCGACTCGCTTGCGCATGATGTCGATCGCCCGGTTCAGCGATTCCGTGTCGACTTTCGCCTGTGCCGTTGGCTTGCCCTGGTAGACGAGCTCGACACCGCCCTTCAGATCGAGACCGAGGCGCGTCTTTTTCATCGAGACGACGGCCGCCGACGCGGCGATCAGGCCAGCGACGATGAGCAGGATGAGGGCGTTGCGGCGGCGGTCGGTCATGGAAGTGCGGAGCCTACTTCTCGGGTGTCAGCACGAGCAGCAGGCCGCCGTCGTCATCGTAGGCCGGGAACATGTCCGCCTTCGCGCTCGCCTCGACGTCGCGTTCGCCGCTCACCGTGACGGGCACCTCGAGGGCCCGCACCCCCCACTCGAGCACTTTGGCGACCGGGTCGTCGCCGTTGGAGAACCTCAGGCCGAGGACCTGGGCGACCTGCTGGCCGATGACGTCCTCCTCCTCCAGGCCGGTGAAGGCGAAGGAGTTCTTGCCGCACCCGACCACGCGACCCTCGCCGTCGCACACGAAGAACGCGGCGTCGGGCGCCGGGTAGTAGTCGTCGAGCAGTTCGAAGAGGAACGCGAAGCCGCACTTCGTGCAGCCCTTTGGCTGGCGGGTGAAACCGAGGTTGCGATCTAGCTCGCTGGTGCGGTGCCCGCAGTTGGGGCAGATGAACGGATGGCTCATTGTCTTCACACAGAGTACGCAAGCATCGGCCGAAGGGCCCCCGCCTGGCGCAGCTGAGCCCAGGGACGGCCGCGCTGCTCAGAACAGCGATGCGCCCGCCCCCGCCGGCGCATCGAGCCCCAGGTGCGTGAACGCGGCGGCGGTCGCCGCGCGCCCCCTCGGCGTGCGCTTGATCAGCCCCTCCTGCAGCAGGTACGGCTCGTAGACGTCCTCGATCGTGTCCTGCTCCTCGCCGACGGCGACCGCCAGGGTCGACAGCCCGACCGGGCCACCGGCGAACTTGACGCAGATCGTGCGCAGAATGTCGCGGTCCAGGCGATCCAGCCCGCGGTCGTCCACCTGCAGCATCTCGAGCGCCGCCTGCGCGGCCTCGGAGGTGACGACGCCCTCCATGCGAACCTCGGCGAAGTCGCGAACCCGCTTGAGGAGCCGGTTTGCGACCCGTGGCGTGCCCCGGCTGCGCGCGGCGATCGCCTGCGCGCCGTCCTCCTCGAGCTCGATCTGCAGGATTCCCGCCGAGCGGCGCACGATCACGGCGAGCTCGGCGACCGAATAGGGCTCCACCCGTGCCTGGATGCCGAAGCGATCGCGCAGCGGAGTGGTCAGCAGGCCCGTGCGGGTTGTGGCGCCGATCAGCGTGAACGGCGGCAGGTCGAGCGTCACGACACGCGCGCCGGCACCCTGGCCTACGGTGATCGGCAGCCGGTGGTCCTCCATCGCCGGGTAGAAGGTCTCCTCGAGCGTCCGCGGCAGGCGGTGGATCTCATCGACGAAGAACACGCTGCGGGGCTCCAGCGCGGTCAGGAAGGCCGCGATGTCGCCCTTGCGCTCGAGCGCCGGCCCGGCGGTTTGCACGAACGGCACGTCGAGCTCGGCGGCGACGATCTGCGCGAGCGAGGTCTTGCCGAGGCCGGGCGGCCCGGCGAGCAGCAGATGGTCGAGCGCCTCGCCGCGCGCGCTGCACGCCTCGATCGCCACCGTGAGCTGCTCACGCAGGGTGTCCTGGCCGACGAACTCCTCAAGCCGCCGAGGACGCAGCGAGCGGTCGAGCTCGTCCTCCGCGACGAGGAACGGCGTCTGGATGCGCGGGACGGTCTCGGTCATCCGCTCAGGACCCCGCCCGCGCCAGGCGCAGCGCCTCGGCGATCAGCTCCTCTGCGCTGCTCCCCTCGGCATCGCGCAGCAGCTCGTCGGCCTCTCCTGGCGCGTAACCGAGCTCGAGCAGGCCTTCGCGCGCGAGCATCCGCGGATGCTGTCCGTCGCCGCGCCGCGCGACGATCGGGGTGCGCGACCCCGATGCGGGAGCGCCGTCCACGCCGACCTTCTCACGCAGCTCGACGATGATCCGTTCGGCCGTCCGCTTGCCGATGCCCGGCACGGCCTGGAAGCGCGCGGCGTCGCCGGCCGCGAGCGCGCCGATCAGCTCGCGCGGCGGCCCCGCGGAGAGCACGGCCAGCGCGACCTTTGGGCCCACCGCCTGAACGGACAGCAGCATGAGGAACAGGTCGCGCTCCTGCTCTGCGTGAAACCCATACAGCGTCAGCGCGTCCTCGCGCACGATCAGGTGCGTGTGGAGCGTGACCTGCTCGCCGACCACCGGCACGTGGCGCAGCGTCTCCGCCGAGACGGCTGCCCGGTAGCCGACGGCTCCGCACATGACGACCACGTGGTCGGTGCGCCGCACGGCCACCTCTCCGCGCAGCACGGCGATCACGCGCTCACCTCGGCCAGCGCGCTCGACAGCGGCGCGCAGTTCGCGTGGCAGATCGCCACAGCGAGGGCGTCGGCGGCATGGTCCGGCCTGGGCTCCTCCTCGAGCGCGAGCAGCGCCTTGACCATGCGCGCCACCTGATCCTTCTGCGCGCGTCCGCTGCCGCACACGGCGCCCTTGACCTGCTGCGGCGTGTAGCCGGAGCAGGGCACGCCGTGCTGGCCCGCCGCGAGCATCACGGCGCCCCGCGCCTGCCCCACGGCAAATGCCGTGCGCACGTTCTGCCCGAAGTACAGGTCCTCGAGCGCGACGGCGTCGGGCCGGTGCTCGGACAGCAGGGCGTCGACCGCGGCGTGGATCTCCGCGAGGCGTGTCTCCTGCGCCACCCCGCTGCGCGTCTCGATGACCCCTCCGTCGAGCGCCAGCAGCCGGCCGTCGCGACGAGCCACGACTCCGTAGCCCGTGTTGGCCAGCCCGGGGTCAATGCCGAGGACGATCACGGCCTGTGATTCTGCGCCCGTCATCGGACGCCTGCCTGCCTGGTTGGCATCGCGCGGCCGTCAGGACGGGCCGCCGATAGGCTTGGCCGCAATGCCAGCCGAGCCGGGCATCGACTTCGCCGCGGAGGGTTTGCTCGAGGGCTTGGAAGGCAAGCAGCGTGCCGAGCGGCTGATCCTGCTGCAGGAACTCACGGCCGAAGGCGTGCCGCTCTCCGAGCTTCGCCGCTCGACGACCGCGGGGACGATCATGTACCTGCCGGCCGACCGCGTGATCAGCAGCAGAGACCGCTACACCTCGGCCCAGGTAGCCGAGCTGACCGGCATCGACGAGGAGTTCCTGGTCCGCGTGCGCCGCGCGATGGGGCTGCCGATCCCGGAGGGCGACGAGGCGATCTACACAGACGCGGAGGTCGAGTCGACGCGCGAGATCCACATCGCGCGCGCCGCCGGCATCACCGACGAGGAGCTGCTGGACCTGATGCGCGTGCTCGGCCGCGGCCTCTCCCAGGTCGCCGAACTGCTTCGGGCGGTGCCGCTGAAACTCGTCCTTCAGCCGGGCATGAGCGAGGCGGAGCTGGCACAGAGCTACGCCCGTGCGGCCGAGCAGCTCTATCCGCTAGTCGATCCGCTCGTCAGCAACGTGCTCGCCCTGCACATGCGCCATGCCACCCAGAGCACGGTTGTCAGCGAGCTCGAGCGCAGCGGCGGCCAGCTGCCGGGGTCGCGGGAGATCGCCGTGTCGTTCGCCGACCTCGTCGGCTTCACGCGCCTGGGCGAGGAGGTGCCGCCGGACGAGCTCGGCCGCCTGGCCATGCGGCTGGAATCGCTGGCCACCGAGGTCGCGGTGGGGCCCGTGCGGCTCGTCAAGACGATCGGCGACGCCGCGATGCTCGCCTCGCCCGAGCCCGGGGCGCTGCTGGAAGCGACGCTGTCGCTGATCGAGGCTGCCGACGGCGAGGGCGAGGACTTCCCCCAGCTTCGCGCGGGCGCCGCGCTGGGTGCAGCGCTGCCGCGTGCCGGCGACTGGTTCGGGCGGCCGGTGAACCTCGCCAGCCGCATCACCTCCGTCGCCCGCCCGGGCAGTCTGCTGGCCGACACGGCGCTGCACGACTCCGCGGCCGACGCCTACCGCTGGTCGTTCGCCGGCGAGCGGCGCCTGAAGGGGATCCGCGGGCCCGTGCGGCTGTTCAGGCCACGCCCGCTGCCAGCCTGAGAAGGACGCTCAGCGCGGTGAGCCCTGCAGCTCCTGCGCATCCATCCCGCCGCGGTGCCGGCGGGCGTCCCCGTCGTCCCACAGCCGCCACGGCGCGTTCCCGGAGGCCCACAGGTCGTTGAGCTGGACCGCGTCCTTGTAGGTGTCCATGCACTCCCAGAAGCCGTCGTGCCGGTGGGCGCGAAGCTCCGCGGCGGACGCCAGGCGCTCGAGCGGCTCGCGCTCGAGCACGCTGTCGGTCTCGAGATACTCGAGCACGGGGGCAGCGAAACAGAAGAAGCCGCCGTTGATCCAGTGATCGGACCGGGGCTTCTCGCGAAAGCCCGTCACGCGGCCATCGGGCGCAAGCTCGGTGACGCCGAACTGCAGCTCCGGGCGCTCGACGGTCATCGTGGCGAGGGCCCCGTGGTCGCAGTGAAAGGCGAGCAGCGCGTCGAGGTCGATGTCGGCGACGCCGTCGGCGTAGGTGGCGCAGAACTGCGGCTCGCCGGCCAGTTGGGCCTCCAGAAGCTTGATGCGCCCGCCCGTCTGGGTCTCGAGGCCGGTGTCGACGCACTCGACGTCCACGCCCTGTGGCCAGCTGTGGGTGGCGACGAAGCGCTCGATCAGCTCGCCCTTGTAACCGGTCGCCAGCAGGAACCGGCGAAAGCCCTGGACCGCGTACAGCTGGATGACGTGCCAGACGATCGGCATCCCGCCGATCTCGACGAGTGGCTTGGGGATCTCCTGGGTGCGCTCCTGCAGCCGCGTCCCGCGCCCGCCGCAGAGGATCACGACCGGCGGGCGGGTCAACGCCTAACCCGCGACACGCTCGAGCACCTCGGCGGGCACGTCGAAGTTGGCGTGGACCGCGCTGACGTCGTCGTTGTCTTCCAGCTTCTCGATCAAGCCGATCAGCGTCCGCGCCTGCGCCTCCTGCACCGGCACGAGGCTCGACGCGCGGTAGTCCATCTCGGCGCTCTCGATCTCCACGCCGGCCGTTTCGAGCGCCCGTCGCACGGGCGTGAAGTCGGCGGGCTCGGCGACCACTTCGAAGACCCCTTCGTCGCTGGAGATGTCCTCGGCGCCGGCCTCGACGGCGGCCATCAGGTCGTCTTCGGAGTAGCGGCTGGAGTCGATCACGATCGTGCCCTTCTTGTCGAACAGATAGGCGACAGAGCCCGGCTCGCCGAGGCTCCCGCCGTTCTTCGAGAAGACGTGCCTGACGTCCGCGCTTGTGCGGTTGCGGTTCTCGGTGAGCGCCTCGACGAGTACAGCCACCCCGCCCGGCCCATAGCCCTCGTAGAGCACCGCTTCGATCGCATCCGCCTCGCCGCCCTCACCGGTGCCCTTGGCGATCGCGCGTTCGATGTTGTCCTTGGGCATCGACGCTTCCCTCGCCTTGCGCACGGCGTTCTCCAGGGCGGCATTGCCGTCGGGGTCGCCGCCTCCGTCGCGCGCGGCGACGGTGATGGCGCGCGTGAGCTTGGAGAACTGCGCTCCGCGGCGCGAGTCGACGACCGCCTTCTTGTGCTTGATGCTCGCCCACTTGGAATGCCCGGACATGTCGCAAGTCTACGAATCCGGCGCATCATCGGGCAGCCCCGTGCTGCGGACGACCCTCCCCACCGCGCCATAGGATGCGAGCGTGACCGCAACGCTCTCCGCTGAGATCTTCAAGGCATACGACATCCGCGGGATCTACGGCGAGCAGATCGACGGCGATCTGGCCGAGCGGATCGGACGGGCCTTCGCCGGCGTGCTGTCCAAGCTCGCCGGCAAGCCCACCTCGGAGCTTCGCGTGGGGCTCGGGCGTGACATGCGCCTGAGCGCGCCGGAGCTTTCGGCCCGCTACCGCGAGGGACTGCGGGACGCCGGCGCCTCGGTGCTCGACGCCGGGGAGGTCGGCAGCGAGATGCTGTATTTCCTGGTTGGCTCACGCGGTCTGGACGGCGGGCTCATGTGCACCGCCTCGCACAATCCGAAGGCCTATACCGGGGCCAAGCTGGTGCGCGAAGGGGCGATCCCCCTGTCGGGCGAGAGCGGAATCCAGGACGTCCGGCGCGCGGTCGAAGCCGAATCGGCGGCAGGCACCGCCGCCCCCAGCGGGCCGGACGCTCCGCCGCGCGGCACGCTGGAAGCGGTGGACATCTACGAGGACTTCCGCGAGGCCGCCCTGGCGTTCGTGGACCCGGAGGTGATCAGCGGACGCCAGGGGCGCCCCCTGAAGGTCGTGGTCGACGGCGGCAACGGGATGGCCGGCCCGATGGTCGGGCCGCTTCTCGACGGGCTCGGCCTGGACCTCGAGAAGTCGTTCTGGACCCCGGACGGCAACTTCCCCGATCACGAGCCGAACCCGCTGCTGCCCGAGAACCGCCGGCTGATCATCGAGCGCGTCAAGGCCAGCGGCGCCGACCTCGGCATCGCCTGGGACGGCGACGCCGACCGCTGCTTCTTCATCGACGAGACGGGCACGTTCGTGGACGGCGACTTCCTCACCGCGCTGCTCGCCGAGTCGCTGCTGGGCAAGGCTCGCACGGCCTCCGCCGGCGGGCCGCCCGAGGCGATCCTCTATGACGTGCGCGCGTCGTGGGCCGTGCCCGACACCGTCAGGAGAGCCGGAGGCATCCCCTACGTGAACCGCGTGGGCCACGCGTTCTTCAAGACGCGCATGCGCGCCGAGGGCTCGCTGTTCGGAGGTGAGGTCTCGGGGCACTACTACTTCCGCGACTTCTACTGCGCGGACTCCGGCACGATCCCCGCCCTGCTGGTCCTCGAGCTGCTCTCGCGCGAGGGCAGGAGCATGTCCGAGCTGCTCGCGCCCTACCGTGAGCGCTACTTCATATCCGGCGAGATCAACTCCGAGGTGGCAGATCCGCAGGCGAAGATGGAGGAGCTCGCCGCGCACTTCTCAGACGCCGACCAGGAACGCCTCGACGGCATCTCGATCAGCTACGAGGACTGGCACTTCAACGTGCGGCCCTCCAACACCGAGCCGCTGCTGCGCCTCTGCCTGGAGTCGCTCATCTCGCACGAGGACATGGAACGGCGCCGCGACGAAGTGCTCTCGCTGATCCGCTCGTCCGCGACGGGCGGATCGTGAGCGGAGAGGACCGGCCGGAGGAGAACGACGGCGAGCTCGAGGCGCTGGCCCTCGCCGAGGGCGCGGGCATCGTTCGCCTGGCGATCCCGACGCCGTTCCAGGTGGGCCGCGTCAACGCCTACCTGATCGAGGACTCACCGCTGACGCTGATCGACTCGGGGCCCAACTCGGCCAAGGCGCTTGACGAGCTCGAGCAGGCGCTCGCCGCCCGCGGTCACGCGGTGGAGGACATCGAGCTGCTCGTGATCAGCCATCAGCACATGGACCACTTCGGGCTCGCCTCGATCCTCGCACGGCGCTCCGGCGCAGAGGTGGCGGCGCTCGAGGGGCTCGCGCCGTTCCTCGCTGGCTATGGCACGGAAACCGACCTCGACGACC
>JAOPZV010000075.1 GCA_025963935.1 Solirubrobacterales bacterium
CCGCTCGGCGCGGGCGCAGGCGCGGGCGCTGGGGAGGGAGCTTTCGCAGGCGGCGCGGGGGCGCCCGGCGGGGCACCCGCGCCGCCGGGGCCGCGGCGTTTGGTGGATTTCTTGGTGTGTGCGCCGCCCTGTTCGGATTCGGATGCCTGGGATTGGCCTGTCGTCGCGAATTTGCCGTAGAACGGCGTGTAGGAGAGCGTTTCGGCGGGCTGTGGGAAGGGCACGCAAGGCTTGCCTTCGGTGACCCCGGCCATGTACGTGTGCCAGATTTCGGCCGGCAGGTAGCCACCCTGCTGGGGCTGGCCGTGCACCGAGGTCATGGACACGCGCCTGTTCGGATAGCCCATCCACACGACCGTCGCGTAGTTGGGCGCGTAGCCGTCGAGCCACGCGTCGACGAGTTCGCTGGTGGTCCCCGTCTTGGCAGCCGTCGGGCAGCCGATCGCCGAGCGCACCGCCGTGCCGCTCTGGACGTTCTGGCGGAGGATGTCCGTCTCTGCGGCGGTGACCGCTTCGCTGAGCACCTTCACGCGGTGCGGCTTGCCCCAGTTATTGTCGACGTGGCCGTCCGGGAACGCGACCTTCGTTATGGCGATCGGGGTGTTCCGCCAGCCTCCGTCGGCGAGCGTCGCGAACACGTCGGCCATTTCGAGGGGCGTCACGCCGAGGGTCAGACCACCGAGAGCTTCCGCCGGGTAGCTCGAGAGGTGGGTTTTGACACCCATCTTGTATGCCATCTGCGTGATCGTTTCCTGGCCGAGGTCCGCCGCGAGCTGCGCGTAGACGGTGTTGTCGGAGGCGAGCGTCGCGTTGACGAGGTTGATGGACTTGTTGAGCGACGTGCCCTCGAACGTCTTCACTTCATAGGTGGGATAGCCCTGCAGCCATCCGGGTGCGAGCGTGTGCGAGAGGTAATAGGTGCTGTTCGGGTCCACGCCCCGCGAGAGCGCGTCGGCCAGGTCAATAGCCTTGAATGTGGACCCGGGCTGGCGGTGGCCGTCGGCCGCGAGGTTGTACTGCGACTTCTCATAGCTCTGGGACTCGGCCATCGCTTCGATGTTGCCGTTCTGTGGGTTCAGCGTCACGATCGCCGACGCGGGGTCTTCGGGTTGGTTGAGCACTTCCCCGATCGCCTTGCGCGCGAGCCGCTGCATGTTGAGGTTGATCGTCGTGGACACCTTCAGTCCGCCCTGCGCCACCGTCTTCTCCCCGTATCGGTGCACTAGCTGCTCGCGCACGTATTCGAAGAAGAAGTCCTCGCGCCGCTGGGAGTAGTACGTGCCCCGCTTGACCTCCAGGCGCGCGTGCTCGGCGGTGGCAGCCTGTTCGGCGGTGATGTAGTGGAGTTCGGCCATCTTGCGCAGTACCTCGTTGCGCCGCTGCTTGGCGGCCGCCGGGTCGCGAAACGGGTTGTACTGGGAGGGCGCCTGTGGCAGCCCGGCGAGCAGCGCCGACTGCTCGAGGTTCAGCTGGGAGGCCGGTTTGTTGAAGAAGATGCGCGCCGCCGCCTGCACGCCGATGGTCGTCTGGCCGCCGACGGTCCCGTAGGGAACGCTGTTGAGATAGCTCGTCAGGATCGAGCGCTTGCCGTGTTTTTTCTCGTAGTCGAGCGCCAGCTTGGCCTCGATGATCTTCTGTTTGAGCGTGTGCTGTTCCCCGGTCAGGTAGATGTTGCGCATCAACTGCATCGTGATCGTCGAGCCGCCCTGCACCGCTGCGCCACGGGTGACGTCCTTGATCGCGGCGCGGAAGATCCCGGTCACGTCCACCCCGTGGTGCTTGTAGAAGCGCTGGTCCTCGATCGCCACCGTTGCGTCCCTGAGGCTCGCCGGGATTTCACTCCAGCCCACCGGGGTGCGCAGCTGGTCTGACTGGATGAAGCCGAGGCGGGTACCGTCGGAGGCGAACACCTGCGAGGAGCCGCCGCTCAGGATCGGGCGGAGCTTGGCGAGCGACGGGGCAGACCTCGCGATGTCGAGGACGTAGCCGACCGCCGCGATCGCGCCGATGACGAGCGCGCCCGCGAGAACGCTGCCGGAGACGAGAAGTACCCGCGTGGCCCCGCTGCTGTTGCGCCGACGCCGGCGCTGTCGTGCGTGTCGAGACATCTCCGGAACTTCGAGATTACCGCGCGGGAATGTGATTTCCTGCCGGTCACATCGCGGCGGCCTCTCTACGCTCGGTGTCAGACATCATGAACCCGGACACCGCCGAGCTGGCCATCGTGGACACCGCAAGCGAGCCGGCCGTAGTTCTTCGCTCGCTCGACGCCGAGCGGATGACCGCCGTGCGCGAGAGCTGGCGGGCGCTGTGGAGCTCTCGCCTGCTCGTCTGGCTGGCCGGCGTCGGGACGCTGATCGCGTTCGGCTTCGGTCCCGTGCGAAACGCCTTCAACCCTCCCGGCCTCACGAAAGGCTTCGGATGGCTCGGCGACCTGCTGGCGGCTCCAGCCGCGCGCTGGGACGCCGCGTGGTACATGGTCATCGCGCACTACGGCTACCGGCCGGACCTGGGGACGTTCACCGCGCCGCGTACGGCGTTCTTCCCGCTGTACCCGCTCGGGCTGCGGGGGATCGCCACCGCCGGCGTGCCGCTCGTCGTGGCCGGCGTGCTGCTGTCTGTGCTTGCGCTCGCGCTCGCGCTGTATGGCATCCACCGCCTGACGACCATGGAGCTGGCAGGCGGCGGACGGTTTTCGCTCGGCCGCGTCCGCGGCGGCGAGGTGGCGCGTCTCGCCGTGCTGCTCACCGCGTTCGCTCCGATGGCCTTCTACTTCTCGGCTGTGTACTCCGAGTCGCTCTACCTGGCGCTGTCGGTGGGGCTGTTCTGGAGCGCGCGACAGGGGCGTTGGGCGCTCGTAGGCGTGCTCGGCGCGCTCGCCGGGGCGACGCGCAGCACCGGTCTCGTGCTCGCATTGCCGGCGCTGATCATCTACCTGTATGGGCCGCGCGAGGACCGGCCAGCGGACTTCTCGAGCGAGCGAGCCGTGCGCCGTCGATGGACCCCCGTCGCAGCCCGCTCCAGCGCGGCGCAGGACGCGTCGCTCGCGTTGCTGGGGCACCTGCGCCCGCGGTACAGGCTCCGCCGGGATCTCCTGTGGCTCGCTCTGCTGCCGGCGGGCATCGGCCTCTACGCGGTCCTCCTGGCGTTGGCCGGCGGGGACGCGGCCACGCCGTTTCACGCCCAGGAGGTGTGGGGGAGGCATTTCGCCGGGCCCTATGTGGGCATCTGGGACGGGCTGACCGCGGCATTCGACGGCGCACGTCAGCTGCTGTCCTTCCAGCGCCATCACCTCTACCTCCACGTCGGCGGGGGCAGCCCGTTCGTGGCCGCCGGGCACAACCTGCTCCTGCTGGCCTTCCTCGTGGCTGCCGTACCGGCAGTGGTCGGGGTCGTGCGCCGGCTGCCTTTCGCCTACGGCGCGTACGTCATCGCAGCGCTCGCGCTGCCGCTCTCCTATCCGGTGGCGGCGCAGCCGCTCATGTCTCTGCCGCGCTTCCTGGTCGTGCTCTTTCCTCTCAACATCGCGTTCGCCGGCTGGCTAGTGTCGCGGCCGCGGATGCGCCTGCCCGCGCTCGCCGTCTCGGGACTGCTGATGGTCTTCTTCGTCGCCCAGTTCGCGACCTGGCACTGGGTGGCCTGAGGATGAGCGAGCCGACCCCCCTGGACGGTTCGGCCCTGGGCGCAGCGCCCCCGGCCCAGCCCCCCTTCCCCGGGCTGCCGGCCCCCGCCGGCGGGACCGGCGGCGCGCAGCGTCCGGACGGCTCCTTGCCACCGGACGCCCCGTGGCAACCGTGGACCGCGCCGCTCGCGTTGATCGGCGGGCTCGTGCTGGCGCTGGTGGGCGGGTTCGTGGTCGACATCCCAGCCCTCGCACTCGGCGCGAACGTCACCGGCTCGCACACCCCTCCAGGGCTCGCAATCGCAAACACGTTCGTCCAGGACGTCGCGTTCGTGCTGGCGGCGATCTACTGCGCGCGCCTCGGTGGCCGCACGGTGCGCTCCTGGCAGCTGGGACTGCGCCCGCCCGCCGTTGGATGGCGCGCGGCCGCGAAGCTGATCCTCCTCCTGCTCTTGGCGTTCATCGTGCTCAGCGTCCTGTGGACGGCGGCGTTTCATCCGAGCAAAGAGAAGCTGCTCGAACAGCTCGGCTCCAACGAAGGCTCCGGGCTGCTCGTGCTGAGCGCCGCGCTGACATGCATCGTGGCGCCGATCAGCGAGGAGATCCTGTTCCGCGGGTACATCTTCACTGCCCTTCGCAACTGGCGGGGGACCCTGCCGGCCGCGCTGATCACCGGCATTCTGTTCGGCGCGGTGCACGTCGGCTCGGCACCCGCGCTCGACCTCGTGCCGCTCGCGGCGCTCGGCTTCGGGCTGTGCCTGCTCTATGAGCGCACCCGCTCGCTGTACCCCTGCTTCCTGGCACATTCGCTGAACAACGCGATCGCTTTCGCAGCGCTCGAGAGCTGGAGCTGGCAGGCGCCCGTGCTGATCGTGAGCGCTCTCGCGGGAGTCGGCGCGGTCGTCTGGCTGGCTAAGCGCGTCGGCCTCATCGCGCCGGAGACGTCTGTCGTCGGCTCCGGCGCATAGGATCGCGCCATGAAGGCAGCCCGCCGCCTGCTCGCACTGCCTGCAGCGCTTCTGTGCGTCGCGGCGCCGGCCGCCTCCGCGGCGAGCCCCGCGCCCGCAGCGAAACGTCCACCAGCCGCTGCGCCCGCGGTGCCGCCACCGCTCGTCAGCGCCGCTCCCGGTCGGGTCGTGCTGTCGCTGCAGCGGGTCGGCGGCAGGCCGCCGTTCGCGTTCGTCGGCTCGCGCATAGTGGTACGCGGCGTCGTGTGGCCGTACGTCGGCGGACAGACCGTGAAGGTCAGCATCTACCGCGAGGGCCGCAAGGTCTCCGTGAAGCGGCTGAACGTCGCCGCGATCGGAAACGGCGCCGGCCAGTTTCACACGAGCTATGTGGGCGGTGCGACGGGGCTCGTGCAGGCGCGGGTCGCCCACTACGCGACGGTCCAACAGGGAGCCTTCAGCGCCCGTGCGCCCGCCGTGCAGTTCATCCAGGCGAACCTCGGGCCGGGGGCACAGGGCCGCTCGGTGCGCCTGCTTCAGTCGGAGCTCAACGTGCTGCACTACAGGGTGCCGCTCAGCGGAGTGCTGGACGAAGGCACCGGACGAGCGCTGATCGCCTATCGCAAGATGACGGGCCTGAACCGCGTCGCCTATGCGGGCAGACGCGTCTTCGAACTCCTCGGTCGAGGAGCGGGGAGCTTCCACGTTCGCTACCGGGGTGACGGCCGCCATGTCGAGGCGGACCTGACGAGGCAGGTGCTCGCGGAGATCGACCCCGGAGGGCGCGTCCAGGCGATCTACACGATGAGCTCCGGCAAGCCGTCCACGCCGACGGTGGTCGGGCGCTTCCGCGTCTACATGAAGACGGCCGGCACGAACAGCCACGGAATGGTCGACTCCAACTACTTCATCCGCGGATACGCGATCCACGGATATGCCGAAGTGCCCACCTACGCGGCGAGCCACGGCTGCCTGCGCGTGCCGATCCCGAACGCCGCCGGGATCTACGCCTGGGTGCACGAAGGGACCCCAGTCGACGTCTACAACGAGGGCGGCGGCGGGAGCAACCAGGTGCGCGGCAACGCCGGTCCTTGATCGCGCCGGGTCGCTACACCCGGACGCGTAGCGTGCGGGCGAGGAAGCCCAGGCCGAACCCGTAGACCAGGAGCGCTAGCAGCAGTCGCGTACCGCGCTCGGCCCATTCGCTGCTCGACGCCGACGCGATCCCCGAGAACGGCGAGGTGAGCTGGCTCGAGGCTTCGTCGATCGTCTTGTGCACGCCGCTCTCGTGCGATGAGGCGGTGCCGGAGCCCGCGCCGGCCGGGGCGCCGCTTTCGATCTGCACCTGTTGCCTGCCGGAGGCGCTTTTCGTCTGGTCGACGGCGAAGACGACGAACGACGCGATCACGATCAGACAGATCACGAATGAAGCAAGCCTCAGCAATCGTACGATCGTGGCTATCACACCGCTAGATTAGTTTCCGGCGTGGACGCGATCGACGAACATACGAGCGACGTGGCGCTCGCGCGCGGTCTGCCTAGGATTGTGGGTCCTGTAGGCCTGGCACCTATGACCGCCGCCGTGGTCTTGGCGCGCTCCGTCTACAACAGCCCGTACGATTTCCCCCTATGACCTCCCTATCAGAGCTTGCCGTGATGCCAGCAGAGTCCCGGAAAGGACTCGTTCAAGAACTCCAGAAACATGCGTTGGTTCTAGAGGAGGTCAAGCTGAGCAGTGGCGCAGACGCCAGCTACTTCATCGATGCTAAGCGAGTCATTCTCCAGCCTTCGGGCTTTCGTCTGCTGGTTGAGCAGGTCCAGCATTACGTGCGTGAGCTAAATGCGACTGCAGTAGGCGGCCTGACCTTGGGCGCCGACGCAATTGCTTGCGCGGCCCTCGTCGATGGCCCCGACTACATGAAGGGCTTCTTTGTTCGGAAGGAGCCAAAGGCACATGGACTTCAAAAGCTGATCGAGGGGCCTCCCCTCGAGCGTGGGGACCGCTGTTTGATCGTCGATGACGTTGTTACGAGCGGCGCATCAACCATAAAGGCTATTGAGGCGATTCAGGAGCAAGAGCTTGAGATCTGCGGGGTGCTCGCAATACTCGATCGTCTCGCAGGCGGCGCCGAGGCAATTGAAGCAGCCGCTGACGCACCCTTCGTTTCATTGACGACCATCGATGACATCTATCCCGAGCGCCCGGACCGTAAGGGCTCGTAGCGAGTTGAATGGTAGGCCCGTCGATCCGCCGATAGTCCGGCCCGCTCGCCCCGAGGACGTCGCGCTGCTGCTCGTGCTGTTCGGTGAGCTCGCGGAGTACGAGCGCCTGGAGCACGAGCTGCGCGCGACCGAGGAGCTCATTGCCGAGGC
>JAOPZV010000028.1 GCA_025963935.1 Solirubrobacterales bacterium
CGCCACGGGGCGGCACATGTGCCGCCCCGCCGGCCGGCGCGTGCGCCGGCCGGAAGGAGCAGAGCGGCACGGGCGCCACCCGGAACGACCGAGAATTGCAACGCGTCCACGACCATCCCGCGCGAACCGCTAGCCTTGTTGGTCCGGCGGATCGCCAACTCGACTACGGATCCTTGAGATCCAACCGCGGCAACGCGCCGGCCTTGTGCCAGCGGCCAGTCCAGGTGTCGGGAGTGTCACGCCGCCCAGGCAAGACACACAGTCCTGGGACGTAAGTAGTAAGCGGCGATCTCTGATCGGATGCACCGGGCGAGCGAAAGCTCGTCCGGCCGCATGCTCGCTTACAGCAGAGTCTCCCGGTAGCCGCGCGGCAGCTCGGAGAGCAGGTCGGAGAACTCCTTGTCGGTGATCGTGTCGCGCAGGGCGGCGAACACCGCGCGAGCGTGTTCGAGCGCCTGTTCGTAGCTGACGCCCTCGCGGTCGGCGACTCGCTCGATGAACTCGTCGAGCGACATTTTCTGCGCCTTGCCGCCGGTGCTCGCCTTGCCGCGTTCGAGCGCCGGATGCAGGTCTTCGGGGAGCTGTTCGGCGAGGTCGTCCACCTCTCCCCCGGCGATTCGCTCGGCGAGCGTCTCCATCACGGCCTCGCTGGCGCGCCGCGCCTCGGGCGGTTCGAGCGCGGCACGGCGCGCGACGCGCTCGATGAACACGTCGCCGAGCGCGAGGGCGGGAGCGCCGGGATCGCGTGTGTGCTTTTTCGCCTCGCCGATCAGCCGGCGGTATTCCTGCGGCAGCTGCGCGGCGAGTTTGGCCATCTCATCGCTGCGAACAAGCCTTGCCAGCGCCACGAAGACCGCCCTCACGTGCTGTTCGGCGGCCTCGTTGTCGACCTCCTCGCGCTCGGCCACGCGCCTGACGAACTCGCTCACGTCGAAGCGCCGAGCCTCCTCGCCACCGGGGGCACCGGCTGGGGCACCGCCGGGGGAGCCGGCGGTCAGCCACATTTTGAGCTCCACGGGCAGGTCCTCGGCGAGCGTGCGCGCCTGCTCCATGGTGATCCGCTCGCCGAGCGTCTCCATCGTGGCGCGCGCCGCGCGCTCCGCCCGCGTCCAGGGCAGTCCGGTGAGCTGCTCGACGGTGGCGATGAAGCGCTCGTAGCGCCACTCGTCGCTGTACTGGTAGACGAGCTCCGCCATTGCTCCGGGATCTCGGGCCATCACCACCTGCACTAGGCCCGCGCGCGGGCCGGTCCACCCTTTTGGGCCGCTCGAGGTCCCCCCCAGCCGTGCCGCGCCGCCGCACGCGCCGCCACGCGGCGGCTGCTGCCTGCTAGGCCCTCCCGAGCTGCACGCGGATCATCTGGCTCACCTGATGGGCCTCGGGGATGCGCATCGCGAGCACGGCGCGCACGTACACGAACAGCCCCGCCGCGGCGGCCCCGCCGACGCTGATGATCTGCCCGGGCAGCGCGCCGCCGAGCAGCGCGTCGAGCAGTCGCCAGACGACCCAGGAGATACCCGCGAGCAGGGCAGAGGCGAGCAGGATGCGCGCGGTGACCATGAGCGTCTGGGCGCCTTCCAGGCGGCCATTGAAGCCGGCGCGCAGGCGCTGCAGCTGGAGCGCGGTCATCAGCGCGTTGGCGGCGACGGTGCCGATGATCAGGCCGGCGATCCCGAACGGCTTGTAGAGCGCGACGCTCACGATCACGTCCACCACGATGTTGACGGCGGCCAGGCGGGTGGGGATCCACGGCCGCTGCACGGCGAAGAAGGTCCTGGTGAGCAGCAGGTTCAGGCCTCCGAACGGCAGGCTGAAGGCGAACCAGAACAGGGCGATCGAGACGAGGTGCGTGGAGTGCGGGCCGAATTCGCCGCGCTGGAAGAGGAGCCGCACGATCGGCGTGGGCAGCACGATCATGAACGTCGCTGCGGGGATCAGCAGCAGGTTGATCTGGCGCATGCCGATACCCACCGCGCGCCGCATGCCGGCGACGTCGCGGCGCGAGGCCATGCGGCTGAGCGTTGGGAACAGCACGGTGGCGACCGCCACGCTGAAGAGGCCCTGCGGCAGCATGTAGATGCGGAACGCGTTGTCGATCGCGCGCGGCGCTTCCTTGGAGACGAGCGTTCCGAACACGGAGTTGATCAGCTGGTCGAGGTTCACGATGCCCAGGCCGATCGTCACGGGCAGCATCAGCGTGAGCACCTGGCGGATCCGCGGGTCGTGCCAGTCGACGGAGAACTGCAGGCGGAAGTCGATGCGACCGAGCGCGCCGAAGGCCATCAGCAGCTGGACGACCGTGGCCACGAGGACCGCTATCGCGTAGGCGTAGACCTGGTCGCCGTTGTGTTCGGGGCCGCCGTGGAAGTGCGGACGCAGCACGACGAGCAGGACGATGATCACGACGTTCCACACCGCCGGCGAGATCGCGGGGATGGTGAAGTGGTCGTAGGACTGCAGGACGCCGACGAGCAGGCCGTTCAGCCCGAGGAGCAGCACGACCGGGAAGAGGATCTGCGAGAGGCCGACGGTAAGCGCGTTCAGCTGAGAGGTGAACGTGTCGCCGGTGAACAGCGGCATGATCGCCCCGGCGGCGAGGATGAAGAACGCGGTGACCGCGCCGAGCGCGATGAGCAGGACCCAGAACAGGCTCGAGGCGAGCCGGAAGGCCTCTTTGCGCTTGCCCTGCTGGAGCAGGTCGGTGAACACCGGCACGAACGCCGCGGACAGGGCTGCGTTGGCGAACAGGTTGCTGACCAGGTTCGGGATCTGGAAGGCGATCGTGAAGGCCGACGCCGGCCCCCCCGTGCCGAAGAAGCTCGCCGCGACGATTTCGCGACCCAGGCCGACGATCCGCGAGATGCCCGTGGCGATCGAGAAGATGGCCGTGTTGCGTGCGACGCCCCCGCCGCCGGGCGGCACCGGGGGTGGCGGCTCCTCGGCGAAGGCTTCTGCTGTGGCGGCCAAGGCCGCTATAGTACGGCGCTCCGCGGCGCGCCCGGGACGTTCCCTGTGCGCCTGGCGGCATCTTTCGATGGCCAACATCCATTCCCAGAAGAAGCGCATTCTCCGCTCCGAGCGCGAGCGTCTGGAGAACCGCCGCTACACCTCGACGATCAAGACCTACTTCAGGCGTCTGGAGTCGCTCGTCGAGGGCGGCGACCGGGAGACCCTTGCCGGCGCCCACCGCGAGCTGACGAGCACGATCGACAAGGCCGTCAAGCGCGGCGCGATGCATCGCAACACTGGCGCACGCAAGAAGTCACGCGCCGCCCGTCTCCTCGCCGGCTCGGCGGCCGGCAAGCCCGCTAGCGAGTAATCGCTTCGATCGCTCGCACGGCGAGCGTGTCCTCCTCGAGCCCCGCCAGCGATCGCCGCCCGGCGACGCGGCCGGCGGGCAGCGGCGAGCCACCGCGCGAGTCCAGTTCGAGATCGGCCAGCGCGCCGAGCGCCGCGCGCAGCCGCTCCGGGTCGTTCGCCGCGACGTCCGCCACGAAGCGCTCCGCAGCACGCGCGGGCATCCGCAGACCGCGCTTGATCTCCGCCACCGGCTCGCCGTCGCGTAGGCGAAGCGCAACCGACAGCGCGTCGCGCAGCCGCTGTGCCATCAGATAGGTGAGGCCCGACAGCCGCTCGCCCTGCTGGCGCAGGCGCAGGTAGAAGCGCACGGCCTCGCGAGCGTCCGCCGCAACGAGCGCGTCGGCGAGCCCGTAGGCGCGCAGCTCGGCGGAATGGGCGGCGCGCTGCTCGATGTCCTCGGCGCTCACCTGCCGCGGGCCGCCGCCGGGACCGCGCGATGACGCCTCACCGGGCGCGGCGGCCGGCGAAG
>JAOPZV010000096.1 GCA_025963935.1 Solirubrobacterales bacterium
CGGCAAGTACCTGCTCTGGAACCTGAGCGGCGATGTGCACCTTGCCCAGCATCTGCGCATGACCGGCTCGGTGCTCGCAGAGCCCGAGGGCGATCCGCCGCACACGCGTGTTCGCCTGCTGCTGGGGAGCCGGGGCGGCGAGGGCGAGGTGCGGCTCGCGATCACCGATCCGCGTCGCTTCGGCACCGGCGAGCTGCTGCTCGGCTCGGACGCGCTTGACGCGTTCCTCGCTGCCCGCCTCGGGCTGGAGCCGTTCGACGAGCTGTTCACCGGTGATCACCTGCGGGCGCTCGCGAAGGGCCGGACCGGGCCGATCAAGGGTCTGCTCCTCGACCAGCGCAGGATCGCTGGGGTGGGAAACATCTATGCCGACGAGGCCCTGTTCCGGGCGGGAATCCATCCGCGGCGCGCGGCGGGGGCATTGTCGGCGGCCCAGCACGAGCGCCTGCGCGAGGCGGTCATCGACGCGTTGAGCGCGGGCATCGACGCGCGGGGCGCGACGATCGACGACTTTCGCCACGTCGACGGGGTGCGCGGGTCCTTCCAGGACCAGTTCCTCGTGCACCGCCGCGAGGGTGAGCCGTGCGGCGTGTGTGGCGCGACGATCGTGAAGATGGTCGTGGCCGGACGGGGTACCTACGTGTGCGAGACCTGCCAGTCTCGCCCGCGCGCCAGGCGGCTCGGGCGCTCAGGCGGCTAGCAGCTCGTCCAGGCGGCCGTTCTCGGCGGCGGCCGAGACCTCGGCCCAGCCGCCGAGCAGCTCGCCGTCTACGAGCACCTGGGGGAAGCTCATCATCCCGGTCATCCTGGCGAGCGCGATGCGGCCCTCGGGATCCTTCGAGAGGTTTATCTCGGCGAACTCGAAGCCGCGTGCCTGCAGCAGGCCCTTCAGGCGCTCGCAGAAGGAGCACGGCATCGTTGTGTACACGGTGATCTGCCTCATTACTTCATAAAGGATAGCCGTAGTGGGGAGGGGGTGAGGAGGCACCTGGACGAGACGCCGTGGCGGCTCCTAGACTCGACTGACCGATGCCGGGACCCGTCAAGACCGAGGCGATCGTGCTGCGATCGATGCGCTATGGCGAGGCCGATCGCATCCTGCACCTGTACACGCCCAACCGCGGCCGGGTCGGCGCGATCGCGAAGGGCGTGCGCCGCGCACGCAGCCGCTTCGGCGGTCGCCTCGAGCCGTTCTTCCGCCTGAACATCGAGCTGCACGAAGGTCGCGGGGAGCTGCTCACCGTGACCGGAGCCCAGACGGTCGACGGGCACGCCCGTCTGCGCGGCGACCGGCGCGCGCTGGACGCGGCCGCGCGGGCCTGCGACGCGGTCGGCCGGCTGTTCGAGACCACCGAGCCGCACCCGGGGGTGTTCAACCTGCTCTGCAGGCAGCTCGCCCTGCTCGATCAGCACGCCGGTGCCGGCGATGAGAGCCGGCCGTCGGCCGCCTGGGCAGCCGCCCTGGCCTTCCGCCTGAAGCTGTTGCTCGCGGCGGGCCTCGCGCCGCAGCTCGGCGCGTGCGCGAGCTGCGGCGAGCGCGAGCATCTCGTCGGCTTCTCCGGAGCGGCGGGCGGCGTCGTCTGCGGCGCCTGCGAGGCCGGCTCGTTCGCCCTCGGCCCGGACGCCTATGGGTTCATGACCGAGTCGCTCGCCCGTGGCCTGAACGAGGTGCCGGCCGCCACCGACGCCGCGCTCGGGCAGGCCGAGCGGGCGATCGCTGCGACGCTCGAGCACCACGCACACCTGCGGTTGATGCCGGCGGTCGCTCGCTCGCACTGAGCGGACGGCGGCATTCGCGCTGGGTGGACGGCGCATTGCGCTGCGCGGGCGGCGGTATTGTCTTGATCATGGACGACGGACTCCCCATCGCCTACGAGGTGCTCGAGAAGGGCGTGCCGGTGCAAGCGTCCGACGGGGAGCAGGTCGGCACCGTTCACCATGTGGTCGCGGCAGTCGAGCAGGACATCTTTCACGGCCTGGTGATCTCCACGAAGGGAGGCGGCCGGCGGTTCGTCGAGGCGTCGGATGTGGCGTCGCTGCACGAACACAGCGTGGAGCTGAAGATCGACTCGGAGGCGGCGGCCAGCCTGCCGGAGCCGGGCGGCGGCGCGCCGGTCTACGACGAGGACCCTGCGACGATCAACACGTGGAGTCACTGGGCCCATCGGCTCACCGGGCGAAAAGACTGGAATCAGCGCAGCTGAGCCGGGCTTTGCGACCGGCGGTGGCAGAATCGAACGGTGAGCATCGCAAGCCAGCACGACGCCGTCGCAGCCAGCTTCGCCGAGCGCTGGGCTGAAGAGGAGGAGCAGCGGCTCTCGCCGCTGGCGGCGCGCTCCTACCCGGCGCATCGAAGTCACGCGGAGGACGACTGCGCGCTGCGCACGCCGTTTCAGCGCGACCGCGACCGGATCGTGCACAGCAAGGCGTTCCGCAGGCTGACCCACAAGACGCAGGTGTTCGTGGCACCGCGCGGTGACCACTACCGCACGCGGCTCACGCACACCCTCGAGGTGACGACGATCTCGCGCACGGTCGCACGCGCGCTGCGCCTCAACGAGGACCTCGTGGAGGCGATCGGACTCGGCCACGACCTCGGCCACCCGCCGTTTGGCCACATCGGCGAGGAGGTGCTCGACGACTGTCTGAAAGAGCGCTTCGGGGAGGGCTTCCGTCACTACGAGCATTCGCTGCGGATCGTGGAGAGCCTGGAGCGCGACGGCGCGGGCCTCAACCTGACCGAGCAGGTGCGCGACGGCATCGCCCGGCATTCGAGCCGCACGTCTCCGGCGGCGACGCTCGAGGGGCGAATCGTGCGTGTGATCGACCGCGTTGCCTACATCAACCACGACATCGACGACGCGGTGCGCGCGGGGCTGCTGCGCGAGGAGGAGCTGCCGAGCGAGCCGATCGCGGTGCTCGGCACGAGCGGCTCGGCGCGCATCGACGCGCTCGTGCACGACATGGTGGAGCAGTCCGATGCGGCGGGTGAGATCGTCCAGGGACCGGAGGCCGGGCCGGCGATGGCGGAGCTGCGCGACTTCATGTTCGAGCGCGTGTACCTCGGCCCGGCGGTACGGGCAGAGCACGTGAAGATCTCGGCCGTGGTGCGGCGGCTGTTCGAGCACTACGTCGAGCACCCCGAGCTGCTGCCGCCGCCAGGGCAGGGGGAGGGCGATGAGGGCCTTGCGCGCCGCGTGACCGACTACCTCGCGGGCATGACCGACCGCTACTGCATCAGGCAGTACACCGAGCTTCAGGTGCCGCAGGCGTTCGCCCGCTAGCGTTGCCGGCGTGGCGCTGTATACGAGCGATTCCAGGGACCGGGTGCGTGACGCGGTCGATTTCGTCGAGCTCGTCTCTGCCCGCACCGAGCTGCGCCGCGCCGGCCCGGCCCGCTACGAGGGGCTGTGCCCGTTTCACGACGAGCGGACGCCGTCGTTCGGTATCGACCCCGCGCAGAAGGTCTACCACTGCTTCGGCTGCCAGGCCTCCGGCGACGTGTTCACGTTCGTGCAGGAGACGGAAGGCGTGGACTTCAAAGCGGCCCTGGAGCTGCTCGCCGAACGCTTCGGCGTGGAGCTCGAGCGCGAGGAGGAGGACCCCCGCGAGGCCGAGCGCCGCCAGCGTCGGGCACGGTTGCTCGAGCTGCTCGACCGCACGGCCGCCTACTACGAGCGCTACCTGTGGGAGTCCACGGAGGCGGCGCGCGCGCGTGACTACCTGAAGGAGAGGGGTCTCGGAGAGGAGATCCTGCGGGCTTTCCGGGTGGGATATGCGCCGAGCGCGTGGGACCGTGTGCTGCTGGCCTCGCGCCGGGGCAAGTTCTCAAACCGCGAGCTCTACGACGCCGGCCTGGCACAGCGCTCTCGCCAGAACGGCCAGCTGTATGACCGCTTCCGCGCGCGGATCATGTTTCCGCTGAGCGACATCCGCGGACGGGTCCTGGGGTTCGGCGCGCGGGCGACGAGCGAGGAACAGCGGCCGAAGTACCTGAACACGTCCGACAACGACGTCTACCACAAGGGGCTGCACCTCTACGGGGCGAACATCGCGCGTCCACAGGCGGCCCGCTCCGGCGAGGTGATCCTCTGCGAGGGCTACACGGACACGATCGCGCTGCACCAGGCCGGGATGAGCAACGCGGTGGGTCTGATGGGCACCGCGCTGACCGGTGAGCAGGTGGGCGAGCTGGCGCGCATGGCCCAGACGGTCCTGCTGGCCCTCGACGCCGACAGCGCCGGGCAGGAGGCGATGTTGCGCGCCGCGGGCCTTGCCGCGAAGCGAAAGCTCGAACTGCGCGTCGTGCCGCTGCCCGCCGGGTCGGACCCCGCCGAGCTGATCCAGCAGGCGGGGGCGCAGGCGATGCAGTCGGCGGTCGGGGACTCGGTGCCGTTCGTCCGCTTTCGCGTGGAGCGCGTGCTCGCCGCCGGCGATCACTCGAGCCCGGAGGGGAGGGATCGGATGATCGAGCAGCTGCGCCCCGTGTTCGCCACGCTGCCACCGAGCGCGATGCGGATGGAGCTGACGAGGACGGTCTCGGGGCGCCTGGCGCTGCCGGAGAGCCTCACCGAGACGCTTCTGGCCCCGGGGGGCGGGCGGGCCGCGGAGCGCGGGCCGCAGCGGGAGAACGGCTCGCGTGCGCGCGGGGGAGCGTCGGGCCGGGAGGAGACCGAGCAAGCGTTCCTCGCCCTCTGCATCTCTTCGCCGCAGGAGGGCAAGCAGGCGCTGGAGAGCCTCGACATCGACGAGCATTTCGCCAGCGAGCTGCTGCGCCGCGCGGCCCGGCGGCTGCGCGAGGGAAGCCTGCACGAGCCGATGGCGGGAGACCCCGAGCGGGTTGGCGACCTGGACGACGACCCCGAGCTGAAGGCGCTGCTTGCAGAGCTGATCGTGGAGGCCGGCCGCGAGCAGGCGCATCCGGCGATGCTCGAGGTGCAGCGCCTTCAGCTGGAGCTCGCGCGCCTGGACCGCGAGGTGCAACGGGCGCGGGGCGCCGGCGACGGCGACGTGAACGCGCTCGCGCAGAAGCGAACGGAGCTCAAACGCGAGTTCGACCGCGTCTACGCACAGGTTCTCGACGACACCGGCGAGCGCGAGGGCTGAGCCGGCGGAGGGCTGAGCCAGGGGAGGGCTGAGCGCCGGCGCTCCGCGCTCCCGCCCCGGAGCACGAGAGGCGCAGGCAGCCGGACTGGTGGACGCGTTGCTGCTGTGCCCTCATCACGGCGAGACATGGCACGTGCGCGAACCGCGAGGCTACTTTCGCTGTCGCAAATGCCGCCAGGACGCAGTCATAAGGCGGAGGCGTCGCGTGAAGGAGATCCTGGTCGAGGAGGCGGGCGGCTGCTGCCAGCTGTGCGGCTATACCCGCTGCCTGGGAGCGCTGGAGTTCCATCACGTCGATCCGGAGCTCAAGGAGTTCGGCGTCGCACGACGCGGGGCTCACAGCCTCGAGCGCCTGCGCGTCGAGGTCCGCAAGTGCATCCTGGTGTGCTCTAATTGCCACGCGGAGGTGGAGAACGGCGCAGTCCCTGGCTCCGCGGTAGCCCAATTGGCACGGTCTGGGGTAGCTCAATCGGCAGAGCAGGACCCTGTTAAGGTCAAGGTTGTGGGTTCGAGTCCCACCCCCAGAGCTGCTTTGCACGTCATGAGAGGCCTTTGGATCTCAAGGAGATGCGCCCCGTAACAGCCGGCTACGCGCGAAGCGGCCGCCTGCTGCTCTGAAATCATGCGGCTGTGACGGTTCTATTGGTCGCGGTGGCGGGCGCGGGGGGCGTTCTTCTGCGCTACGGCATCTCCTCGGGGTTCCACGGCGATGCGCTCCCGTGGGTGACCGTCGCGATCAACGTGGCCGGCTCGTTCTTGCTGGGGATGATCGTGGTCGCGCATTGGGCCTCGCCCCAGACGAGGACGGCTCTCGGCGTTGGGTTCCTCGGCGGCTTCACGACCTTCTCGACGTTCTCGGTGCAGGCGTTCCTGGACATGGAGGCCGGGGAGCCCGGGCGGGCGATCGTTTACGTGCTCGCCTCGGTGCTCGCCGGCGTTGCGGCAGCCGCTGCGGGCTACTACGTCGGCCGCGCCGTCCAATAGCGTCAGGGCCCGCCTCTGGATCAGGCCGCTAGCCGCTCGACATGCAGGGCCGCCGCCGTGCCGGCATCGTGACCGGCCGACCACGCCGCCATCTCACGTGCGCGTGCCGCGATGGACGGGTCACCGAGCGCCCGCTCCACGGCTACCCGCACCGTTCGCGGTGAGACGAACCGGCGCGGCAGCCGCACACCGGCACCGGACCAATCGAGGCGGGCGGCGTTCTCATTCATGTCACCGACGGCTGGAGCGGCGACCACGGCGCAGCCGCTGGCGAGCGCACGCACGAGCGTGCCATGGCCGGCGTGGCAGACGACGACGTCGCAGTGCGGCATGGTGCGCGCGTATGAGACCCAGTCGACGAGCCGCGCGTTGGCGTGCACCGGCAGCGGCGTGGCCGGCAGGCGCCTGTTCCAGGTCGCAAGCACACGCACCGGCGCGTCGGCGAGGCCGCGCAGCGAGGCGGACAGCAGCCGGTGCTCGGCATCCTGGGCGGTCGACGGGGCGATGAGCACCAACGGAAGCTCCGGTCCTCCGTGCGAGCCGGCGGGTAGCTCGACGTCGGCGGCGGGGGGCTCCCACATGAGCGGTCCTACGACGTGGATGTTCGGAGCCCATCCACCGGCGCGCGGGTACTCGAGCTGAGGGAACGTGGCGACGAGCGCGAGCTCCCGGCTGATGCCGCCGTGAACGTGGGTGAGCGCAGGCAGGCCGAGTCGCGCGCGTGTGGCGTTGAGCTCACGGCGGCCCCGCTCGAGGCCGTGCTCGACTGGGCGCTGGGCGAACCGCCAGAAGCGCTGCCCGGCGGCGGTGCGGGGCAGGCGGGCGCCGAGCGAGTAGATGGGGAAGTGCGGCTCGCCGTGCGGATAGACGTGTGGCACGAGCGTGGCCCACGGCACGCCCTCGAGCTCGGCGGCGAGCGCGGGCGCGAGCGTGAGGATGTCGGCGACGACCACCTCGGGGCGCAAGTCGCGCACCAGTGGAACGGTGTCGGTGGTGGCGTGGACGACTGCCTCGTAGAAGTCGAGCGGCGGAGAGCCCGGCTCCCCGGAGGGAAAGACGGTGTACTCCGGCGCGGGAGCGAAACTAAGCCCCTCGGCCTCGACGTGCTCCTTCCAGCGCGTCCAGGTCTGCAGCGTGACGTGGTGGCCGCGGGCGAGCAGCGCGCGGCCGAGGGCGATCATCGGGAAGGCGTGGCCGGGGTCGCCGAAGGCGCCGAGCAGCACCCGTCTGGGCCGGGGGGTGGCGTGGCTCACGGGACGCGGGTCAGGCTGCGAGCTCGGCCACGAGACGCAGCTGCTCGAGCCGCTCCGGCGCGGTGAACGCCGTGGGCGTCACCCCCAGCGTGCCGACTCCGGCGTCGCGGTAGACGGCGAGCCGGTCGCGCACGACTTCCTTGGGACCGCACAGCGAGACCGTGTCGATCAGCTCGTCCGGTATCGCTGCCATGGCCTCGTCGCGCTTGCCTTCGAGGTAGAGGTCCTGGATCTGCTTGGCCTCGGCCTCGAACCCGTAGCGCTGCACGAGCTGGTTGTAGAAGTTCTGCTGGCGCGAGCCCATGCCGCCGACATACAGCGCGATGAACGGCCGCATCGCGTTGCGGGCGCTCTCGAGGTCGTCGGTGATGAACACGTTGACGGTCGGCGCGATATCGAATTCCTCCAGCGATTTGCCGGAACGCTCGGCTCCCTCCTGCAGCAGCGGCCTCAGCTCAGAGACATGCTCGGGCGAGAACAGCGTGGGGATCCAGCCGTCGGCGATCTCGCCGGCGAGCGCGGTGTTCTTGGGGCCGATGGCGGCGAGGTAGATCGGGATGCGCTCCTGCACCGGCGAGATCGTCAGCTTGAGCGCCTTGCCGGGACCTTCGGGGAGCGGCAGCTCGAGCGTCTCGCCGTGGAACTCGACACGCTCGCGCGCGAGCGCCATGCGCACCACGGCGACGTACTCGCGCGTGCGCTGGAGCTGTTTGGCGAAGCGCTGCCCGTGCCAGCCCTCGGCGACCTGCGGCCCGGAGGAGCCGATGCCGAGGATCATGCGTCCGCCTGAGAGCTGATCG
>JAOPZV010000116.1 GCA_025963935.1 Solirubrobacterales bacterium
GGTCGCCGCCGGCCAGCTTCCGGCTGAGTATTCGGCCTCGGCAGGCGCGCGGAGGATGGTCAACTCGATGCTCGCGCTCGGGACGCGTGCCCGACTCGGAACTTCACGCCGAGAGCTGTTGGCTGACGCGGCCCAGGCGGCGAATGCCGTGCTCGGACGGGGCGAGCGCCCCTGACGTGCCGCGACTCGCCTCGGAGCCGTACCGGCCAGCGCAATTGCGCCCCGTCATCTTGCCAGCGGTGTGCCGAATCAGGGCAAGCTCACACCCTCCGCCGGAAGAGCTCCTAAGCGCTGTGTCATCGCATCAGGGCCTCGTGCTCTCGGTCGAAGGCCTCCTCGTAGGCGCGCCACGTGCTCGGGGTGCCAGCGTCCGCCCGAGCGCGGTATGCCTCGGTGGCGCGGATGTTCTCGTCCCGCCAGCCCCGCCGTTTGGGCCGACCGCGGCAACCTCGGTGAGGGCTGGCTGCTGCAGAGAGTTGAGCCAGGATGCCAGCGACGTGCTCTCTACGAAGCCCCGGGCCTAGCGACCGGGGCTTCGCCGTGCTCAGAATGCCCCGTGGCAACATCGTGGCAACACTCGCTCATCCAGATCTGTCCGATGCGTCCGCGAAACCGCGCTATTTGGACGTTCTGGACGCCTCGGGACTTATATGACAGTCGTGTACGAGGTTGAGGGCCTTGTGGGGAGATTTCCCCGTGATGGTTCGAGTCCATTCGGGCGCATGTTTTTTTGGCTTGGCAGAGCGATTCTTAGCTCTTAGCTTGCGGGTGGCCGGCCGCGGCGTGCACACATTCGTGCTTGCACACTGCCCGTGACGGCGTGATTCTCGATCCTTGCGCTCCGCGCACTATGCCTTCGGGCGGACGGCCGGACATGTGCGACCTAGCAGCTACCGCCCAGCTCCCCGTCGTTGGCAGTGCGGTTTTCGTCTGCGGTCGCGGCTCGTAGGAGTCCAAGTGCGTTGGCTCGGATGATCGCGGCGGCTTGCTCGCGCTGGAGCCCGGCGATGTCGGTGAGCCAGACGAAGGCCTCGATGCCTAGCGTCGCGCCGATGCCGTGGATCAGCCGCCGCAGCTCGTCTTCGGCCATCTGTCCGCGCAGTGGTGCGAGGGCGTCTTCGATCCAGGCGATCCGCAACCCGCGGTGCATGGGCAGCCCGGGGGGACGTACCCCCTGAAGCGATAACCGCAGCACTGCGCGCATCTCCGGTTCGTTTTCGAGGATCCGGCGCGTGTGGTCCTCGACCACGATTGCCAGGCGCGCCGCGGGATCCACCGGTGGGTCTGGGCCCAGCAGCGATCGCTGCTCGACGTGGGGATAGGCGGCGGCGAGCAGCGCAGACAGGTTCCGGAAGTAGCGATACGCCGTGGTACGCGAGACCGAGGCGGTGGCAGCCGCTCCCTCCATCGTCGGGACGACGCCCTGCGCGAGCAAGTCGCGGGTCGCGGCGATCAGCGCCTCGCGCGTCCGAGCCTTCTGATTGGTGCGCCCGGTCAGCTCATATGATACAGTCATATCCCATTATGATACAGCATGTTCCACAAGAGCAGCCGACCGCATTGGGGTTGCAAAAAGGAGCAGACGAGATGAGTGCTGCCGTGCCGATCGTTCGGGCCGACGGAGAGGGAGAGCGGCTCCGCTTCTGGGGCGGGGGCATCCTGACCATGAAGGCGACGGCCGCCGAGACCGCCGGCGCCTTCATGCTCTTTGAAGACCACATGCCGCAGGGCAAGACCACCCCCCTCCACGCCCACGCCAACGAGGACGAGACCCTCTACGTCCTAGACGGCGAGATCCTCGTACACATCGCCGGGCAGAACCATCCCCTCGGACCGCGTGGAATCGCGGTCGCCCCCCGCGGCGTGCCCCACGCCTTCCTGGTCACATCGCCCACGGCGCGCGTGCTCTGCCTGCAGACACCCGGCAGCGCCGAGGCGTTCTACCGCGGCGCCAGCGAGCCCGCCGGCGCCGACACCAGCCCCGCCGGGCCGGTCGACTTCGACCGCGTACGCGAATCCGCCGAGCGCTCCGGCGGCATGCAGCTCCTCGGGCCGCCCCCGTTCCAAGCACCCAGCGGCACGCGTTAGCCCCGAGAGCACGAGCGGCACGCGTCGCTGGTGCAGCCCACCGTGGCTGCAAAGCATCGTCCCAACCGGCGCGAGATCGTGCTCGGTCGCCGTGGCAACACTTTGGCAACAGCCAGATCGTCCGGTGCGTCCGACGTGTCCCGGAAACCCAACAGAATGGACGATCTCGACGCTGGTGAAAGCATCTGCGCCGGCTGTACGAGGTTGAGGGCCTTGTGGGGAGATTTCCCCGTGGTGGTTCGAGTCCTCAGACCGGCGCCTCCACCGCGAGTGGCCCTCTGCATCCTCGCGAACGCGGGCGTGAACGGAGCGTCCGTCGGACTGCCTGCTTTTCGTCCTGAGCGACCACCTCGCCGACGACTCTGAGACGCTCACGGACGAGGCAGCTCGCGCTGCGGCGGGAGTGCCGGCGCGGGTAGAGTCGGGCCGCTGGACCGCTTTTGCGTCCAGTCCGATCAGAGGAGGGTGGGATGGAGCTGCGGACGTATCGCGAGACAAGCCTGCGGATCTGGGACGAGATGGCCCCAGGCTGGGAGGACCGTCGCGAATGGATCCTTGGAGTCACGGGAGCGATCAACGAATGGCTCGCTGGCCAGGTCGATC
>JAOPZV010000176.1 GCA_025963935.1 Solirubrobacterales bacterium
GATGCGCCCGCCACCGACTGCAGCGAGACCGTAGCGCTCGTCCTCAGACGGCTCTCACTGCTTCCCCGGGAACACTTGAAGGACACGGCGGGACCACGGGCGCCCCTAACGGCCTCCGGAATGGCGAAAGGCCCCGCAAATCGGGGCCTTCAGGCAGTCGCCTGTTATGGGCGATACTGGGCTCGAACCAGTGACCTCCGCCTTGTCGAGGCGGCGCTCTCCCAGCTGAGCTAATCGCCCTGGGAAGGAGCCAAGCGTATCAACGGCCCGATACGCTTGAGGCCCTACTTGGCGACGTGGCGGAGTGGCTACGCAACGGCCTGCAAAGCCGTCTACACCGGTTCGATTCCGGTCGTCGCCTCTAGCGATATGTGCACTGGGCGCGAATCGTTCGCCGTTCGATCCCCACATCAGCGCAGCAGTTGCCGCAGGCGCGCAGCAGCACCCGGCCGGCTGCGGGCACGCGTGAGGGGCGCCGCGAAAAGCCACCTGACATCCTCTTGTGAGCGGCCGGGGCACCAGACTGCTGGCCGCGCTGGTCGTGCCGCAACGTGTGATGCCTCCTGAACCTCCCATTGACGGCGATCCGCTCGCCCCCCACTCGCTCTCCCCGGCAGAGATCAAGTCGCTCTTGGTGGCCGAAGGCGCCGGCTACGCGTTTCTCGCCTTCCGTGACGAGCAGAGCCGTCTGCGTTTCTTCGCCGCAGGTGAGCGAGGCGAGACCAGCACCGTGGGACGCCGCGAGGAGACGGATCTCTCGCTCCCATGGGACACCTCGGTGTCGGCTCTACACGCGGAGTTCCACCACATCGGCGGGGAATGGACGATCGTCGACGACGGGCTCTCGACGAACGGCACCTACCTGAACGGCGAGCGCATCAGCGGGCGCCAGCGACTGCGCGACGGGGACCGCATTCGCGTGGGACACACAGTGCTCGTCTACCGTGCCGCGCATGGAGGGCCAGCCGGACGGACGGTGTCTGCCGGAGACCCGCTCGCGGTTGATCTGACCGACACCCAGCGGCGGGTCCTCATCGCCCTCTGCCGCCCCTATCGCGAAGGCAGCTTCGGGTCCCCGGCCACCAATCAGGCGATCGCCGGCGAGGTCTTCCTCAGCGTCGATGCGGTCAAGATGCATCTGCGGACGCTGTTCGGCAAGTTTGAGCTGGGACATCTCCCGCAGAACCTCAAGCGAGCCAAGCTCGCGGAGAGCGCACTTCAGTCCGGTGTGATCTCACGACGCGATCTCGGGTGAGTCACCCCGGCACTACGGTTTGCTCGCCCCTCAGCTGACGGCTGGTTGCGGCGAAGCGCAGAACGCGCACCGGCGAGCCAGGCGCGGGATCTCACTCAGGCATTCCGTGCAAGGCCGCGTTTCGGACTCGACATCCACGGAGGTCTTGCGCCGCGCCATCAGCACGTTTACCGGCTTGACGATGAAGAAGAACACGGCGGCAGCGATGGAGATGAACGCGACCAGCACGTTGATGAAGTCGCCGTAGTGGAAGGTGCTTCCATTGATCGTGAACGTAAGCGCCGAGAAGTCCGGCTTCCCGATGATCGCGGCGATGATCGGCGTTATGAGGTCACGCACGAGAGCCGTCACGACGGCGCCGAAGGCCGCCCCGATGACGATGCCGACTGCAAGATCGACGACGTTGCCTCTCAGGATGAACGCCTTGAACTCTTTCAGCACAGGCCTCTCCCCCAGTCTCCGTTGACTCCTAGCGCGCCCCACCGTACCAACCGCCTCTATCGGGCGCTGGGCCTCTCGTGCCGCGCTAGTTCAGACCGGGCGGATCGCTCGGTCCGGGGTCGTCGCCGACCGGCCGGCGCGCTCCCCAGTCCCGCCTGATCCTCGACGCCCGCAGAAGCATGACGGCGAGGAGGTTTATCGCCACGAGCGCCGCGACCGCGAGCTCCGGCGCGTTCATCGGGTGGCCTCGCGCGTCGGTGTTGCCGCGCCCGCGCGCGTGAAGTCAATTGTCCTCACCGCGCCATCCTCGCCGCCTGGCCCGGGATCGTCCATACCCCAATCGGGTGATCCCCGAGGCTCGCCCTTACGAGTATCGGCGCGGGCGGCCCCGCTGTGCTTCGTTACACGCGGGCGGTCCGGCTTGGCACATACGTGTACTCGATGCGCGCTCGTTCCCTGACGACCTTCGCGGGATTCCCTACGGCGACGCCGTAATCGGGCACGTCCTGGCTCACGACCGACCCGGTGCCTATGACCGCGTAGTTCCCGATGGACACGCCAGGAAGCACGATGATTTTCAAGGGCAGCCACGCGTAGTCGCCGATCGTGATGGTCCGGCGCTGGCCTTTCAGCAGCGGGTCATCGATCGCGTGCTGCGTCGAGAGCAGATCGATGTCGCCGGTCATCAGGACGTTGGACCCGATCGTCACTTCACCCCACGAATCGATCCATATCCGGCCGCCGAGTTTCGACCCGGCGCCGACCTTCACCTGGGCGGGGTTTCGCATGGCCACCCGCGGGCCGATCACCGCGGTGTCGTCAATCTGCGCGCCAAGAGCCACCCATGCCCTTCGCCGTCCGTCCCTCCCGAGTGCCTTGCGAAACGCGAAGTAGGACATCAGACGGTTCAGGTAACCAGTGCGCCTCGCTGTGAAGAGCAACGCTGTGCCGATGCCGCCGGCCCCGAGGCGGGTGGCTGCACGAATAGCGCTGGTCTGGTGTGCCACTTGATCTTCCCCGGGACGGCCGAGGCCCGAGCTTACCAGCCGATTCCTGGGCGTGTTCGGCTGCTGGAGCTGGCTGAGCACGTGATTCGGTCGCCGTGGCGACCGGGCCAAAGACGCACCTGCCGACCGCGGGCGCCTCCCGACTCCAGGCCGTTAGGTGCCCGCCGGCGCGGGTAGCAGACGTGTAGGGAACGCAGTTCGGGAAACAAAGCAGGCCGAGTCGCGGGTAAGGACGAGCATCACGCCGTTTCACAGCAGAGAGC
>JAOPZV010000224.1 GCA_025963935.1 Solirubrobacterales bacterium
TCCGAGCGCGGCGTGGCCCCGGTGCGGATGCAGTCGATGAAGTGCTCGCACTCGATGCGCAGCGGCTCGGCGTTCGCGATGCGCGGGGAGAAGATGTCGCCCGAGCGCGTGATGTACTCGCCCCACGAGCGCGCGTCCTCGTCGAAGCCCTTGTCGTAGACGGCGAGCTTGCCCTCGACGAGCATGTCGTCGAAGGTCGCCATGCGGCGTGCGCCGACGACCGTCAGGCGGCGCTCCTTGTGGGGATCGAGCCACGACAGGTGCAGGTGGGCGACGATTCCTGAGGGGAAGCGCAGATAGCAGAACACCACGTCCTGCACCGCCTCGCGCACATAGCCGGCGCCGTGGGCGACGCACTCCAGCGGCTCCTCGCCGATCAGGTGCAGCACGACCGAGACGTCGTGCGCGCCGAGGCTCCACAGCGCATTCTCGTCGGCGCGCAGCTTGCCGAGGTTCAGGCGGTTGCCGTAGACGTAGTAGAGCGGGCCGAGCTCCTGGCTGTCCACGAGCTCCTTCAGCCGCGCCACCGCGGGGTGGTACTCGAGCAGATGGCCGACCATCAGGATCGTGCCGGCAGAGCCGGCGGCGGAGACGGCGCGTTCGGCGTCAGCCGCGTTCGTGGCGAGCGGCTTCTCGACGAAGCAGTGCTTGCCGGCCTCCGCCACCGCGACCGCAAGCTCGGCGTGGGTGGGGACCGGCGTCGCGAGGACCACGGCGTCGAGCTCCGGGTCATCGAGCAGATCGCCGATCACGTCCGTTGAGCGGGCGGCCGGGTAAGAGCGCTCGAGTCCCCTGCGCGTCTCCTCAGATGCGTCGCACAGCCAGCTCACCTCGCAGCCGGGGATCGCCGCCAGGTTGCGGGCCAGGTTGGGGCCCCAGTAGCCGAGGCCGACGACGCCGACGCGGACCGTCCGGGCCGGCTCGCTCATGCACGCATCTCCATCGCGTCGATCGCCTCCACGCAGCGCTCGGCCGCGTGGCCATCTCCGTAGAGCGGCGGGCGCTCCCCCGGGTGCGAACGGTCGAGCGCCGCCAACGCGAGGGGGGGATCCAGGTCGACCAGCGTGTTCCACCCGGCATCCACTGTCTCCACCCACTCCGTGCTGGGCCTGAGCGTCACGCAGGGCACGCCCGCAAGGTACGCCTCCTTCTGGACGCCCCCGGAGTCGGTCACCACCGCCCGGGCGTGGTGAAGCAGCGAGCTGAACTCGACGTAACCGAGCGGCTCGGTCAGCTGGAGGCCATCGAGCGCCTCGAGCTGTCCCAGCAGGCCGCCGTCCTGCAGCCGTGCGCGGGTGCGGGGATGCAGCGGGAAGATGATCGGCACGGGCAGTGCCCTCACCAGCTTGACCAGCATGCCGAGCCGCGCCGGGTCATCGACGTTGCCGGCTCGATGGGCGGTGAGCAGCAGGTAGGCGCCGGGCGCCACGTCGTAGGCCGCGGGGGCGGCGACATCCTCACGTGCCGCCGGCGCCCAGCGCATCGCCACATCGACCATCACGTCCCCGACGACCTCCACGCGGCCGGCCACCGACTCGGCCTTCAGGTTCTTGGCGGCGACCTCGGAGGGGCACAGCAGCAGCTCGGCGAGGTGATCGCTCAGCACGCGGTTGAGCTCCTCGGGCATCGTCCTGTCGAAGGAGCGCATGCCCGCCTCGACGTGCACCACCGGAGTGTGCGTCTGCGCTGCCCCGAGTGCACCCGCGAGGGTCGAGTTCGTGTCGCCGTACACGAGCGCAGCATCGGGGCGCAGCTCATCTATGAGCGGCTCGAGGGCGGCCAGCATACGCGCGGTCTGAGACGTGTTCGAGCCCCCCGCGATGCCGAGCTCGCGGTCAGGGCGCGCGAGGCCGAGCTCGGTGAAGAAGACGCGGGAGAGGCTGTCGTCGTGGTGCTGGCCGGTGTGCACGAGCACCTCCTCGTGCCGCTCGCGCAGCGGGCCAGAGACGGCCGCCGCCTTGATGAACTGGGGGCGGTTGCCCACGACGGTGAGGATCTTCACGCCCGCCAGCCTATGCGCTTCGCCCGTGTCCTGCCCCGATCGGCACGGACGCCCGGCCGGCCGCCGACGACGCCGATCAGCTCGCGTCGAGAGCCTGCTCGCGCAGCCGCCGCCGCGTCAGGGAGACCGCGGACCAGCCGGCGATGGCGACCGCCGCGATCGGCAGCACAGCCGCGGCAGCGATCACGAGCACGGCGAGCGCCGCGCTGAGGATCTTCCCGGCGTCGTGGGCCGCTGCACTCGGTGTCAGGTCGCCCGTGCTCGCGCCGGCTGTCACTTCCGGGGTCACGGCGAGGGCCAGGCGGGTGTAGTCGACTCGCGTCCTGAGTGCCCGCAGCTGACCCTCACGCTGGGAGATTCGCGCCTCGACTGCGTTGAGCTCGGCCTTCAGGGCCGCCGCCCGTTGGGGGTCGTTGGCCTGCGAGAGCTGTCTGAGCAGGCTCGCGCGCTGTGCCCGCTGATCGCCGACCGAGCGCTGCAGCGAGCTCACCTGTTCTGTCACGTCGTTCGTCGTGTCGTTCTCCGAGCGCACGTGGCCGAGATGCGAGAGCGAGGCGATGGCCGCCGCCAGATTGGAGCTCGGCAGGCGCACGTCGAAGGTGGCCCCGCCCTGACCGGAGGGCCCGGAGTTGACGTTCGATTGCCGCACGTAGCCGCTGAACGCGTTGACCAGCGTGAAGACCCTCTGAGCAGTCGCCTGCACGTTGCCGGGCGCGACCCCGACGTCGAGCGTCGATGTCCGTTCGACCTGCCTCGCCTGTTCGCCGGGCGCGGAGGGACCCGCGGTGGGAGCGGGCGCCGGCTGCAGCGCCGCACGGTCCGGCGCGACCGCGGGACCCGCCTGAGCGGCGCCGAACACGGCTTTCGACGGGGCGTTCGTGGCACGCGGCTGGGGCCCTGGCCCACCGGTGCCCGGCAGCAGGATCGCCAGTAGAACGACGGCGACCGCGAGGCCCAGCGCCGGGAGCGCGAGCAGCGCGCGTCGGCGCGGCTTCTGCGTGGCCCCGCGCGCCACCCCGGCGCGGGCAGTTCCGCCCCGCGATGAGTCCCGGGCGTGCTCCTGCCCCGCGCGCCGGAAGCCGCGCGCGGCTCTCGCGTCGAGTGCCGCGAGGAACTCCCCGCTCGGCTGCGGCCGCACGCCCCGCAAAGCGCGGACGAGCTCCTGCAGCGGCGCATGCTCGCCGTTGGCAGCCTCCCCGCTGATCGCGGCATCGACTGCAGCGAGCTCCTGTCTCGCCTCCTCGGTCATCTCATGCCTCTCATGCCTGCGCATCGCATGCCTTCCTCAGCTTCGTGATCGCTCGGTGCAACATCGTCCCGGCGTTGGACTCGCTGACGCCCAGCACGCGTGCAATCTCGGGGTTGCTCAGCTCGGCGTGGAACTTCAACGCGATCAGCTCACGCTCGCGGGCGCTCAGGACGCCGAGCGCAACCTGGACCATGGTGCGTCGCAGGACGCCCTCGAGATGGTCTTCGCGCGAGGATTCCTCGGCCGCCAGATCGCCTGCGAGCGCGGCGCTGCGGCCGCGGCGGCGCAGCTCATCCAACGCGGCGTTGCGCGCGATGCCGAAGAGCCATGCGCGTTCGCTGCCCCGGCGTGGGTTGAACAGCCTACGTCTGCGGAACGCGCGTTCGAAGGCGAGCGCCGTGACGTCCTCGGCGAGCGTCCGGTCGCCCAGCAGGGAGGCCAGGTACGCGTAGAGGTCCTCACGGGATTCCGCGTACAGCCGCTCGAGCCGCTGCTGCGGCGTGGCAAGCTGCCGAGGCGCGACGAGCGTCAAGGTCAAAGTCTCCTCCACACCTTAACTACGCGTGTGCGGCCGTTTGATCACACTCCCCGGACAAGTCGCGGCGCGGCCAGGAGCCGGGCCGTGGCGACGTGAGCCTTCTCGGAGCCCGGCTCTCGCCGGCGCCCGTCAGGCGGCCGCGCCCACGACCGAGGCCGACCAGTCGATCACCGACGTGGGACGAACCACATGGCGGTTCATGCCGAGCTCCTTCGGCTCGAGGCCGAGCGCGAGGCCGACGAGCTGCGGCAGATGAAGCACGGGCATGTCGAGCTCGCGCCCGACGACTTTCTCGGCAAGCGGCTGCTGCAAGTCGAGGTTCAGATGACATAGCGGGCAGGGGGTCACGAGGCAGTCGGCCGTGGCGTCCACAGCGTCGCCGAGGTGGCGTCCGGCCTGCTTGAGCGACGCCTCCTTGTTCATCGTGATGATCGGGAACCCGCAGCACTTGCGCATGCCCGCATACTCGATGACGGTGCCCCCCAGGGCGGCGATCACGTGGTGCAGGTAGTCGTCGCGCGGATGCTCGGCGTCGATCCCGAGGCGCCTGCGCGGGCGCACGATGTAGCAGCCGTAGAACGGCCCCACACGAAGGTTCGTGAGGGGGCGCTTGACGAGCGAGCGCAGCTTCTCCAGCCCGATCTCCTCGACGAGCAGCCACAGGAAGTTCTTGTTCGTCAGGCCCTTCTCGTAGCTCAGGCCCTCTGATGACAGCGTTCCGTTGATGTGCTCGCGGTACTCCGCGTTCGCATCCAGCCGCTCCTGGCACTCGCTCTGAGCCCCCTGGCAGGTGGAGCAGATGTTCATCATCATCGCCGCTCCGTCCACCTGCTGGGCGAGCGCGAACGTGCGCGCGTTGAGCGTGTCGGCAAGCTCCTGGTTGTGCTCGGCGATCACGCCGGCCCCGGTGCAGCACGCTCGGTCGAGCTCGACCAGCTCGATGTCCAGCAACGGGGCGACCTTGGCCATCGAGCCGTGCAGCTCAGGGGTGAAGCCGCGGCTCACGCAGCCGGGCCAGTAGGCGACCTTCATTGGCTCGTGCTCCCTTCGGCGCCGGGTGGGGAGGAACCGCTGTCGCCGGCTTCGACGTCTGCGCCCTCGGGCGCCCGTCCCTCGGAGGTCTCCTCGGCAGCGGTCTCGGGGTCGGGTGGTTTGGTCGTTCCCTCGGGTCCCGGCGCCGAATGCGCACCCTCGGCGGCGCCATCGGCCGACTCCATCTCGGCGACGGGGGCGACCACCCCGGCCACGACCGGCACTTCGGGCGGTGGCGGCTCCTCGTCCTCGCCGGCTATGTACAGGTTCAGCTCGGAGCGCTGCTCGCGGCTCTCGACGTTCTCGTAGATCGACTGGATGCTGCGCAGGTCCGGCTTGGGAATCCTGTGCGGCTTCAGCGCGCCGGCCGGAGTGACCTTGCCGCGCACGAGCGCCCTGACGATCGCCGGCAGGGAGCTGAGCAGCTCTTTTCCGGCGCGCGGATGGAATTTCCCGAACCACGAGTTGCCCCCGTAGGAGCGGGGCAGCAACTCGGCCTCCCACAGCAGCCCGTTGTCCCTGATCAGGCTGGTGAAGGCCGCCTCGTGGCGCTCGCCGTTGTTCTGGTCGACGATGTGGTGGTCGTTCGTGGCGATCCGCCGCAGTCGCATGATCTGGCCCATCGGGTTGACGTCCTTCGGACAGGCGTCTACGCACTTGAAGCAGTGCGTGCAGTCGAACATCCCGTGCGGGTCCTGCGCCAGGTCGTTGAGTCGCTCGAAGTGCTGGTCGTCGCGCGGGTCGCCCACGAAGCGGTAGGCCTTCGCGAGGGCGGCGGGACCTATGAAAAGCGGGTCGACCTCCATCGCCAGGCAGTCGGAGACGCAAGCGCCGCACTGGATACAGCCGATCGTCTGTGTGACATCGACCATCGACTCGGCCGGCACCAGGTACTCGCGCTCCGGCACCGGCTGCTTCGCCAGCAGCCAGGGGGTGACGCGACGGATCTTCTTCCAGTGGACCTCGTCCATGTCGACGATCAGGTCCTTGATCACGGGCATGTTGCCCATCGGCTCGATCTCGATCACGCCGTCGCGGGCGCTGTGCTTCGCCGCGTCGAGGTGCGTGTGGCAGGCCAGCGCCGGCTCGCCGTTCACGCGCACGCCGCAGGAGCCGCAGATCGCCTGCCTGCACGAGCAGCGGATGCCGATCGAGCCGTCGAAGCGGTCACGGGCCTGGAGGATCGCCTCGAGCACCGAGCGATGCGGCTCGAGCTCGATCGTGTGCTCGTCCCAGTAGGGAGCCTCGCCCGACTCGGGGTCGTAGCGACGCATCCTGAGCGTGAACTGCTCCGGCGGCCTGTCGTGGGTCTCAGCCATCAAAGGTGCTCCTGCTCGGTCGGGTGGGGATGAACGCTGTCGCCATCGGCGGGCACATCAGTATTTTCGCTCCTCGGGCTGCCACTGGGTGATCGTCACCGGGGAGTAGGTCACCTTCGGGCCGTCGGGCGCGAGCGAGATGTCGATGTGCTTGAGCCACTCCTCGTCGTTGCGCTCGGGATAGTCGGTGCGGAACTGCGCGCCGCGCGACTCCTTGCGCTCGAGCGCCGCGACGACGGTCGCCTCGGCGCAGTCCACCATGTAGCCCAGCTCGATCGCGCCGAGAACGTCCTGGTTGAAGACCGTTCCGCGGTCGTCGATCCAGGCACTGGATGCCTCCTCTTTCAGCCGCCCGACGGTCTCCAGCGCCGCCTGCAGGCCCTCCTCGTCGCGGAACACAGCTGCGTGCTGGTTCATCAGCTCGCCGAGCTCGTTCTTGATCTCCGACACCCGCCGCCCGTCGCGGGGACGGGCGATGATCGAGTCGATGCTCGCCATCTCCTCGCTCAGGCGCGCTCTCGCGTTCACGGTCGGCATGCCCATCCCGGCGGCGCGGGCGGCCGCGTGTTCGCCCGAGCGCCGCCCGAAGATCAGCGTGTCCAGCAGCGAGTTCGCGCCCAGCCTGTTGCCGCCGTGCACCGAGACGCACGCCACCTCTCCGGCGGCGTAGAGACCCTCGATCGGCGTGCGCCCGTCGACGTCGGTCTTCACCCCGCCCATGATGTAGTGCTGGCCGGGCCGGATCGTGATCGGCTCGCGCGTGATGTCCACGCCGGCGAAGTCGCGCCCGAGGTTGACGATCTCACGTAGCGCCTCCAGCGTGCGCTTGCGCGGCACGACCGTGACGTCCAGGTAGATCCCCGACCCGTTGGGCCCGACCCCGCGGCCCTCGTTGATCTCGATCTGCTCCGCCCGGGAGACCACGTCGCGCGAGGCGAGCTCCATCTTGTTGGGTGCGGATTTCTCCATGAAGCGTTCGCCGGCGGCGTTCAGCAGGTGCGCTCCCTCGCCGCGCGCGCCCTCGGTGATGAGGATCCCCGTCTCGACGAGGCACGTCGGGTGATACTGGACCATCTCCATGTCCATCAGGGGAGCGCCCGCGCGGTAGGCCATTGCGATCCCGTCGCCGGTGACGATCAGCCCGTTGGTCGTCGGCTTGTAGACCTGGCCGGCGCCGCCGCAGGCGAGGATCACGTTCTTGGCGAGGAAGGCCTCCATCCGGCCGCTGCGCACTTCGCGGGCGATGACCCCGCAACAGCGGCCGTCGTCGTCGCTCAGCAGGGAGATCGTGAACCACTCCTCGAAGCGCTCGACGGTCTCGTGGTGGCGCATCAGCTGCTCGTAGAGGACGTGCAGGAGCGCCTGCCCGGTGATGTCCGCGACGTATGCGGTCCGCTTCATCGACGCGCCGCCGAAGGCCCGCAGGTCCATCTCGCCGGTGTCGTTGCGGTGGAACGGCACGCCCATGTGCTCCAGGTGCATCACCTCGGCGGGCGCCTCGGAGCACATCACTTCGATCGCATCCTGGTCGCCGAGGAAGTCCGAGCCCTTCACCGTGTCGTAGGCGTGAGAGCGCCAGTCGTCGTCCACGCTGATCGCTGCGTTGATCCCACCGGCCGCGGCGACGGAGTGCGAGCGCACGGGATGCACCTTGCTCAGGATCGCCACGCTGGCGCCCGTCTCGGCGGCGGCCAGCGCAG
>JAOPZV010000235.1 GCA_025963935.1 Solirubrobacterales bacterium
CATCGACCTCCACGGGGCCGATGTCCCAGCCCTTACGCGATGCGTACATCTCCATCGTGATAGCCGTGCAGGAGGCGAGGCTCACGGCAAGAAGCTCGAGCGGATCGGGGCCGGCGTCGTCGCCGCCGAAGTCGAGCGGCTCGTCGACCGTCAGCTGATGGTCACGGACCTGCACGGAGTGCCTCAGTGTGCGTCCGTCACGACGAGCGGTGGCTTTCATCCTTGCGAGCCCTTGCGGTTGGGTCATCAAAATCCCTTCGGTAGGTCGTCCCCCCGTATATCCATCATATCCAGTGGCCCGGCTGGCCTATATGGTTGAAATTCGCCGGCCCAGCTATACGAGCGGGTTAAACAGAAGGCCAGTCAGGAGCTTGGGAAAGAAGTACGTCGACTTGGGCGGCATGTTCTCGCCCGTCGCGGCGACGTCGCGGACCTGCTGGACAGGAGTAGGGCGCATCAGGAAGGCGGCGTCGTACTCGCCCGACTTGACCATCGACAGCGCCTCGGCGGTATCTCGCGCGTAGAAGAGGCCGTTGAAGTGCGAGATGTCCTCGTCGCTCAGGCCGAGGGTGCCCTTCAGGATCAGGGCCTCCAGAACGCCGGTGTCGAGCTGGCGGTAGGCCGGCGAGTGGTCGGGCAGCGCCGCATCGGCGATCGCCTGGTCCTTCAGGGTCAGCCGGAACGGCCGCTGGAAGTGCGAGTCGATGTAGCCGAGCTGCAGCGGCCCGCCGCCGGGATCGGGGGTGATCTGCTCGAGCGGCACCTCGGCGATCTCGAAGTCGCGGCGCAAAGCCTCGGCGAGCCCCTCCTGACGGGTGGAGTCGAGCCCTCTGACCATGCGATGAGTGGGGAAAACCGTCAGCCCCGGATCCTCGAGTGCCACCAGGCACATGAGGATGTAGCGGTGCTCGCCCTCTCCGCCGATCTCCTCGGCGTAGGCCTGCATCGTCTCGTAGCGGTGGTGGCCGTCCGCGATCAGCAGCTCCGCGTCGCGCGTGGCGCCCTGCACCGAGGCGATCGCCGCCGGGTCAGAGACGCGCCACAGGCGATGGACCGTGTCGTCGGCATCGGTCACCTCGCCCCACGGCGCCGACTCCGTCGTGGGCGAGAGCGCGTCCCACGCGGCGCCAGACGGATCCGAGTAGAGCGAGAAGATGGGGGAGATGTTCGCCCGGGTCGCCCGGGTCAGTCGCAGCCGGTCCTCCTTCGGTCCGGGGTGCGTTCGCTCGTGGGGCCGCACGCGGCCCGGGCCATACGGCTCGATGCGCACTCGGCAGAAGAACCCGCGTCGCGTCAGCTTGCGGCCGTCCGGACCCGTGTAGTCCTGCGTGTGTGCCCAGATTGCCGGCTCGCTGTCACGCACCAGCGCGCCCTGAAGCTGCCAGCTGTCGAACAGCTCAGCGGCCGTGGCGTAGGGATCGGGCTCGCCCTTCGGCAGGTCCAGAGCGACCACGTTGAACGGCGAGCGCTCGATCAGATCGGCGCGCTGCCCGGCGTCGATGACGTCATAGGGCGGTGCGACGACATCCGCGAGCGCTCCGATGACTCTTTGGTCGTAATGCAGGGCACGCAGCGGTTGGACATCGGCCATGGCGGTCGCGAGGCTAGCAGCGCGGCAGCCGACGCGGCGACGGACCGCGTCTGGTGAGGGGTGTGATCGCGGCGCGAACGGGACCGGGAATAGGGCTACACTCGCATGCTTCGGGGCGTGGCGCAGCTTGGTAGCGCACCTGCTTTGGGAGCAGGGGGTCGCCGGTTCAAATCCGGCCGCCCCGACCATCTGCTTGAAAGGTCGGACCATCTCCCATGGCTGAACCGCAGTCTGAGTCGATAAGCCGAAGCACGGCGGCGTCGATCCGAGGGGAGGAAGTCGTCACGCGAGACAGCCCTCGGTCGGTAGCGGACACTGTGTCGCGCATCGTCGCGCTGGTCGCGGCGCGGGGAATGAAGTTGTTTGCCGTTATCGACCAGAGCGGCGAGGCGCGGGAGCATGGCCTTGAGATGCGCGACACGAAGCTCGTGATCTTCGGCAATCCGCAGGCCGGCACCGCTGTGATGATCGCCGCGCCGCTCGCGGCGCTCGATCTTCCACTCAAGCTGCTCGTCTGGGCGGATGGGAATCAGACCAAGATCAGCTACACGACTCCGAGTGCGCTGGCGAGCCGCTATGGCCTCAGCGACGAGCTGGCCGGCCGTCTCGCGGGAATCGTGGCCATGGCCGATGCCGTCATCGACGAGAGCGGGTAGTTGATTCTGACTCTCGGGCCGCTCGCACAAACGTGCTAGACGCGGGCAAGCCCACTGTGTAATTCGCCGTTTAGCCCATGCCGATGCCCAATCGCGCGGGTGTCCCACCGTCATGTAATTCACCGTTTACGGATTAACCTCTGTGTAATGGACACTTCATAGATCCAGTGCACGACGCCCACGCCGACGCACGGCCCAAATGCGCCGTCGACTGCGCGGATGAGATAGGATAAAAACGATTGCTGACGCGGTGGGCGCCGGCGATATCGAGCACAAGGAGAGAGGGATGAGAGGAGCACTTGTGGACCTCATCGGGCGTAGGAGGAGGCTGGCGTTGCTAGCAGTGGCGCTCGTCGGGTCGGTCACGCTTGGCGTCGCTTCGTCGGCGATGGCTGAATCGTTCCAGCGGGCGCTTATTCCGTTCGCTACCTGTCCATACAACACGCCCGGGGTCGCGGAGTGTGTCGTCTCGACCGTCACCAGCGGGGAATTCCATCTTGGAAGTAACACCGTCCCAATCAACAAGACGATCACTCTTCAGGGCGGGTTGAACCCGAAAACAAAGGAACTCGTGGGCGCGACTGACGGCAACACTCTGTCGAAAACACCGCTCACCCTGCCCGGGGGTCTACTCGGAATCGAACTGCTGGGTAACCTCACGGAAGTCACTGCAACAGCAGAACTGGCGGGACCGATCCACATCGAACTCGCGAATCTGGGCGGCAAAGGCGGCCCGCTTGTGAGTCTCCCGCTTAAAGTGAAACTCGACGACACCGCGCTTCATCTCCTGGGACCGGCCTGCTTCGTCGGCTCGAACTCTCAACCGGTCGCACTCAACCTCACGACCGGCCTCACGAACCCGCCGCCGCCCAACAAACCGATCAGCGGGAAACCAGGGAAACTGCTGATCGAACACGAATCGCGGATCGTCGGAGTGACCGAAAACTCCCTCGTCGACAATGCTTTCGCGGCCCCGGGCGTGAACGGCTGCGCCGGAATCCTGTCGCTGATCGTCGACCCGGCGGTTGACCTCAAAGCGGGCCTACCCGCCGCGGCCGGGACGAACACGGCGATCATGAACGGGTCGTTTATTCAGGCCGACTCACGGATCGTCAAGACCGAGACCGAAATTCCCCAGTTCGGCCACTGCGTGAAAGTGGAAGGCGTCAAAGAAGGCAAAACGGTCACGTACAGCGGCAAGTTCTCGAGCGCCAACTGTGTCACCGAAGCGGTCGAAAGCCTGAAACCGGGGAAGTTCGAATGGCATGTCGGCCCAGGAGCACATCCGAAATTCACCGGCGCGGGTGCGGTGACGACGTTCGAAACGGTCGGGAAAACGCGGGTCGTGTGCTCGTCCAACTCAAGCCAGGGTGAATACACCGGACCGAAAACGGAGACGGTCGGATTGACGTTCTCAGGTTGCGAAAGCAGGTCGCTGCACAGTGAGTGCCACAGCAGCTCGGCAGGGCCCGGAGAAATCCGCACCGCGACGCTGGTCGGCGAACTGGGCTACATAAAGGACAGCGAACCGCTCGTGCCTGTGGTCGGCATGGATTTCAAGCCGGCATCCGGAACCCAGGTCGCACAGTTCGACTGTGGCGGGCTCTCTGAGTCGATTGCCGGCTCGGTGATCGGCTCGATCGCGCCGATCGACAGCCCGACGCTGTCAGGCCTGTCAACCGTCAAATTCAAAGCGGCGAAAGGCCTGCAGGCCCCTGAACAGTTCGAAGAACTGCCGAAGGACGTGCTGAGCGCGACGGTCACGTCGGGCTCCGGCAGCACGGTCGAACAGTCGGGGTTGAACGGCAACTCAGCCGTCACCGCAGAAGAACCGCTCGAGATCAAGGCGCGGTCCTACTAACCGACGCTGGGCAGCGTACGGGGCCAGCCCGGCCCCGTACGCGCTGCCCGCTGGGGCGAACAGGCAAACTCCGCTGCGCTGGAAGTCATGCTTTCAGCGCGAACAGCGGCCAGCGACCGGGCACGCCCTTCAGCTCGTGGAAGCCGCGGTCCTCGAAGGTAAAGGGGCCGCCAACGACCGTGCCGAACACCGTGCCCGAGACGAGCGCCTCGCCGGGGGCGGCGAGGCCGCAGACGCGCGAGGCGATGTGTACGGCCATCCCGCCGACGTCATCTCCGATCAGCTCGCACTCACCGGTGTGCATGCCGACGCGGACCTCGATGCCGAGCTCGTGTGCGGCAGCGTTGACCGCCAACGCGCAGCGCAGCGCCGCCGACGGCGGCCCGCCGAATGTCGCGAGGAAACCATCGCCGACCGTCTTCACCGCCCGCCCTCCGAAGCGAGTGAGCTCCTCGCGGACGTCGCGGTCGTGCTGGGCGAGCAGATCGCGCCAGCGCCGATCGCCGATCTCGGCTGCGCGTGGCGTGGCGCCCACGATGTCGGTGAACATCACCGTGAGGAGCGCCCGGGCGAGCTCGCCCCCACTGCGGACGCCCGTGAGAAACTCCTCGATCTCTTCGATGATCGCGTCGCTGTCGCCGACGAACGGGAACGAGTCGATCCCCTCCAGCTCAACGTAACGCGCTCCCGGGATGTGCTCGGCGAGGTAGCGCGAGTGGCGCACGTCCCACACCAGCTCACGGGGTCGATGCATCACGAGGGTCGGCACCGTGATGCTCGGCAGTGCGTGGCGCACGTCTAGATCCACCATCGCACGCGAGATGACGCGCGCCTCACCGGGGCTTGCGGCGAGGCGCTGCATGCGCGCGAACCAGGCGACGAGCGCCGGATCCTCGGCCATGGATGGCGCCCATGCGGACATCGCGATGCTGTTGTTCTCGCCCCAGGTGGCTATGTTCCGCTCGCTCAGCTGCTCGCGCTCGTCGCTTGTCATCGCCCAGTCGTAATCCGGCGCCCACGACGTGCGAGCCATCGACGCGTACATGACGAGCGCGCCGATCCGATCAGGACGCTCGGCAGCAAGCAGCGCTCCGACGAGCCCTCCAACGGCATAGGTCATGACGGCGGCGCGTTCGCTGCCGGCCGCGTCGAGCACCGCGATCGCGTCCTGTGCCTCCTGCTCGACCGAGTACTCCACGAGCACGCGGTCGGACAGTCCCGTTCCACGGCTGTCGAACAGGATCAGCCTTCCGAACGCCGCAAGGCGCTCGAGGAAGCGCCGGTTGGCGGGTGCCTCCCACAGATGCTCGATCTGCGTGATCCACCCGGTGAGGAACAACAGATCGAGGCCTCCGTCACCGACGACCTGGTAGGCGATGCTGGCGTCCCCGCTGGGGGCGTAGCGGGTCGTGGGCGCATACGACGCCATCAATGGTCCTCGATCAGGATCCGAAATCGAGCGGAGGGCTCGACGGTCGCGCCAGACGCGTGCACGCGGTCGGCGAGCCAGAGGTCGGAGGTGACGACCCGCACGGACCCCGGCTCGCGGTCGGCCGCGAGCCTTCGCACGATCTCGTCGTCGGCTGAGTCACGGCGGGCGCGCGGGGCGTGCGCGACCTCGATCACGGTGGAGCGGATAGGTGGCGAGGGTGGTCGCTCGAACACCACGGTCACCTCCTCGCCGCTCGATGCCGCCCACCCCTCGAGCATCGTGACGAGCCGGACCATCGCGCCGTGCCTATCTCTCCACCATGCGTCTGGTCGCGTGCCGATCACGTTCATCCCGTCGATTAGCCAGCGCACCGAGAAAGCGTACGTGCTCCGCGCCGCCGAGCCCGACGCGGTCATCGCAGAGCGGCGGCCGGACGCCCCTCCACCGCGTCACGGCTCAGATCCTGCTGGAGTTGGGGCCAATGCGCCTCGAGGGCATCCAGACCGGCGACATCGTCGAGGTCGACCGCAAAGGCAGGCGCTTTCACGCCGTGGTCGTCGGCTCCGCCCCCGGCGGTCTAGCGCTCGCGCCGACTGACCGGCGCATCAGCTTTCACAGCTGTCGCAGCCGCGAGGTCATCGGTCACTGGGCCAAGCGCGGCAGGCCCCGCCAGACGAGCGAGCCGCTCCAGCCGTCGCCGCGCCAGCTGAAGCTCGATCTGTAGCTGCGCGAGACCGCGTCGACACATTCAGGCGTCGAGTGCTCCGCGATGGGCCAATGCCGCATCCTCGAGGCGATCGTCGCCCCAGAAGAGCTCGCCACCGATGACCACCGTCGGGACCCCGAACACCCCGAGCGCGAGCGCTTCGTCGGTCACCTCGCGCAGCGACTGCTTGACGAGCGGATCATCCAGGGCGCTGTCCAGCTCCATCGGGTCAAGGCCTGCGCGCCGACCCGCCTCGATTACGGCGCCGCGCTCCCCGAGGTCGGCGCCCTCACGAAACGCCAGACGCATCGCGCTCAGAGCAAACGTCCTGAGGCTGCCCCGAGTCTCGCAGTGGGCCATGGCGCGCGCGACCAGGAGATCGCTGGTGGGCCACGGGTCCGGCCAAAGTATCGGCCCCAGCCCATGTGCCTCCGCGCGCGCCTCGCAGTCGGCGATCCCGGGGCCGCGCTTGTCAGTCAGCCCCCAGGAGGTGCGACCGTTGGCCTTGAACACCGCGCCCGCGAGCACGCCTCGCCACCGCGCCTGCGGTAGCAGGCCCTCGATTCGCTCGGCGGCGAACCACGAATAGGGCGACATTGCGCCGAAGAAGAACTGGGGCCCTGGCGGAGGCATCCCGCCATGATCGTGCATCGCGCGGCCGTCCGACCTGTCCGCCGACGAGTGAGAGCTCCGCTGCGCCGGGCCGTTCCAAGCTCCGTGTACGCTCGCCTGAAGCGAGGATGCCGGCGTGACTCAGGCGACGGCTCGCCACACGGAAGGCATGGATCGGATGCGCACAGAGCGAAAGCTGGAACGGGCAATCGTCCTGGAGCTGCTGCGCGACGATCACGAGCCGCCGTGGTCCATCGAGGATCTCGGCGGCGAGCTCGGCACCGAACGCGACTCCCTGAAGCGGGCGCTGGGCCGGCTCGGCAGCGAGGGGGTCGTGTTGCTTAGGGACGGGCAGGTCTCGGCCGCCTCCGCGACACGGCGGCTCGAGGACCTCGGTTTGATCGCGATCTGAGCGCCGGTCGACGCGGTAATAGGCCGCCGATGCCGGGGTTGCGGGCGCCGAGTTATAGGGTCCCGTGGATGAGCAGCCGCGTCCTGATCCTGTCGTGGGAGTATCCGCCGGTCATCGAGGGCGGGTTGGCGCGGCACGTGCGCAAGCTGGCCGAGGCCCTGGTTCGGCAGGGCACCACAGTCGATGTGCTCACCCGCGGTAACGACCAGCGTCCCGCGCGTGCAGAGCACGGTTTCGATGGCCTCGCCGGACTGACGGTGCACCGGGTCCGCGAGCCGAGCTGGCCGCGTGACCTCGATCGGTTCGTGGCATGGGTGCAGCAGATGAACGAGGACATGCTGGCCGCCGGCGAGCGGCTCGCGCAGGAGGGGTCCTACGACCTCATCAACGTTAACGACTGGCTATTCGCGAACGCGGCTGCGGAGCTATCCTATCGACTCGAGGTGCCGTATGTCACCACGATCCACGCCACCGAGCACGGGCGGCATCAAGGCTGGGTCGAGGACCTTCCGCAGTCGCACATCCACTCGGTCGAGCGATGGATGGCTCACCGTGCAGACGCGGTGATCGTCTGCTCCTACTACATGCGCGGACACGTGGCCGACATCTTCGACATCGAAGAGCGCCGGATCGCCGTCATTCCGAACGGCGTGGACCCGAACGACCTGCGCCCGAGCGGCGACCTGCAGGCTCTCCGCCGCGAGTTCGCCGCACCGCACGAGAAGCTCGTGCTGCTGGTCGGCCGGCTCGTCTACGAGAAGGGCTTCCAGCTTGCCCTCGACGCGCTACCCGGGGTGATGGAGGAGGTCGGTAACGTCCGCTTCCTGGTCGCGGGCAGCGGAACGCACGAGACCGAGCTGCGCTCCCAGGCCGAGCGCTTGGGCCTCTCAGAGCATGGAACGTTCCTCGGCTGGATCGGAGACGACGTCCTGCATTCGCTGTACCGGATCGCCGACCTGTGCGTGGTCCCGTCCATCTATGAGCCGTTCGGACTCGTAGCGCTCGAGGCAATGGCTTCAGGATGTCCCTGCATCGTCGCTGATACCGGCGGCCTGCGCGAGGTCGTACCGGTGGGCGAGCGCGTCGGCCTGCGGTTCAATGGCGGAGACGCCGAGCACCTTGGCGTGATGATTGAACGCCTGCTCGTGGACGACGAGCTTCGCGACAGGCTCGTGACAGAGGCGTCCGAGCACGTGCTGCGGTTCGACTGGGACGACATTGCCCAGCGTACGCGAGGGATCTACGATGAGCTCGCCGAGCTTGCACCACGCGAAGGAGCGAGGAGGGGATGACCGACATGTTGCACGGGCTGATGCAGGACGACTTCCCGCTGACCCTCAATCACATCCGGCGGAGGGTCCGTTCCTCGAACTTCGGCGCCGAGGTCGTGACGCTCATGCCAGACGGAAGCGTCGAACGCTCCACACATGCGCAGGTTGCCGAGCGTATCGACCGCCTGGCACGCGTGCTGGCAGAGCTGGGAATAGAGCAGGGCGACCGCGTGGGAACGTTCGCGTGGAACAACCAGCGCCACCTCGAGCTCTACTTCGCGATCCCCTGCAGCGGCGCGGTGCTGCACACGCTCAACATCCGCCTGTTCAACGAGCAACTGACCTACATCGTCAACCATGCCGAGGACAAGGCCATCTTCGTGGACGATTCGCTGGTACCGCTGCTGGAGAAGCTCGCGCCGAGCTTCTCTACCGTCGAGCGGTACGTGGTCATGGGCGGCGGAGACACCGGCACGCTGCCGAACGCGCTCCGCTACGAGGATCTGCTCGAGGCGGCGGGACCTGGCGACTTCGACTATCCCGAAGTGGATGAGCGCCAGGCGGCCGCGCTCTGCTACACGAGCGGCACCACCGGCAATCCAAAGGGCGTGCTTTATTCGCATCGATCGATCAGCCTGCACTCGTCCGGCACCCTGATGACCGACTCAACGGCTCTGTCCCGCGACGACCGCGTCCTCGCCGTGGTGCCGATGTTCCACGCCAATGCCTGGGGCCTTCCCTACGGCGCGGCGCTTGCGGGAGCTGACCTGATACTGCCGGACCGCTTCCTCGGCGCCGAGCCGCTGGCCAATCTGATCACGGCCGAGCGGCCGACCCTGATGGGCTGTGTGCCGACGATCTTCGCCGATCTGCTGCGCTATGCCGACGCGCATCCCGAGGTCGATCTCTCCTCGCTCACCAACGCCGCCTGTGGCGGCTCGGCGGTGCCGAGGCAGCTGATGAAGGACTTCGAGGAGCGCCACCACGTGCGCATCTTCCAGGCCTGGGGCATGACCGAGACCAGTCCCGTCGCGACGTATTCGCGTCCGATGGAGGGCGAGCAGGACGACGCCTACTGGGACGACCGCGCCAAGCAGGGCCGGCCGCTTCCGTGGGTGGAGCTGCGCCTGGTCGACGACGACGGCACGGAGGTGCCGTGGGACGGCCTGTCGACCGGCGAGATCGAGGTGCGGGGTCCGTGGATAGCGGCCGGCTACTTCCGCGAGCCCGACGATGAGAAGTTCGACTCCGGCTGGTTGCGCACAGGGGACATCGCCGCTGTCGACGAGAAGGGATTCGTGCAGATCACCGATCGCGCCAAGGACGTGATCAAGTCTGGCGGCGAGTGGATCTCCTCGGTCGAGCTCGAGAACGAGCTCATGTCTCACCCCGATGTCGTCGAGGCAGCCGTGATCGCCAAGCCGGACGAGCGATGGGCCGAGCGGCCCCTGTGCTGCGTCGTGCTCGCCAATGGTGCAGGCACGACCGCCGACCAGCTCGTCGATCATCTGCGCGACAGAGTGGCCAAGTGGTGGCTTCCGGACGAGTTCGCATTCGTCGAGGAGATCCCGAAGACGAGCGTCGGCAAGTTCGACAAGAAGGTGCTCCGCGGCCGCCTGGCCGAGGGGACGCTCGACGGCCGCGTCCAGGTCTGACTGCGGCAAGATCGTGGCTCAGAGGGCTCCCGTGGCCTGCAACGATGCAACCGCCGTCGCGCAAGAGCTCAAGTACGATCTGGACCCGACCGATACAGGACCGCGACATGGGGGTACTACGGAACTGTGGCGGCGATTGCCGCCGATGTTCTTGATAGACCTTTCGATCGCAAGCAGGCGACGGTTGGCAGTTGGCGAACTAAAGACGAAACATTGCAACTAGAATCGCCGACAAGCTCTAGGAAAGCAGGCCCTCGCGGGGGCCTGAGCGTACGCTCACACCATCAACGGGAGGTAGGCATGACTCGGACCGACGTCGTGGCCTCGAGCAGGCCGCAGGCACCAAGCGCAACCCCAACGAGGAAGAGATCGTTCGGCGCGTTTCGCAAGGGCCTGATCCTGCCCGTGGCACTGACCGTGGCGGCGCTCGCCATGCCGTCTGCGGCTCTCGCAGCAGAAGGCACCTCTGGCTACAACCAGACGCCGAGCACCCCGAAAACGACCCCGACCCCGACGGCGACGACGCCGGCGACGACCACGCCCAGCACGGGCACCTCGCCGTCGAAAGAAACCACGACTCCGTCGACTGGCACATCGCCGTCGAAAGAAACGACCACGCCGTCTAGCTCCACCGCTCCCGCGACCACCAGCAGCACTCCGACCGCGAAAGCGACGACGCTGCCGTTCACGGGTCTCGACCTCCGCTGGACCATCGCCGTGGGGTTGCTCCTGATGGGTGCCGGGTTCGCGATATTCGGCGTGCAGCGCCGGCAGCGTCGCGGCAACGGCAGCTAGGAAGCGCCCCCTACTCCAGGGCCAGCCGCCGGCTGCTAGCCGGCGGCCGTCCCATCGTGCGTTGAGGTGTGCGCTGGGCCCTGGCTGCCCGCGGGCAGTGCCCGTCGGTGCCGCGCTGCCCGATACAAGCCCATGCCCGTCGAGGTGCGGATGAGAGGACTCGAACCTCCACCTGGTTGCCCAGACACGGACCTGAACCGTGCGCGTCTACCAATTCCGCCACATCCGCGTGCTGGTGGGGATGCGAAGATAGCGCACGGGGGCGGGTGTGGGGGGGCGAGTTGGAAGGGCGCCACCGCTGCCGCCAGGGCTCTTCGCAGGCGGCTCGTTCCGCAGGGCTTTTGCTAGCCTCGCCTCAGTTGATTTCGCGCCGCTATCGTCCAGGGGACTAGGACGCCGCCCTCTCATGGCGGATACCCGGGTTCGAATCCCGGTAGCGGTACTCCAGGGACCCCCGTTCTTGCGGGGGTTTCGTCGTTCCGAGGAGCCCCGTGGGACCGCCGGGGAAGCAGCAGCCAACTGCGTCCCTGCGGGCATCTTGCGCCTCCTCAAGGTAGCGGACCCACGGCTCGAGGTCAGGGCGAGGCGAGGGGAGTGATCCCGGGCACTCGCACCGTCAGGTGATATGCACTGTGGCCGCGTCGCGGTGCGAGGCGCCGGCCGCTGAGACCGCTCGCACCGTGATGTTGTATGCCCCTCTGGGGGCGAGCTTCCGCTTGATCTTCCCGTTCCACGTGATCTGGCAGCGACCGGCCTTGCGGCACGCGATGGTCAGTGCGGCGACCACCCTCTTGCCGCGCGTTACGGTAAGCGTCACCTTGGCTGGGCCGCTCAGGACGAAGGACACCTTCAGCGGCTTGCCATGCGCGACCCTGTAACTGACAGCTGACAGCCAGACCATCAAGCGCGGGCCAGCTCCCGTCTGCGCGGTGCCGCCCGTCTGCCCCGTCCCGCCCGTCTGCCCGGTGCCGCCCGTCTGCCCAGCCCCGCCCGTCTGCCCCGTCCCGCCGGAGCCCGTGAGCGCGTGAGTGGCGATCGTGAGGAGCTGCCTGGCGCTCCCCACGTTGCCGGCAGGATCCATAGCCGAGGAGACGACGAGCCAGGTGCCCTCACCGACAACGGTGGTCACGTTCCACGAGCCGTTGGGTTGCACCAGCGTCGTCATCGTCTGTCCCGCGATCGACACCGTGACGGTCGTGCCGGGCGCAGCGTCGGATGTCCCCGCGATGGTAGGGGTGAGGCTGTTCGTCGTCGCGGTCGATCCGCCGGTGATCGCGACGAA
>JAOPZV010000105.1 GCA_025963935.1 Solirubrobacterales bacterium
CACCCACCCCCGGCAAGCGGGTGCGTGCCGCGGTCTTCGCTCGCTCGAGCGCGGCCAGCGACGGACGCTGGCCTTGATGGGGTTCGTGATCCTCGCATTGCACGTCGTGGGGTTCATCACGCTGGTCGCGCTGGTGGCTCCGCACAACTACCGGCTGGGCAGCGCCGGCGCCTTCACGATCGGGATCGGGGTAACCGCCTACACGCTCGGTCTGCGCCACGCCTTCGACGCGGACCACATCAGCGCGATCGACAACACCACACGCAAGCTGATGTCCGAAGGCAAGCGGCCGCTGAGCGTCGGCTTCTGGTTCTCGCTCGGTCACTCGACAGTCGTCTTCCTGCTGTCGTTCCTGCTGGCGATCGGCATCAGGTCGCTGGCCGGCCCGGTGAGCAGCGACCACTCGAGCCTGCACCAGGTGGCAGGCTGGATCGGGACGCTCGTCTCGGGCAGCTTCCTCTACGTCATCGCGGCACTCAACGTGGTGATCCTGCTGGGCGTCATCGGCGTGTTCCGCGAGATGCGCCGCGGCGCCTACGACGAGCAGGCGCTCGAGGAGCAGCTTGCCGGACGCGGCCTGATGAACCGCTTCTTCGGCGGAATGACGAAGGCCATCACCAAGCCCCGGCAGATCTACCCCGTCGGTCTGCTGTTCGGCCTCGGCTTCGACACCGCGAGCGAGGTCGCGCTGCTCGTGCTCGCCGGGGGCGCCGCCGGGGCGGGCCTCCCGTGGTACGCGATCCTCTGCCTGCCGGTGCTGTTCGCCGCCGGCATGATCCTGATGGACACGATCGACGGGTCGTTCATGAACTTCGCATACGGCTGGGCGTTCTCCAAGCCCGTCAGGAAGGTCTATTACAACATCGCGATCACCGGTCTGTCGGTGGCCGTGGCACTGCTGATCGGCACGGTCGAGCTGGGGGGCCTGGCCGCCCAGCACCTTCAGCTGTCGGGGTCCGTCTGGGAATGGTTCGAGGGCATCGACATCCACTCCCTCGGTCTTCTGATCGTCGGCATCTTCCTCGCGACCTGGGCGGTCGCGCTGGCGGTCTGGCATCTCGGACACATCGAGGATCGCTGGAGCCCGACGGTCGAGAAGTGAAGCCGCTCGTTTGGCCCTCGAGCACCCGCCCGCCAACCTGTTAGAAGTCGTAGTGCTGGGGTACTTGCGAAGGTGGTAGGGGCAAGTAGCCCCTTGGGAGAAGAGGCCACCGTGTGCCTAGCAATTCCAGGGCAGGTTCTCGATGTGGTGGACGAGACCAACAGGCTCGCCACGGTCGAGGTCGCGGGTGTCCGGCGCACGGTGAACATCGGTCTGCTCGACGTCGACGGGACGTCTGCCGCGCCGGGGGACTGGGTCCTGATCCACGTGGGGTTCGCTCTCTCGAAGATCGACGAGGCAGAGGCGCATGCAACGCTCAGGCTCCTTCAGGAGATGGGTGCCGAGTACGAGCAGGAGCTCGACGAGCTGAAGGCCAGCGTGATCGAATGAGAGCGGTCCGCATGACAGAGCGGCTCGGATGACTGCGTGCCTCGCCGCCGGCGGTTGCGTCACGTGCGGCGACGAGGCTATAGCCATGCGTGTCGTCGAGGTCGACCGCACGCGGGGCCTCGCGCTCTGCGCCGCGCCGGCGGGTGAGCGCTCGAGCGTGGAGATCGCGCTCGTCGAGCCCGTCACGGCCGGCGAGCTGCTGCTCGTCCACGCGGGGACGGCGCTCGCCCGCGCGAGCGGCGGAGACCCGCTGTGAAGTTCGTCGACGAGTTCCGGGACGCCGAGCTTGGACGGGTACTCGCGGGGGAGATCCTCGGCGTCGTCGAGCCCGACCGGCACTACAAGGTCATGGAGGTGTGCGGCGGGCACACGCACTCGATCTACAAGTACGGAGTCGACGACCTGCTGCCCTCGAACGTCGAGCTCGTCCACGGCCCTGGTTGCCCGGTGTGCGTCATCCCCATGGGCCGCGTCGACGACGGCATCGCCCTGGCCCACGAGCCGGGGGTCATCTTCACGTGCTTCGGCGACATGGTTCGCGTGCCGGGCTCCAAGCAGACGCTGCTCGATGCCAAGGCGGCCGGCGCGGACGTGCGCATCGTCTACTCGCCGCTCGATGCGCTGCGCATCGCCAAGCAGAACCCCGACCGCGAGGTCGTGTTCTTCGCCATCGGCTTCGAGACCACCGCGCCGTCCACCGCGCTCACGCTGCGCCGGGCGAAAGCCGACGGCGTCGGCAACTTCTCGGTGATGTGCTCGCACGTGACGATCGTGCCCCCGCTGCGCGCGCTGCTGGAGTCGCCGGACCTGCGCCTGGACGGCTTCATCGGCCCCGGCCACGTCGCGACGGTCGTGGGCGCGCGGCCCTTCCAGTTCCTGCCCGACCAGTACCGCAAGCCCGTCGTCATCTCCGGGTTCGAGCCGCTGGACATCCTGCAGTCGGTGCTGATGGTCCTGCGCCAGCTCGGGGAGGGGCGCGCGGAGGTGGAGAACCAGTACGCGCGGGTCGTCCCGTGGGAGGGGAACGTGCGGGCGCTCGAGATCATGAGCGAGGTCTTCGCCCTGCGCCCGCACTTCGAGTGGCGGGGCCTGGGCTTCATCTCTCAAAGCGCCCTGCGGATCGCCGACGACTACGCCGAGTGGGACGCCGAGGAGCGCTTCTCGGTGCCGGGGGTCCGCGTCGCCGAC
>JAOPZV010000267.1 GCA_025963935.1 Solirubrobacterales bacterium
CCGCCCGGCCAGCGCGCGCCGCGGCACCGGCCGGGCGCCGGCGCGGCAACCGCCTGGTGCTGGCGCTGCTTGCGCTGCTCGCGATCGCGGTGGCGATCGTGGCCGTGGTCCTGATCAGCGCACCCGCGCCGACTCGTGTGATGCTCCGCAACGTGGTCTACTCCGACGTCCAGCAGGCCTCCTCCGCGCTCAAGCAGCTCGTCTCCGAAAACACGAAATAACGGGGCGACCATGCCCGCGCGACCAGCCGCGGCGACGGCCCACCGGGCCAGGCTGACCTCTACGGCTCGTTCATCCTAGGACCGCACGCCTTGCTCGCCGCCATCGTCAACGTCAAACACCTGATCGACGTGGCCGGCTACCCGCTGCTGTTCGCGCTGGTGATGAGCGAGTCCAGCGGCGTGCCGGTCCCGGGCGAGACCGCGCTGATCACGGCCGCCGTGCTGGCGAGCCAGGGCAAACTCCAGATCGAGCTGGTCATCGGCCTGGCAGCCGCCGCGGCGATCGTGGGCGACAACATCGGCTATCTGATCGGGCGCAAGGGCGGCCGCTGGCTGCTGGAGCGGCCGGGGTTCATGCACCGGCAGCGGCTGCGGGTGCTCGAGGCGGGCGAGCCGTTCTTCGAAAAGCATGGCCCGAAGGCCGTGTTCTTCGGCCGCTTCGTTCTGGGACTGCGGGTATGGGCCTCATGGCTGGCGGGCGCGACGCGCATGCGCTGGACCTCGTTCCTGCTGTGGAACGCGCTCGGCGGCATCACCTGGGCGGTCACGATCGGCCTGATCGCCTACTTCCTCGGCCACTCCGCCGGCAACGTGATCGAAACCTTCGGCCTGTTCGGCCTGGCCGCCGTGCTGGTGGCGATCATCAGCGGCTTCGTCCTGCACCGGCGCCACCGGCGCCGCACCGCGCAGGGCGCCGCCGAGCAGGCCGCGCCCCACCCAGGCGATGCGGCGGGAGACCCGCCCGGCGACTAGCCGCTTTCGGGGCTCAGGAGCGCCCCCCCACGGAGGTCTGAGAGCCCTCGCGACCCGCGCGGCGCTCGCCGCCGGAGCTCCCCGTCCCGCTGCCCTGGCCACCGGCGGTCTGCTGCTCGCCGGGGGTCTGCTGGCCACCCGAGCGGCCTTCGCTCCCGGCCCGCCGGTCCTCCAGGCGCTGCTCGCCGCCGCCGCGCTCGCTGCCGGAGCCCTCGATCACGGGGGACCTGTCGCCCACGCTGATCTCGACGCGCCGCGGCCTGCGCTCCTCGGGCTTGGGGATCCGCACGGTGAGGACGCCGTTCTCGAAGCGCGCCTCGATGCTGTCGGGGTCGATGCCCTCGGGCAGCGTGAGCGAGCGGGAGAACCTCCCGACCGCGCGCTCGATCCGGTGGTAGCCCTCTTTGCGGTCCTCATGCTCCGCTTTGCGCTCGCCGGAGATCGTCAGCACGTTGTCCTCGAGCTCCACGTTGACGTCCTCCTCGCGGACGCCGGGCAGATCGGCGCGCAGGACGAAGTGGTCGCCCTCCTCTACGAGGTCCATGGCGGGTATCCAGCGGCGTAGCGAGCCGCCGTCGCCTCCGCCGGAGCCGCCGGCACCTTCAGGAGCGTCGAAGAAGCTCCCGAAGAGCCTGTTCATCTCCTGCTGGATAGTCTGCATCTCCCGAGCGGGCTCCCATCTGATCAGTGCCATCGTCATACCTCCACTTGATTGAGATCCTAGACGAACACGCATCATAAAATCTAAGTCACGTACTGTCAACTTCAACCCAGCGCGCTCGTACACTTGCGGCCGCTTCATCCATGCGTGCGGTACCCGCCCGCATGCGGCGTAAGCGGCTGTCCCTTGGTTGTTTAGGCCATCCGCCGGCTCCGGCCAGCGGGCGAGTCCATGGCCCCCTAGGCGGGTGCGTCCGCCCCCACCAGTGCGTCGGGGCGTGAGCGGCAGCGCGCGGTGACAGGGTGCGTGCGCTCAGCAGCCGTTGCAGGGAGCGATCCGCTCCCACATGTCCGCCAGCGCGCCGAGCTCCAGCTCGGAGAAATGCGAGAAGAAGTGCTCGCGGACGACAGCCAGGTGGGTCACCCGGGCTTCTTCCAGGCGCTCGGCGCCGGCGGGCGTGAGGCAGGCGTAGGAGCCGCGGGCGTCGTGCGTACAGGAGCAGCGCTCCAGCAGGCCGTCGCGCTCCAGGCGGTCCACCAGGCGCGTCAGGCCGCTGCGCGAGAGCTGCGCCTGCTCTGCCAGTTCGCACATCCGCATCCGTCCGCGGCTTGCTTCCTGCAGATGGTGAAGGACCTCGTAGGAGGTCATCGGCAGCCGGTGCGCCTGCTCCAGCTCCGCGTCTAGTCGCTTGGCGAGGCAGCCGTAAGCGCTCAGCAGACCGCGCCAGGCGCGGAGCTCCCCCTCTGAGAGTGCCTCCTGCTCGGAGGCTGAGATCTTGACGGCGGTCGCGGTCGACATGACTTTCCTGAACAACTCCTCTCAGCCGAACATAGCAGCGTCCGGCGGCGCAGCGCGAAACCCGCCGTTCATCGGCGGGTCGCTCGCCAGGCCCACCACATCATCAGCGGCTGCATCGGCAGGCGCGCGTAGAGCGCCCAGCGAGGTATCCGGTGGAAGCGCTCCGGTGCCCGCGCCATGTACAGGTTGGCCGGGAACACCGCGGCGAGCAGCGCCACGAGGCCCGCGCCGGCCGGGCGGCGCGTGCGCGGCAGCAGCACGCCTAGGCCGCCCGCGATCTCCGCCACTCCGCTGAGCTGGACCACCGTGGCGGCCTCGGCCTGGAGCCGCGGGGGCACCATTCGCTCGTAGGCGCGGGGGTTCACGAAGTGGTTGACGCCTGCGGCGAAGAAGAAGCCTGCGAGCAGGCCCTTCGAGCGCCCGCCGCGCTGCATCCCGTGTAGTCGCTCCGAAGCCATCCGTTCCTCCTCAGGGCCAGCGCCGGCCCAGCCCTCCCCTGGACAGGCGCCGCGGCCGGCCCGCCGCC
>JAOPZV010000288.1 GCA_025963935.1 Solirubrobacterales bacterium
CGCGGCGCTTGGCGCGCCGTTGGGGCTCGCGGCACCCGCGCCCGCGCCGAGGGCGCTCAGCGCGGCCGACTCCTCGACCGAGGACGCAGCGGCCTTCGCCTCTATGCCGGCAGCGTGAAGCTTCTCCAGCAGCTCTTTGCTGGAGACTCCGTGCTCCTTTGCGATTTCGTGTACGCGCTTCTTGCTCATCGACTCACCGATTCTACGAGCTTGGGGTCAAGTGTCACCGCGGCGCGCAGCGTCCGCGCGATCCCACCGCGGCGCAGCGCCTGGGCAAGGCATGCCTCCGCCGGAGCTTCCGGCCCGGCGCCACGGCACAGGTAGGCCCCGCGGCCGGGCATTCTGCCGCCCCGGTCATGGACCGCCTGCGGCGGATTCTCCCCGCCACGGGACAGCGCGATGCGGATCAGCTCGGACTTCGGCGCGGTACGCCCGCAGCCGACGCAGCGGCGCCGGGGCTGAGCGGGGCTGGACGGCCTGGCTGTGCGCCCTATGTCGTCTGCTCCCCGGCCGGCGCCTCGGTGGCGGCGGAAGCCTCGGTCACCTCGACTGCCGGGACCGGCATCTCCTCGGCGGCGGGTGGAGCGTCCGTCTCTGGCTGCTCGCCGCCCGCCTCGCCGGCGAGATCGCCGATGTTGTCGCTGTCGATGTTCGCAAGCGCCTGGTGGGTCTCCAGGCCGCAGTAGCGCGAGCCGGGAAGCGCCGCGTTGGGGCAGCGTCGGCCGTTTGAGAGGATTGCGGCGCAGCGGCCCTGGACCTCCTCCTCCTCGTAGCCGTGCTCGGCCTCCTCGGCTGCGAACTCGGTCTCGGAGCGGATGTCGACGCGCCAGCCGGTGAGGCGCGCTGCGAGGCGCGCGTTCTGTCCCTCACGGCCGATCGCCAGCGACAGCTGGTCGTCGGGCACGATCACCGTGGCCTGCTTGGCCTCGTCGTCGACGAGCACCTCACGTACGCGCGCCGGCGAGAGCGCCTTGGCGACGAACCTGGCCGGCTCGTCGTTGAACGGGATGATGTCGATCTTCTCGCCGCGCAGCTCGGAGACGACCATCCGCACCCGCGAGCCACGCGGGCCGACGCAGGCGCCGACGGGGTCGACGCCGTCGGTGTGGGAGATGACGGCGATCTTCGAGCGGTAGCCCGGCTCACGGGCGACGTTGGCGATCTCGACAAGGCCGTCGGCGATCTCCGGCACCTCCAGCTCGAACAGCTTCTTGATCAGCTCGGGGTCGCGCCGGGAGACGATGATCGCGGGGCCCTTGGTGGACGGCGAGACCTCCTTGATGACCGCCTTGATGCGCTGCGAGTGGTCATAGCGCTCGCCCTCGACCTGCTCGGACTTCGGCAGCAGCGCCTCGACGCGTTCGCGCAGCTGCACGAGCGTGTAGCGCGAGTCCGACTGCTGGACGATGCCGGTGATCAGCTCGCCGACGCGGTCGCGGTACTCCTCGTACATCATGTCCCGCTCGGCCTCGCGGATGCGCTGCAGGATGACCTGCTTGGCGGTCTGCGCGGCGATCCGGCCGAAGTCGTCGGGCGTGACGTCGCGCTCGTCGATCTGGTCGCGGTATTCGGCGAACTTCTTGGGGTCGATTTCCGGTTCCTCGGGTTCGCGCATCTCCCCCGTCTCGGGGTCGATGGTGGTTTCCTCGTCGATCGTCTCGACGATCAGGTGAGCCTCGAGGCGCTCGGGGATGATCAGTTCGATGACCCTGAAGTCGGCGGTCTCGCGGTCCATCTCAACGCGCGCGTACTTGGCCGACCCGGGCTGCTTCTTGTAGGCGGACAGCAGGGCGTCCTCGAGCGCGATCATCAGCTTCTCGGGCTCGATGCCCTTCTCGCGCGCAAGCGCGTGCATGGCCTCAAGGATTTCGCGTGACATCTCTTCAGTCCTCGATCAGGTTGGAACGGCGGATCTCCGAGTAGGGGATCGCGATGACGCCCCCGTCGGCGGCCAGCGTGACCTCGTCCTCGGAGGCGCCGACGAGCTCGCCGGTGAAGCTGTGGGCGGGCCGTGCGGCGGCGGTGTGAGGGTCGCTCACGTCGCCCGCGACGCGCGCGTTGCGGGTGCGCACGCGGGCTCGCCGGCCGAGGAATCGCTTGTAGTGCGAGGGCTTGGTGAGCGGGCGGTCGGTGCCGGGCGAGGAGACCTCGAGCGAGTAGCGCTCGCGAAGGTCGTTCAGGAGCATCGTGACGTGCTCGCACATCGCGAGCGTGACGCCGTCGGGATGGTCGATGAACACGCGCAGGCAGCGGCCGCCGACGACCTCGGCGAGCAACACCTCGATGTCCGGCTCCGACTGGGCCAGACGCCTCTCTATGTCTGTCTGCAACGCACTCATCAAGTCACTCCTTACGCAAAAAAAGCGGGCCTGCGCCCACTCTCGGTACTGCTGCCGACACCTGCGCGCCGACACGAAAGCTCTCGGTCGAGCATAGCATTGGCGGGGCGCCGCGTAGAGGGCTAGGCGCGCTCTGCGTTGCGGCGCGCGCGATCGCGATACAGCCGGTAGTCCTCGCGTTCGGGACGCAGCGAGCAGGCCAGCGCGAGCGGCTTGCAGGCCTCCCGGTGACGTCCGAGCAGCTGCATCGATCGCCCCAGGCAGAACAGCGCGTAGTCGTTCGTCGGGGTGCGCGCTGCGACGGCGCGAAACTCCTCCGCCGCGCCTTCGTAGCGGCGCGCATGAAACAGGGCCCGGCCGAGTGCCTCACGGATCGAGGCCTTGTCCGGCTCGAGGTCCCGCGCTTTGCTGAGCGGGACTATCGCGGCCTGGTGGTCGCCGTGGGCGAGCAGCTCGCATCCACGCTGGTAGAGGTCGTAGACGCTGTCCATCGGGCGGATTTTAACCGCTGTCGCGCAGGCGCCCGATCACGTCGAGGATCGCGTCCGCCACACGTGCCTTGCTCGCGCGCGGGACGTCCCAGCGCTCGATGTCCGAGCGCTCGCCGCGGGTGCCGAGGATCGTCACCTCGTTGGCGTCCACGTCGAAGCCGATGTCGGTGCGCGATATGTCGTTGACGACGACCGCGTCGAGCTGCTTGGCGAGGAGCTTCTCGCGCGCGCCGTCGACGGCTCCCTCGCCGTGCTCGGCGGCGAAGCCGACGACTGTCTGTCCCTCGCGGCGGCTCGCGGCCAGCCCGGCGAGGACGTCTGCGGTGGGCTCGAGCCGCAGCTCGAGCAGCTGGCGGTCGGCCTTCTTGATCTTTCCGTCCGCCGGCGCCGCGGGAGCGAAGTCGGCGACGGCCGCAGCCATCAACAGCACGTCGCAGCCGGGGAACTCCTCCTCACATGCCGTCTTCAGCTCGGCGGCGGTGACGACCTGCCGGCAGACGACGCCGTCAGGCGGCGGCAGAGCCACGTTCGCCGCGACCAGGGTGACCGCCGCGCCGCGCGCCCGTGCCGCGCCGGCCAGCGCGAGACCCATGCGCCCGGAGGAGCTGTTGCCGAGGAACCTCACGCTGTCGATTGGCTCGCGCGTGCCGCCGGCGGTGACGAGCACGTTCAGGCCCTGCCAGTCCTGCCCCGACGCGGCCTCTGTGCCCACGGCGCCGGCCAGCACCGCCTCGCAGGCGGCCAGCAGCCGCGCCGGCTCGGCGAGGCGCCCGATGCCCTGCTCGCCCTCGGAGGCGAGGCGTCCGCTGTCGGGCTCGATCACGTGGACGCCGCGCTCGCGCAGCGTCGCGAGATTCGCGCGCGTGGCGGGATGCTCGTACATGTGGTTGTTCATCGCCGGCGCTACGACGAGCGGGCAGGTGGCGGCGAGGGCGCAGCTGCCGAGCAGGTTGTCCGCGATCCCCGCGGCGAGCTTGGCGATCGTGTTGGCGGACGCCGGGGCGATCAGGTAGATGTCCGCGTTGGCGACCAGCTCCAGGTGGCTCAGCGGTTCCCGCGCAGGCTGCTCCTGGCCCGGGAACGCGCCACGTGCGGGGTCGCGCTCGAACTCGCTCACGAGCACCGGCGCACCGGTGAGGGCGGCGAACGACGCCTCGCCGACGAAGCGCCTGCTGGCGGGGCTCTGGACGACCCTGACCGCGTGCCCCGCGGCGGTCGCGAGCCGTATCAGCTCAAGCGCCTTGTATGCGGCTATGCCGCCGCTGACGCCGAGCAGTATCCGGGACATGACCCTTGAGGTTTTAGACGCCGGGCAGCCGCTGGGCAAGCGCTGGTGGGCCGCTTGCGCGGGGCTCCCCGCGAGCCGCAGACCCGCTTCCTAGCGGTAGTGGTACTTCAGCTTCCCCGCTGCGACCTCCTCGAGGGCGATCGTCAGGTAGTTTTTCGAGCCCGACTCCACCATCGGCGGCGGGAACTCGTCGAAGGTGCCCTCGCCGAGGTTGTGGTAGTAGCTGTTGATCTGCCGTGCGCGCTTGGCGGCCACGATCACGCTGGCGTAGTTGGAGTCGACCTGCTCGAGCAGGTGGTCGATGCGGGGAGAGATCACTGATGCGCTGCCTTTCCTGGTTGGCCTCCCAGTGTAATAGGTCCCGCCCGCGGCCCCATCGGGGCCGGTGGCGAACCACCGCGGCCCCGCCCGCCGGCTGCCCACGCGGGCCTCCGGCGCCTCCCGCCGGCTCGTTCAGCCAAGCTCCGCGGCGACGATCGCGGTGAGGCGCTCGAGCGCGTCGTCGAGGCGGTCGTTGACGACCACGTGGCCGAACTCGGTCTGAGCCTTCAGCTCCTGCTCGGCGACCCCCAGCCGGCGCTCGACCTCGGCCGGATCGTCCGTTCCGCGCCCGACGAGCCTCGTGCGCAGCGCAGCCAGCGACGGTGGGGCGATGAACACCTGGACCGCCTCGGGCATCGCCGCGCGCACCTGGCGTGCGCCCTGCACCTCGATCTCGAGGACGACCGGCACGCCGGCGCTGATCCTGTCCTCGAGCTCCGAGCGCAGGGTCCCGTAGCTGCGCCCGGCGTAGTCGGCGTGCTCGACGAAGTGGCCGGCCGCGACCCTGCGATCGAACTCCTGGCGACTCAGGAAGTGGTAGTCGACACCGTCGCGCTCCCCCGCCCGGGGCTCGCGCGTGGTTGCCGAGACCGACAGCTCGAGGTCAGGCAGCCGCTCCATCAGCGCGCGGATCAGCGTTCCCTTGCCGACCCCGGAGGGTCCCGTGATGACGAACACGCGCGCCACCGGAGGCACCCTAGTGCCGACTTCGGTGGGAACGGAGGGCCCGGCCTAGTGGTGGAGTAGGGAGATCAGCTCGCTGCGCTGACGCTCGGACAGCCCGCCGATCGTCTTGCTCGGCGCGATGCGGCAGTGCGCGAGGATCTTGTTGACCTTCACGCGGCCGTACTTGGGCACGGCGAGCAGCATGTCGAACACCTTGGCGGTCTCCACCCATTCGGGCGGCTCGAGCAGCAGCGAGTGGATCGAGCGGCGGCCGGACTTCAGATCCCGCTTGAGCTGCGCGCGCTTGATCCGGATCTGGTTGGCTCTCGCGAGGGCGTCCATCCTCTGGTTGAGGGACCGCTCGGGGGCCGTGGATGTGTTTGAGGACGTCGTGCCGGTCGCCGTCACCATGGGCGGCGAGTCTACACACCACAGACACACGTTCAAGGCAAACTACGCTAATTCACCTACACCTCAACCTTAGGTGTAGGTGAATCGAGG
>JAOPZV010000039.1 GCA_025963935.1 Solirubrobacterales bacterium
GGAGGAGTAAGACCATGTCCGTGACCGACCAGGAGAAGGCCGCCAAGGCGCGCGACGCCGCCCTTCAGGGCGCGCTCACGCAGATCGAGCGCGAGTTCGGCAAGGGCACGGTCATGCGCATGGGCGACGAGGGCGCGCAGGTGCGCTGCGAGGCGATCCCCACGGGCGCGCTGTCGCTCGACCTGGCACTGGGCATCGGCGGAGTTCCACGCGGGCGCATCGTGGAGGTCTTCGGCCCCGAGTCCTCGGGCAAGACGACGATGATCTACCACGTGCTGGCCGAGGCGCAGAAACTCGGCGGCGTGTGCGCGTTCATCGACGCCGAGCACGCGATGGATCCCCTGTACGCGAAGGAGATCGGCGTCGACATCGACGAGCTGCTCGTCTCACAGCCGGACTACGGGGAGCAGGCCCTGGAGATCGCCGACATGCTCGTGCGCTCGGGCGCCGTGGACGTCGTCGCGATCGACTCGGTCGCGGCGCTGACACCGCGCGTGGAGCTCGAGGGGCAGATGGGCGATCAGACCGTGGGGGCGCAGGCGCGCATGATGTCCCAGGCGATGCGCAAGCTCGCCGGCAACCTCAACCGGACGCAGACGCTCTGCATCCTCACCAACCAGATCCGTGAAAAGGTCGGCGTGATGTTCGGCTCGCCCGAGACCCAGCCCGGTGGGCGCGCGTTGAAGTTCTACGCCTCACAGCGTCTGGACATCCGCCGCATCGAGACGCTCAAGGACGGCACCGAGGCGGTCGGCAACCGGGTTCGCGTGAAGGTCGTCAAGAACAAGGTCGCCGCCCCCTTCCGCCAGGCGGAGTTCGACATCGAGTTCGGCAAGGGGATCTCGACCGCCGGCTGCCTGATCGACCTGGGCCTGGAGCACAACATCGTGTCCAAGTCAGGCTCGTTCTTCTCCTATGGCGAGGATCGCCTCGGCCAGGGGCGCGGCAACGCCAAGGCCCATCTCGACGCGAACCCCGCGGTGGCGAAGGAGATCGAAGACAAGATCTACGCGGCACTGGGATTGGGCCGCGATCTCGTGACGCCGATCGACCGCGACAAGGAGATCGCGCCGCCGATCGCAAGCGAACCAGCAGTCGCCGCGGCCTAGCGACTCGCTGGCACGGCGCAAACCGGTCGTCGCCGACCAGGCGGCGTCCTTCGCTCGCGTGCGGAATGTCGCAGGTACGCTGTCGCCATGAAGCGCTACCACCTGACGACCTTCGGGTGCCAGATGAACGAGCACGACTCCGAGCGGATGAAGGGAATGCTCGAGTCGCTTGGCTACGCCGAGGCATCCGAACGGGCGCAGGCGGACGTGATCCTCTTCAACACATGCTCGATCCGTGAGACGGCAGACAGCCGGTTCCTCTCACATCTGGGGGAGGCCAAGCGCCTGAAGCGCGAGCAGCCCCAGCGGATCGTGGGCGTGGGCGGTTGTTGGGCGCAATCGGTCAAGGAGGAGGTTTTCGAGCGCTTTCCGTTCGTTGACGTGGCCTTCGGACCGGGCCAGGTGCCGAAGCTCGCAGAGTTCCTGACGAGCGACTCGGTGACCGCGCAGGGCTACTTCGAGTTCGAGGGCTTCACCGGTCGGCTTCCGGCACGCCGCGCGCGTCCCTTCCAGGGATGGCTTCAGATCAGCGTCGGCTGCAACTGCTCCTGCTCCTACTGCATAGTGCCCTCGACGCGCGGGCGCGAGGTCAGCCGCCCGCCCGCGGAGCTCGTGGCTGAGGTCGCCGCGATGGCCGCCGAGGGCGTGCGCGAGGTGACGCTGCTCGGCCAGAACGTCAACTCCTACGGGCGCGACCTGACCACCAAGGCGTCTGCTGGTCAGCGCCCGGAGCGCACTAGCTTCGCCGAGCTGCTCGGCCGGCTCGACGCGATCGAGGGGATCGAGCGCATCCGCTACACAAGCCCCCACCCGAAGGACATGCGCGAGGACGTCATTCGCGCGCACGCCGAGCTGCCGAGCGTGTGCGAGCACATCCACCTGCCCCTGCAGTCGGGCTCGAGCCGCATGCTGAAGGCGATGCGCCGGACCTATGACCGCGGGCGCTATCTGGACCGCGTGGCGCTGATCCGCGAGCACGTCCCCGACGCGTCGCTGACGACCGACATCATCGTGGGGTTCCCGGGGGAGACCGAGGAGGACTTCGACGAGACGCTCGAGGTGGTGGAGGAGGTCGGCTACGACGCGGCCTTCACGTTCATATTCTCGCCCCGGCGCGGCACGAGCGCGGCGGACATCACCGATGGCGTCGTGCCGCACCCGGTCAAGGTCGAGCGCATGGAGCGGCTCCTGGAGCTCGTGCAACGCAAGGCCCGCGAGCGGGCCGAGCGCTTCGTGGGGCGCACCGTGGAGGTGCTGGTCGAAGGCGCCTCGCGCACCGACCCGGATCGCCTGCGCGGGCGCACGCGCCACAACAAGGTGGTGAACTTCACGGGTCTCGCCGCGCCCGGCGAGCTCGCGCATGTGGAGGTGCTCGCGGCCACCAGCCAGACGCTGTCCGGCGAGGAGCGCCTGCTCGCCCGATCAGGGAGCCTTCCCGCGCGATGAGGATGCGCGCGGCCGTGCTCGAGCGGTTCGCCGAGCCGCTGGTCGTGCAGGATGTCGAGCTGGCCGATCCCGGGCCGAAAGAGGTGCTCGTGAGGCTGGTTGCGTGCGGCATCTGTCACACCGACATGTACACGGCCTCCGGCGTGGACCCCTCCGGCTATGCGCCTACCGTGCTCGGCCACGAGGGCGCGGGCGTCGTCGAGCGCTGCGGCGCGGACGTGTCGCTGCTCGGCGAGGGAGACCACGTGGTCACGCTGTTCTCGCCGCAGTGCGGGGAGTGCGTGCACTGCCTCAGCGCCCTCACGAACCTGTGCCTGGCGATCCGCGAGCAGCAGAACCTCGGCTATCTGCCCGACGGCACGACGCGACTGGCGCGCGGCGGCGAGCCGCTGCGCCACTTCATGGGCACCTCGACGTTCGCCGAGTACACGGTCATGCCCGAGATCGCGCTCGCCCGCATCGACCGCGAGGCGCCACTCGACCGGGCGTGCCTGTTCGCGTGCGGCCTGTCCACCGGCCTTGGCGCGGCGATGAAGACGGCCCAGGTGCGCGCCGGCTCGACATGCGTGGTGTTCGGCGCCGGCATGGTGGGCCTCGGGGCGGTCGCCGGTTGCCGCTTGCAGGGGGCCGAGCGCATCGTGTGCGTCGACCTCGCGCCGGAGCGCCTCGAGCTCGCCCGCGGACAGGGAGCGACGGACGTGCTGCAGGGCGGCCCGGACGTGGTGCAGCGGATCCTCGAGATGACGGGAGGCTTCGGCGCGGACTACACATTCGAGGCCACCGGCAACGTGGCGGTGATGCGCCAGGCCGTCGAGGCCGCGCGCATGGGATGGGGGCTGTGCACCGTCTGCGGTGTGGCCGGGCGGGGGGAGACACTCGACGTGGTGCCGCGCCTGCTGATCACCGGGCGCAGGGTGTGCGGCTCCTCATTCGGCGGCCTGAAGGGTCGCGAGGACGTGCCGGCGCTCGTGGACCACTACCTCGCCGGGGACATCGACGTGGACCCCTTCATCTCCCACCGCCTGCGCCTGGACGAGGTGAACCGCGGCTTCGAGCTGATGGAGGCGCAGGACGGCATCCGCAGCGTGATCGAGCTCTGATTGCCGCGAGCCTGACCGATTGCAAGCCGCGTCGGGGCCTTCCCGCCGACCTCCGCGGCGTGCTCGAGCTGTGGGGGCGGGCCGAGGCGCCGCCCACGCCCGGCGAAAGCATCGACGGCCTGCGCCGGCTGCTCGACGCCGACCCGGGCGCGCTGCTCGTGGTCGAGGCGGAGGGACGCATCGTCGGCGTCGTGATCGCGGCCTGGAACGGCTGGCGCGGGAGCCTCTACCGCCTGGCGGTCGATCCGCCCTACCGGCGGTGCGGCCTGGCGACGCGGCTGGTACGCGAGGGGGAGAAGCGGCTCCGCGAGCGGGGCGCCGAGAGGATCGACGCGCTGGTGTCCACCGAGATGCCTGTCGCACTCGGCTTCTGGCGAGCGGCGGGCTACGAGCGTCAGTCCGACCGGGCACGCTTCGTGCGCGACTTCTGAGCCCAGCCGAGGCGCAGGGGGAAGCCCGGCGCGGGCGTCCTGCAGGTATGCGAACATATGTTCGTGCGCTGGAGCAACCTGAGCGAGGATTCCGCGGAGCAGCGCCGTTTGCCGGGTTACCGTGACCCGGCTGCGGTGCGCCGCTTCGAGGCTCCCGAGGCACTCGACACGAGGTTCTACGAGGTGCACGCGAAGTCGGTCCTGAATCGCGTGCCCGAGCAATCGCGGATGCCCTTCCGCTGGACGATCAACCCGTACAGGGGTTGCTCGCATGCGTGCACTTACTGCTTCGCGCGTCCGACCCACAAGTACCTCGACTTCGACGCGGGTCGCGACTTCGAGCGGGAGATCGTCGTGAAGGTCAATGCGCCGGAGGTTCTGCGGGCAGAGCTGGCGCGGAAGTCCTGGAAGCACGAGCATGTGGCGCTCGGTACGAACACCGACCCCTACCAGTGGGTGGAGGGCCGCTACCGCCTGATGGAGGGGATCTGGGAGGCGATGCGCGACGCGTGCAACCCGTGCTCGGTGCTGACCAAGTCTCCGCTGCTGCTGCGGGACCTGAAGCTGATGCAGGAAATCGCCGAGCGCGCCGGGTTCACGGCATGCCTGTCGATCCCCACGCTGGACGAGAAGGCGTGGCGGGCGACCGAGCCGCACACGCCGAGCCCGCGGGCCCGGCTGGAGGCCGTCGCGGAGCTCAATCGCGCCGGCATCCCGACGGGAGTGTTGGTTGCTCCGCTGATGCCCGGCATCAACGATGCCCCGCACCAGGTGGAGCCGCTGCTCGAGCTGGCCGCTGCGGCCGGCGCGACGAACGTCGCGGGGGTCGCCCTGCACCTCCGTGGGGACGTCCGCAAAGTGTTCATGGATTGGCTGAGCTCGCAGCGGCCGGACCTCGTGCCGCGCTACCGCGAGCTCTACCGCCGGGGCGCCTACGCCCCCCGCGAGGAACGCGATCGCCTCTCGCGGATGGTGCGCCGCGGCGGGCGGCCCGGAGCTTTCTGGCGGATGCGCCCGGCGGGCGGTGAGCAAGGCGACTCCGTCGGCCGCGACGAGGCGTTCCCGTCGGCGGCGGTCCGTCAGGGAACTCTCTTCTGAGCGGCGCTCGCCGCTCATCTCAGCGCTTCTCGCGCTGACCCTCCTCCATGCGGCGGGAGATCTCCTCTGAGCCCATCCGGCGGGCGACGCTTCCTGCGAGCTCCGGGGCAAGGCTTGCGAAGATCGCGCCGGCGCGCATCTGCAACGGAGCCACGTCGACCTCGCCGCGGTTGCGCTCGATCGCGCTCACGACCGCCCGTGCGACGTCCTCCGGGGTGCGCGTCCCGACACCGGACGGGAGCTCGACACCCGCCTCCGCGAACATGCCGGCGTCGCGGATGAAGCCCGGGAAGACGGTCGAGACGCCCACGCCGCTGCTGCGCAGATCGGCCCGCAGCGCCGATGCGAAGCCGCGCAGCCCGTACTTCGAAGCGCTGTAGATACCCGAGCCCGGGGTCGCGGCCTTGCCGGACAGCGAGGAGACGAACAGCAGGTGACCCCTGCCACGCTCGACCATGCCCGGCGCCAGCGCGTGGGAGAGCACGATCGGAGCGCGCAGGTTGACGTCGAGCGCGCGGTCGATCTCCTCGATCGAGAACGAGGCCAGCGTTCCGGCGGCGGGCAGCGCCGCATTGGCGAGGAGGATGTCAACGTCTCCCGCCTCACCGACAAGGCGATCGACGTCCTCGGCCGAGCTGAGGTCGACCGCCAGCGCGCGCGCATCGAGCTCGGCCGCCAGCGGCTCCAGCACGTCGGCGCGGCGACCGGTGAGGATCAGCTTCGCGCCGCGTCCCGCGAGCGCGCGGGCGATCGCCTGCCCTATTCCTCCCGTCGCGCCTGTCAGCAGGACGGTGCAACCAGAGATCTGCACAAGCTGTGAGCCTATCTGCATGCGAATCCTCGCGCTGTTCGGACCGACGGGCGTCGGGAAGACCGCGGTCGCGGTCGCGCTAGCCGAGCTGCTGCGCGAGCGGGGCGAGCAACCCGCGGCGGTATCGGACGATGCGCTGCAGGTCTATGCCGGCCTGGAGAGCCTCACCGG
>JAOPZV010000049.1 GCA_025963935.1 Solirubrobacterales bacterium
CGCGGCCTTGGCTCGAGCGCGCTCCAGCATCCCCTCGGCGAAGTCGCTGCCGAGCACCTGGCCGCCGGGCGACACGCGCCGGGCGAGCTCCATCGCCAGGTCCCCCGTGCCTGTCGCGACGTCGAGGACACGGCTGCCTGGGCCCACCATCGCCATGTCGACCGCGCGTGCCCGCCAGCGGTGATGCAGGCCGGCGGTCATCGCCGTGTTCATCAGGTCATAGACGCCGGCGATCCGGTCGAACATCGCGCGCACCTGTCGCGGCTCCAGCTTTCCGGCGCCGCCTCCGGGACCAGCGTGCATGGGTAGCTACTTGAGCTGCGACAGAAATTCGACGACCGATTTGAACTTCTGCGGTGGCAGGTTCTTGAAGGAGGGCATCGGCGCCGTCGGGTTCACGAGCGTGCGCGCGATCCCCTGGCGCGGCAGGCGCGAGGCGATGTGCGTCAGGTCGGGTCCGGGGCCGCTGTTGCCGTTCTCGCCGATCTTGTGGCAGGCGAGGCAGCCCGATTGGGCGACGACCAGCTTGCCGGCTTCGTATTCGCCCAGCGTGGCTCCGCCGGCCTTGACGACGTGGGCGGGCGTCGGCATTTCGATCGCCGTGGGCGAGCCCGCGTTGGCGCCCTCGTAGGTCAGGAAGGCCATCGCGGCGATCACCACGATGCCCGTCACCGTCGCGATCGGACGCCGCTCCGGGCGCCGCTCGGGGCCACGGTCGTAGAACGGCAGGAGGAAGAGCAGGATCATGGCGAGCGTCGGCACGCCGATCGTGGCCAGCGGGACGAGGCTCGGCGGCTTGATCACGCGCAGCACCTCGAAGAGGAAGAAGAAGTACCACTCCGGTCGCGGCACGTAGGTGGTGGTCGTCGGGTTGGCCTTGGAACCGAGCTCCGCGCCGAGGACCAACGACATCGTGATGATCACCGCCATCACCACGCATGCCATCGCGCCGTCCTTCGCGACCGCGTACGGGAAGAACGGCTTGCCTTTGGCCTTCAGGATCGCGTAGTCGCGGAGATATGCCTCCTTCTCGCGCTTGTTCACGGCTGATCCTTCGCGGCGCGTGGCGCACGCGCTTGGTCGCAGCGGCGCACCGGCTCTAGACCTCCGCCTCGTGCAGCTCGGCGCGCTTTTCGGCTTTCAGCCACGGCGGCGCCGTAGTGCCCAGCTTCGCGACGAGGTACAGGTGCGCGCCGATCAGCGCTGCGAGCAGGCCGGGGACGAGCAGCATGTGGATCGCATAGAAGCGCGACAGCGTCGTCGCCCCGAATTCCGAGCCGCCGCGCAGGAAGTCGCTGAGGTATGGCCCGATCAGCGGGCCGGTGCCGTTGATGTTCACGCCGACGATCGTCGCCCAGTAGGCGCGCTGGTCGAACGGGAGCAGGTAGCCGGTGAAGGACATCGTCATCGTGAGGATCAGCAGCACGACGCCGATCACCCAGTTCAGCTCGCGCGGATACTTGTATGCGCCGAAGAAGAAGGTGCGGCCCATGTGCAGGAACACGAGGATCACCATCACGCTCGATCCCCACTTGTGCATCCCGCGCACGAACTGGCCGAGGAACACGTCGTTGGTGACGTGTCGGATCGACTCGTACGCCCCGCCGGACGGATCGGGGCGGTAGTACATCGCGAGGAACACGCCGGTCACCGCCTGGGAGAGGAACGCGAACATCGTGGCCGAGCCGAGCGTGTAGAACCAGTTGGTGCCTTTCGGCACCTTGCGGAACATCAGCCAACGTCCGGCGCCGCTCAGCGAGGTGCGCTCGTCGACCCAGTCGACGACGGTGATCCCGGCCTCCTTGGCCTCCTCTAGCGGCCCCACCGCTCCATTGCCCTCGCCCGGGCGCGGAGGCGGCGCCTTCAGCGGGCCGGGGACGGGAGGGGAGGGGAGCTTGGGAAGTCTTGGCACGGTCTGATCCGGGTCTCGGGGCTACGGTTTCTGGGCGCCGGGCCGCGACGGGTAGAGGTACTGGCCGACGCCGTCGATCGGCTCTCCGGGGTCCCGTGGCGCGAAGCGGCGCAGCTCGCTGTTGACGCTGAAGCGAGGGCCGATCTGCACCTGTTCGCCGACGACCCGCGTGTAGAAGCGGTCGAGTGGGCGCACCGGGGGACCGCCGACGCGACGGCCCAGCAGGTCGTACACGCCGCCGTGGCACGGGCAGATGAAGCGCTCGGCGGCGTCGACCCAGCGCACCGGGCAGCCGAGATGCGCGCAGCGTGTGGAGATCGCGATGTACGGCATGTTCTGGTCATAGGGGTCGGTATCGATGGACGGGTTGAACTTGCGCACGTAGACGGTCGTCTTGCCGGCCTCGCCGATCCCGGCGGTCAGCGTGATGACGACCGGTACGTAGTTGTTGTCCGTGAAGTAGCTGGGCGGGCCGGCCGTCTCCCAGTGCTGGGGGGTGCTCTTGAAGATCGGGCCGATCGCGAACCCGAGCGCAGGTAGCGTGAAGGCCCCGGCGGCGACGGCTCCCGCCGAGTGAGCGCTGCCGGTCATGAACCGTCTCCGCGTGACCGTCTCGCCCTCGAAGGCCCCGGGGATTCCGCGGTCGAGAGTGTACTTCGACTTGTGCTTTGCGCGCTTGTCTGGCACCGCCTCGAACAATATCGAGGCGCGATTCAGGGCGACGCTGGGCCCGCGGCGGCGCTTGTGCGCATCGCCTCGATCGCATTGGGGGCGCCGGCGAAGGCAAGGTCCTTGGCCCGCCGGTGCGTGTCGCTCGAGCCCCAGCCCACGGCGCGCGCTCCGGCCGCCCACACTGCCTCGGCCAGGCCGTGCTCGCCGCCGCCGTGGGCAAGCGCGCTGAGCGTGATCGTGTCGGCCAGCTCGGCCACGGCCGCCGTGTCGCCGAGCGCGACGAGCCGCGCGAGACCGATCGCGTAGAGCTGGTCCCCCGCCAGCAGCCCGAGGTCCGCCTCAGGCGCGCGAAGCACCCGCGGTGAGCCGTAGTGCAGCAGGTAGCCCTCGTAGATCGCCTCCACCAGCAGCTCGTACTCCTCGCGGCGGCCGGCCGCGCGGGGACCGCCGGCCGCGACGGTCGCAGGGCTCGCGGACGCGCCGCGGGCCGGCGTGTCGTGGTGCCCGTCCCCGCCCTGTTCGACGAGCGTGGCCATCAGGCCGCCCTGCTCGCGCAGCAGCTCCCGGAGGCGCTCGAGCCCTTCACCGCTCATACGCGCCCCGCTGGGGTCATGCCGGGTCCCCGCGTGCGGGAAGGCAGGAGAAGGCTGCCGCGGCCGCCTCGAGCGTGCGGTCGATCTGCTCGCGAGTGTGCGCGAGGGAGGGGAACCAGGCCTCGAACTGCGACGGAGGCGGATACACGCCGCGCGAGAGCAGCTCACGGCACCACGCGCCGTAGGCGTCGAGATCGCACCCGAGCGCATCCGCGAAGGAGCTCACGGGGCGCTCGCTGAAGAACACGGTGAGCAGCCCGGGGACGCTCACCACCTGCACCGGATAGGAGCCGGCCGCCTGCCGCAGGCCTTGGGCGAGCTCGGCGGTGAGCGATGCCAGGCGCAGGTAGGCGGCCTCGTCGAGCAGCTCGAGGGTCGCCAGGCCGGCGGCGATGGCCAGTGGGTTGCCCGACAGCGTGCCCGCCTGGTACACGTCTCCGGAAGGAGCGAGCATCCGCATGAGGTCTGCACGGCCGCCGACGGCGGCCGCAGGCAGCCCGCCGCCGATGACCTTGCCCATGATCGTCAGGTCGCCGACGACCCCAGTCAGCTCCTGCGCCCCGCCGTGGGCGACGCGGAAGCCGCTGATCACCTCGTCGAGGATCAGCAGCGACCCTGACGCGTCGGCTCGCTCCCGAAGGAGCTCGAGGAAGCCCGCGGCCGGCGGCACCACGCCCATGTTGGCGGGCAGCGGCTCGGCGATGATCGCCGCGAGCTCCTGGCGCTCGGTGGCCGCGGCGAGTGTGTCGGGATCGTTCCATGGCACCACGACCGTCCCCGCCGCCGCGCTCGGCGGCACGCCGGGGCTTGCCGGAAGCGCCTGGGTGGCGAGCCCCGACCCAGCCTGCGCCAGCAGTCCGTCGACGTGGCCGTGGTAGGCGCCGGCGAACTTCAGCACCAACTCACGTCCGGTCGCGGCGCGGGCGAGCCGCACGGCGGTCATCGTCGCCTCCGTGCCGGAGGAGGTCATGCGCAGCATGTCCACCCCTTCCATCCGGCGAGCGACCTCGGCCGCCAGCTCGACCTCGCCGGCGGTCGGGGCGCCGAAGCTCGTTCCCCTGGCAGCCGCCTCGCCGATCGCGGCCAGCACGTGGGGATGGGAGTGGCCGTGGATCAGCGGGCCCCACGAGCAGACGTAATCGAGGAACCGGTTGCCGTCGACGTCGATCAGCTCGGCGCCCTCCCCTCGGGCGATGAAGATCGGGTCACGTCCGATCGCCCGCATCGCGCGCACCGGAGAGTTGACCCCGCCGGGGATCACCTCGAGGGCGCGTCTATAGAGCTCGGCCGAGCGCGTGTCGGTGAGCGACGCCGTCACGCTCAGGCGTGCCTGCTCTCCCAGTTCTTGAAGTCCTCTGTGAAGTAGAGCAGGCGGATCTTCTTGAACTCGGTCGAGGAGTACAGCGTCGCCCGCTCGTGGATTCCGGTCTTCTCGGCGATCGCGTCAAGCACCGCGTCGCACTCCTCCTTGGAGCGGCCATGCGCCATCGTGAAGACCGAGTAGGGCCAGTCCTCGTACGTCGGGCGCTGATAGCAGTGCGAGACGCCGCGCACCGCCGCCATCGAACAGCCCACCTCGAAGATCCGCGGCTCGGGGACGTTCCACACGCCCATCCCGTTCGCGGAGAACCCGGCTCGACGGTGATAGAGGATCGCGGCGACGCGGCGCAGCAGGCCGCGCTCCTGCATGCCGGCGAGGTGGTCCAGGAAGCGCTCGTCGCTCATGCCGAGCGCCGCGGCGGCAGCCGCGTAGGGCTCCTCGACGACCGGCATGTCCCCCTGCAGCGCGCGGATCACCGCGATGTCGAGCTCGTCATAGGGCTGCGGTTCGAGCTCGATCGGCGCGGTGGCCTCGGCGGAGCTCGCGAGCGCGTCGGTGTCGCCCTCCATTTCGAGGTCCATGCGGATCTTGAACAGCCTCAGCGTGGGCAGCTGACGGACGGACTCGGCGCCGGCTTCGCGGGCGAGCACCTCGAGCGTGCCCTCCAGGCCGAGCTTCGAGTCGGGCTCGGTGGCGATCGTGAACCACAGGTTGAACTCGTGGTTGCGCAGGTAGTTGTGCGACACGCCAGGGTGTTCGTTGATCACCGCCGCCGCGCGATGTGGATGCTCCGGATCGACCTTCGCCGCCACGAGCATCGAGGAGTAGCCCAGCGCCCGGGTGTCGAAGATGGGCGTGACCTGGCGGATGATGCGCTTGTCGAGCAGATGCTGGACGCGCTGCATCGCCTCGAGCTCGGAGATCGTGCCGAGCTCGGCGACGCGCCGGTAGGGTCGCGGTGCGATCGGGAAGCTGCCCTGCATCAGGTTCAGCAGCCTGCGGTCGACGTCGTCGAGCGGCACGGCCGCACCGTCCTTGCGGCTGCGGGTCTTCGCGATCGCCGCGCTCGCGCGCTCGGCGTCAGCCGCATCGTCGATCAGGTCTGCTCTGCTAGCCATCGGGCGGCGTCCTTTGCGTGGTAGGAGATGATCGTGTCGGCGCCGGCGCGGCGCAGGGAGGTGAGGATCTCGAGAACCGTGGCGCGCTCCTCGAGGTAGCCGGCGGCGGCCGCGGCCTTGACCATCGCATACTCGCCGCTCACGTTGTAGGCCGCAACCGGGAGGCCGGTCGCGAGCTTCACCTCACGGATCAGATCGCCGTAGGCGAGCGCCGGCTTGACCATCACCATGTCGGCGCCCTCGCGCACGTCGAGCAGCGCCTCGCGCACCGCCTCACCCCCGTTGGCCGGGTCCATCTGATAGCCGCGCCTGTCGCCGAACGCGGGGGCCGAGTCCGCGGCGTCGCGGAACGGTCCGTAGAAGGCCGATGCGAACTTCGCCGAGTAGGCGAGGATCGGCGTTTCCTCGAAACCCTCCCCGTCGAGCTCCTGCCTGATCGCCCCGACGCGGCCGTCCATCATGTCCGACGGAGCGAGCAGGTCGGCGCCGGCCCGCGCGTGGCTGACCGCGGCACGTCCGAGCAGCTCGAGCGTCGCATCGTTGTCGACTGCTCCGTCGGCGCGCAACACGCCGCAGTGTCCGTGCGCGGTGTACTCGCAGAGGCACACGTCGGTGATCACCAGTATGTCCGGCTCGGCCTGCTTGATCGCGCGGGTCGCGAGCTGGACGATCCCCTCGTCCTCCCAGGCGCCCGAGCCCTCATCGTCCTTCTCCGCCGGGATCCCGAACAGCATCACCGCGGCGATGCCGAGCGCCGCTGCCTCCTGTGCTTCGGCGACGGCCGCCGGCAGGGAGAGGCGATCGACGCCGGGCATCGGCCCGATCGGCTCGCGTCCACCGTGCTCGGAGGGCGCCGTCTCAGCGACGAACAGGGGCAGCACGAGCTGCCCTGCGCGCAGATCGGTCTCACGCACGAGCCCACGCAGGCCGGCCGTGGCCCGCAGCCTGCGCATGCGCGTCTGTGGAAAGGCCATGGTCTTCCCAGGTTAGTGCGTCATTCCGCCCGCCGCAGCCCCACGCGGGCGAGCACGCCGAAGGCGATCGCGAGGCCGGCCAGATGCAGCAGCGACAGTCCAAGTGACGGGGAGGCTCGGTTGACCGCGGCATCCAGCGCCTGCAGCGAGGCCTTGAATGGGAAGATGAAAGAGACGGTGGCGATCGCGTCGTAGAAACCGTGTGCCACGGCGCCCGCCGGCACCAGCGCGAGGAAGGCGAGGGGCAGCGAGAGCAGGAAGGCGAGCAGCGACGCGGCCCGTACCTCGCGCGCGAGTGCCCCGATCGCCACGCCAAGGGCGCCGAAGGCAAGAGCGCCGAAGGCGAGGGCTACGAGCCACAGGCCGACGCGGCTCCAGTCGAGCGTCACGAACGCCCCCACTCCGGCGAGCATCGCAAACGCCACTGCGAACGAGCAGCCGGCGGCCAGCAGCCCCTTCTCCGCGAGGAGCGTCTCCCGCGAGACGAGGCCGCGCACCAGCCGCCCCAGCGCGTGCTCCTCGCGCTCGAGCGCCAGCCCCCCGGCGGCGAGCAGCACACAGACGAACATCAGCGAGACGCTCACCGCGACGACCACGGCAAACGTGTTCAGGGGCGTGCGCCGGCCGCGCAGCAGCGTGCTGCGCACGCGTATCGGCTGACCCACCGTCGCCAGGACGTTCTTGCTGATGTTGAGGTTCTGCGCGGCGAAGCCGGCGAACGTGGCGACCCGTTCCAGCGACGCGCGGTCCGCGCCGGCTGGCGTGCGCGCGATGATGCGGTGCAGCAGCGGCGGGATTTCCTCGAGCCCGATCAGGTTCCCCGGCGCCCCGAGCGCGCCAAGGTTCCCGCCCCGCAGCAGTAGGTCGATCGCCCTCGCGGCAGCGCGCTGGATCTGTTCTGAGAAGGCCAGGTTCGCCTGCGCGAGCGCCGCGTTGATCTGAGATTGCACGATCGCCTGCTCGAGCGCATCGCCGTTGTAGATGACTTCCAGTTCCGCCTGACGGGTCGCCGAGGAGACCCGCGCCGCGATGTCCGGCGGGATCACCACCGCCGCCAGAACTTCGGCCGACTTGACCTTCGAGACGGCCTGCGCCCTGGTCGTCGCCCGGACCGGCTGAACCTGGCTGAAGAGGTGCTGCGCATACTGGCCGACACTCACCCGTTCGCTGCCGACCTGGATCGTCGCGCCCGGCGGGGTCTCGTCCACGATCGCCACGCGCGGCCGCGACGGGCTGCGCGAGATCGCGAAGCCGATCAGCAGGGCGATCACCACCGGGTAGACGATCAGCAGCGCCACGAGCAGCCGCGAGCGACCGAGGATCAACAGGTCCTTTCGCAGCAGCCATCTCATCGCGCGCCCGCCTCCGGGGAGCTGGCGCGGTCCTCGAGGAACTTCACGAGCGCACGCTCCAGATCGCCGCTGTCGGGCTCCCCTGCCTCGCGCAGCAGGGCCGCCGGGGTGTCGTCGAACAGCATCCTTCCGTCGGCGAGGACGATCACGCGGCCGGCGTAGCGCTGCGCCTCGGCGACGTTGTGCGTCGAGAAGACGATCGCCCTGCCGGCCCGCGCCAGGCCCGCGATGAACACCCACAGGCGCTCGCGCTGGGCCGGGTCGAGCGACGCAGAGGGCTCGTCGAGCGCCAGCACGGGCGGGTCGCCGATCAGGCCGAGTGCCACGTTCACACGCTGGCGGTTGCCGCCGGAGAGCCGGCCAACGCGCTCCGCGGCGCGTCCGCGAAGCCCCGTCTGCTCGAGCATCCGCTCGACCGCCGCTCGGGGGTCCTCAACCTTCTCGAGGTGCGCGAACAGCTCGAGGTTCTCGGCGACCGACAGCCTCGTGTAGAGCGCCGGCTGCTGCGGCGCCCACCCGACTTCCGCGGGTCCGCGGCTCACCGTTCCGGAGCTGGGCGGCTGGACGCCGGCGACGATCGACAGCAGGGTCGTCTTGCCCGCGCCGTTCGGTCCGATCACCGCGACGAGCTCGCCCGCGACGACGTCGAAGCTCACATCGCGCAGCGCCTGCAGCTCTCCGAACTGCTTGCTGACCGCGCGGACGCTGAGAGCGGCGCTCACAGAAGCCTGCGAGACGTCTCGTCCCACGGCTCGAGCGTCACATGACGGCTCAGGTAGACGACCGTCTCGCGGACGATCGCGAGGATCGGCAGAGCGATGAGCGCACCGATGACCCCGTAGAGCTCGAGCCCGAACAGCAGCGCGAAGATCACGAGCAGCGGGTTGATGCGCAGCGTGTGGCCGAACACCTGCGGTGCGACCACGTGGCCCTCGACCTGCTGCAGCCCGACGAACAGCAGCGCGACCCACAGCGCGGTGATGGGGTCGGTGAAGAGCGCGACGAGCACCGGTGGCAGCGCACCGAGGATCGGGCCAACGTACGGAACGAGCTCCATCGCGGCGTAGAACACACCGAAGGCCAGGGCGTATTTGCTCCCGTCGGGGAAGATCCCGGTGATGCCGAACAGGTACAGCGCAAGGCCGGCGGAGGTGCCCATGATGGCGCTGAACAGCAGCTGGCCGCCCACATACCGGGAGACCGCCCGCTGGACCAGCAGCGGGTAGTCATCGGCACGCGAGCCGTCGCCGTCGGGCATCACACGGCGCACCAGTGCCCCGATCTGTTGGCCGTAGAGGAGCATGTAGACCGACAGCACGAAGATCAGCACGAGGTTGAAGACCGCGTTGGCCGCTTCGGTGAGGATCGCGCCGCCGAACGACGCCAGTTTGCCAGCGCTCTTGGCCACTTTTTCCTGGAACGTCTGCAGGGCCGTTTTTCCCTGCTTGACGAGGTGCACGTGGATGCCCTGCTGGTTGAGTTCGCCTTGGAACGTCGCGATCTTTTTGTTGGCTTCTTCGACGATGTGCGGGAGGTTGTTGCTGAACGTGCGCACCTGTTCGGAGATAGGGTTCGAGAGCAGGAACCCGATGCCGGCCAGCGTCAGGAAGAATGCGAGATACACGGCGAGCACGGCGAGCCCGCGAGGAAGGCGGGAGCGCTGGAGGAAGGCGACGGCGGGATTGAGGATCAGTGCTATGAGCCCGGCAACGATGAACAGCAACACCACTTTCCCCGCCGCTTTCACCACCGCCCACAGCGCGAGGATCGAGATGGGCAGCAGCACGAGCTGCACCCAGCGGGGGATCACCACGCGCGGCGGCTCGGTCGGCTCGACCTGCTGGGCGTCCGTCAGCGCATGCTCTTCCGCGCCCGGGGGGGCCGACTCGGGAACGTTCCCGGAGACGCCTGTCACCTCCCTCCCACCATCGGCAGAGTATGGCTGAGCCTCAGGCGGCCGCCGGGCCTGAGGGCGCCGCGAGCATCCTGTTCATCGGCGACGTGGTGGGGAGCATAGGACGGCTCACGCTGTTCGACTGCCTGTCGGTGCTGCGCGAGCGCTATGCGCCGACGTTCGTCGTGGTCAACGGTGAGAACGCGGCAGGCGGCCTCGGCATAACGCCGAAGATCGCCGACCAGATGTTCGCCGCGGGGGTCGACGCGATCACGCTCGGCAACCACACGTATCATCGCCGTGAGATCTACCCGTATCTCGACTCCGAGCCACGAATCGTCCGGCCTGTCAACTTCCTGCGGAGCCAACCGGGACATGGCACATGCATCGTCGAGCGGGACGGCCTGCGGCTGGGAGTGATCAACGTGAGCGGCAACCTCTACCTGCGCGCCGGCCGCTCGGCGTTCACCGAGATCGAGGTGGCGCTCGGCGAGGTCGCGGGTGCCGACCACATCATCGTCGACGTGCATGCCGAGGCGACGTCGGAGAAGGTGGCGATGGGCTGGCACCTCGACGGCCGGGTGAGCGCCGTCGTGGGGACGCACACGCACGTGCCGACCGCCGACGCGCGCGTCCTGCCCGGCGGGACCGCCTACATCACCGACGTGGGCATGACCGGGCCGCGCGGCGGGGTGATCGGCGTCAAGCGCGAGCAGGCGGTCGAGGCGCTGCGCACGCAGATGCCGATTCGCTTCGAGACCTCCGAGGAGGACCCGTGGCTGATGGGTGCGCTGATCAGCTGCTCACAGCCGCTGCGGGCTGATGCGATCGAGCAGGTGTTGATGGCACGCCCGCCCCAGGCCGCCGCGGGTCGCTGAAGCGACCGAGCAGGGCCAGCATGACGAGCGGGAAGAACCACGGTATGTACAGGTAGAACCAGTGTTCGATGCCCAGCTGGGTGGCGATGATCACCGCGGCGCATGCCGCCGCCAGCACGGTGAGGTCCGAGCGCATCCGTACGAGCGCCAGACCGAGCGCCAACGCGACCGCGGCGAGCTCGACGGCGAGCTGCGCTCCGCCGAGGCCCCCGTATAGCCCCCAGATCGAGAAAGGCGACCCGCGGCTGGCCTGGTATTCGATGGTCTGCCGGTAGATCGTGTGCAGCGAAGCGTGGCTCAGGGCCGGGATGAGCGCGGCGGCGGCGGCGGCCGCGAAGGCCAGAACGAACAGTGCGAGCGCACGCGGTCGACGCCTGGGCTCGAGCTCGCCCATCCCGTAGGTGGCGAGCAGCGGGGCGAGCGCCAGTGGCGCGAACTTGGTCAGGCCGGCGAGCGCCGAGAGCACACCCCGGCCCGTCACGGCCAGCTTCGAGCCGTAGCTCGCGGCGAGCAGCGCAGCCAGCACGAGTGCCGCGAGGAGGGTGTCGTTTGAGTTGCTCTCGAGGGTGAACAGCGTGAACGGATAGGCGACCCAGGCGTAGGCGAGCGCGACCCCGAGCGTCGGGCCGCGCACGCGGCGCCCGATCAGGAACAGGAGCGCGAGCGCCATCAGGTCGAAGGCGATGGCGGCGGCATGGGCGGCCGGGAGGTCGTCCCATGCGCCGCTCCAGCCGAAGATCTGCTCGAACGGCACGTACGCCTCATAGTTGACGGGGCCGTAGGTGTCGCCGTGCTCGTTGTTCGAGGGATAGGAGCCGTACAGCGGCCGCCCGTCGACGACCCGCTGCGCGCCGATCACGCCCGCGTAGCCGACGTCGATGACGTTCGAGTCGGTCACGTTCAGGGCGATGCGGAAGCCGAGCAGGAACACCACTCCGAGCGCCAGCCACGGCGCCGGCACGAGCAGCCGCAGCGGAGGCGGCCGCTCGCGCGCATCGCGCCGCCCGCGCAGCAGGGCGAGCATGCGCGCCAGGAGATAGACAAGCGGCGGATAGACGAGCGGGACGGACGCGTAGATGCGCGCGTGGTTGAAGAAGGCAAGCGACACCGAGAACGACAGGAGGACGAGCAGGTCGAGGTGAAGGAGGGACAGCGGCCGGCGGAAGTTGACGAACGGCAGCACGAACAGGACGCACAGCGGCAGCCAGATGTAGAGCGCGTTGACATGTCGCCCGAACGCGCCGGGATAGCCGCGTGCCATCGTCCAGGCGACCTGGAAGCCGCTCCACTGCTCGAGCACGCGGCCCGACAGGTCGTCGATCAGTACCTGCCCGATCTCCTTCTTGCCGTTTCGCGAGAAGTAGCTCACCTGCCAGTGGAAGGGGCGCTTCAGGTAGGCGCCGCCGTATGAGCCCGGATATTTCGCTCGCTCGGCGCGCATCTTCGGAAGCGCGCCGGCGATCGCCAGAACATCGTTGGCCGACAGCCGGCGGCCGGTGGGCGGGGTGTTCGAGCGCGTAACCGGGATCGGCGCATCGGAGCTGGTGCTCGTCGTCGCCGGCTTCGCCGTGTGCGACGACGTCGTGGCGTTCACCGGTGGCGGCGAGGTGAGGGTCAGGGCGGCCGCGCTCGCGAGGATCGCCAGCGAGCGCATCAGCGCTCTCCGTCGAGCCCGAAATGCCCGCGGACGAGCGCTGCGACGTCGCGGATCGCCCATTGCGCCGGGGCGGGCTGCGGCGGGGAGATGCCGCTGAGGATCAGGGCGCCAAGCGAGTCGCTGGCGTGCAGCGACCCGTGGCTCCCTCCGCCGACGTGGGCCTGGCGGCCCCAGTCGAGGAACTCGTAGCCCGGGGCGGCCGACAAGAGCACCTCACCGGACGTGGGACACGTGAGCGCAGCCCACACGCGGGCGAGCGCGTCGGGGTATGCGGGTGTGGCGAGACCACCATCCTCAGTGCGAGCGTCGATCGCCGAGAGCGCTCCCTCGACGCTCCAGCTCCGTCCGCGGGCGTCGAGGAGCGGCCCATCCGGCGCGAAGCGCAGCTCGCCGTGGACAGGACTCGAGATGACGCCCTCGCGAGGACGGTCGTGCGCGTCGCGCTCCAGCCACATGACGAGGTCGATGCCGTCGATAGCGAGCGCTCGCGTCTCGACCGAAGCGCGCATCGCGTCGCGCTCGGACTCGTGGAGCGCATAGACCATCGCCGCGCGCTGGGAGGGGCAGACCGCGATGCGGGGCTCCTCCGAACGCGAGCCCGGGGACGACCGCACCGGGCCCAGCACGCCGAGTTCCGCGAGCTCGTCCTGCAGCGCGATGGTCCCGACGATTCCGGCCTGGGAATGGTCAGCCATGGCGATCACGGCATGCTCGGCCAGGAACTCCTCGACGCCACCGCCGGCGTTCATCACGCGCGCGAGCTGCAGGTCGGCCGCAGCGAGCGACTGGATCTGTGCTTCGGGCCCGTTCTTGTGCGAGTACCAGTCGTTGTCGGGGAGCGAGAGCAGCAGGAAGTCGAACAGGTCGTGTTCGACCAGGTGGGCGGAGACGCAGCCGGAGTGGCGGTCGCGGACACCCGGCATACCGAGACCGGAGCGGCAGCCGGTGCGCCGTGAGGCGAAGATGTCGGCATAGAAGAGCTCACGCGGTCCCATCACGGGATGGCGTATCAAGGCGGAGGCGACACGCGTGAGCGCGGTGTCGCGCTGCGGCTCGTGGCGGTGCCGCCCGCGGTACATCAGGTAGGTCGTCCCGGCCGTTCGCACGTCCGCGTCGTCGAGCGACTCGAAGACTGTCGGCGTGTCTGCCGCGAGGTGCGAGCGGTTCATGTTGTAGACCGTGTCGGTCAGCTGGCGCGCGATGCCGAAGCGCTGCGCCGCGCGAAAGCTCGAGCCGTACTCGACGTACCGATGCTCCTCGCGATCGAACCAGTTCATCCCGGGGATCCTGTGGGCGTCCTGCGCGACGCCCGTCACGATCGAGGCGGCGCAGACGGGGGTCACGGACGGGAACGCGGCGACGCAGTCGGGCACGTACTGCCCGCCGGCGATCAGTCTCTCGAGGGTCGGCGCGACGCCCGCGGCAACCGCGCGCTCGAGCATCGCCGGCGCCATAGCGTCGATCACGCACAGGACCAGCTTGGGCGGCGTCGGGCTCACCTCCGGGTCAGCGGCGCAGGATGCGCAGCCCGGCGTACTTTTCGCCGGTGCGGGCTCGTCCTCGCCAGGCGAACCAGCCGAGCAGCGCGATCGCCACGTAGCCGAGGGGGTGCAGCAGCGAAACGAAGCCGGCGAGGAGCAGCGATGCGGCGTCGAGGTACAAGCTGAGAGCCTCGCGCGCGGCGCGATCGGGCAGACGGGCTCGGGCGCGGGCAAGGACCGGCATGACCGCGCGCTGCGCGAACCACACGGCCGCCAGGCCTCCGGGCACGCCAGGCCACCAGGCATCCCCGTGCGCGGCGAGCGTTCCGGCGAACAGCAGCGCCCCCGCTCCATAGGAAAGCCCGGCGAGCGAAGCAGCGAGCGGATCGGGACGCGCGGCTCGCGAGCGCGCGGGTGCAGGATCGACCAGCGGCGCGAGGCGGAAGACCAGCTGCAGCAGGTATGCGAGTGCCAGCGCGACGGCGACGGCGAGCAGCCACCATGCGGACTGCAGGAAGTGAAAGCGGCCATGGAACCCGACTCCCAGCCCACCGGCCGAGCCGAGCGCGCCCGCGAGCAGTGTCGGGAGAAACGGACGCAGCCCGCAGGCGATCGCGAGGCCTGCGCCGAGACCGATGTAGAAGAAGGTGCCGTTCATTCCAAGCGCCGCTTGAGGTGCGATACCGTGCGGGGGCGCGGCCAGCACGATAGACGACCCGTACCGCGCCGAGGCGGTAGCCGTGCGAGGTTCGGGCGGCGCGACGGCGAATAGAGACGCGAGGCAAATGGAGCGATCGACCAGCGGAACGGGCGACGGGCGACGGACGCGGCCGGCGGCGCACGAGCTCGCGCGCTATGAGGCGTTGTTCGCGGCGCGCACGCGCGGGATGAAAAGCTCTGCGATGCGCGAGATGATGGCCCTCACCGAGCGTCCGGATGTCATCTCGCTCGCCGGCGGGCTGCCGGACACGAGCACGTTCGCCCCGGCGCTGTACGCGAAGCTGATGGGCGACGTCGCCGCAGAGTCGACAGCGCGCGCGCTGCAGTACGGCCCGACCGAAGGGATGGAGGCGACCGTCCGCTGCATCGTCGAGGTGATGGCCGCCGAGGGCACGCAGATTGACCCCTCCGAGGTGATCGTGACGACCGGCGGCCAGCAGGTGATCGACCTCGTCTGCAAGACGCTGATCGACCCGGGAGACGTGATCGTCGCCGAGGCGCCGACCTACCCGGGCGCCGTCCCCACATTCAGTGCGTACCAGGCGCAGGTCGAGCAGATCGAGATGGACGGCGACGGAATGCCGATCGACGCGCTGGAGAGCACGCTCGACAACCTCCAGGCGCAGGGCAAGCGGCCGAAGTTCATCTACACGATCCCCAACTTCCAGAATCCGGGCGGGGTGACGATGTCACTGGCGCGTCGGCGCCGGCTGATCGAGGTGGCGCGCGAGCGGGAGCTGCTCGTCCTGGAGGACAACCCCTATGGCCTGCTTCGCTATGAGGGGGAGCCGCTGCCGACGCTCTACGCGCTCGACGCGGAGGCGGTCGGACGGGGCCGCGCGTCCGATCTGGTGATCTACCTCGGGACGTTCTCGAAGATCCTCTCGCCGGGGCTGCGCCTCGGCTGGGCGGTGGCACCACGGCCGGTCCTCGAGAAGCTCAATCTCGGAAAGCAGGGAGCTGACCTGTGCTCCTCGCCGGTCACCCAGATGTTCGTAGCGGCCTACTTCAACGAGCGCAGCGCCGGGGACGCCCCTGCCTGGCGCGAGTACGTCGATCGGCTAAAGGACCTCTACCGCGGGCGGCGCGACGTGATGCTCGAGGCGCTCGCCGAGCACTTCGGCGAAGGCGCGCGCTGGACCACGCCGCAGGGCGGGTTGTTCATCTGGGCGACGCTCGACGACCGCATCGACACGACCGACCTGCTCGCTCTGGCGCGCAAGAGCGAGGGCGTCGCGTTCGTCCCCGGGCGGGCGGCATACGTGGACGGGCGCAGCGGTTCCTGCTCGATGCGCCTGAACTTCGCGGGCGTCGCCGATGATGACATCAGGGAGGGCGTTCGGCGGATCGGCAAGGCGATGCGCGCGCAGCTCGGCCTGCTGGGCTCGCTCACGGGGTCCTTCCCGGCCGCCGGCTCGAGCGAGCCCGCCGGCACAGCAGAGCCCGCGTCGACGGAGGCGGGAGATGTTCGATTGGCTGATGTCGTCGCGCTGCCATTCCGCGGCGAGACGGCAGAGAAACGCCGGCGCCGGGATCGATGAGCGAGACATACAAGGTCGCCGTCCTGAAGGGCGGCCGCTCGCTGGAGCGCACCGTGTCGCTGCGCTCGGGCGCCCACGTGCAGGAAGCGCTCGAGCGCCTCGGACACGAGGTCCTCGCCCTCGACTCCGGCCCCGACCTCGTCACGCAGCTGCTCGCCACCAGGCCCGATGCGGCCTTCATCGCGCTGCACGGCCGAGATGGCGAGGATGGGACGATCCAGGGCCTGCTCGAGGCGATCGGTGTCCCCTACACCGGCTCCGGGCCGGCAGCCTGCATGTCCTGCACCGACAAGGTGCTCGCCAAGCTCCTGATGAGCAAGGCGGGTGTGCCGACCCCGGCCTTCCACTTCCTGCGCGAGGCGTCGATCAAGGAGCTCGGCGCGGCGGCAGCCATCGGCGACATCGAGCGGCGGCTGGTCTTCCCGCTGGTCGTCAAGCCGGCCGTCGGCGGCTCGGCCCTCGGCGTGAAGTTCGCCCGCACGAGCGCGGAGCTCCCCGGGTCGCTCGTCGGGGCGTTCTCGTATGACCGCACCGTCCTCATTGAGCGCTACGTCAAGGGCCGTGACCTGGCCGTCTCTGTGCTCCAAGGCGACGCCGGCGCAGATCCGGAGGGATCCGCGCCGCCGGTCGCGCTGCCGGTCGTCGAGGCGGTGCCCCGCGAGGAGGACTTCTACGACTACGAGTCTCGCTACGAGATCGGGATGACGACCTTCGTATGCCCCGCCGAGCTGCCCCAGGAGACCACCGAGCGGGCGCAGGAGCTCGCAGTGGCGGTATACGAGCTGCTCGGTTGCCATGGCGTCGCGCGCGTCGACCTGATGCTCGAGGAGGGCACCGGCGAGCTGTGGGTCCTCGAGACCAACGTCGTGCCTGGCCTCACCGAGACCAGCCTTCTGCCCCAGGCAGCGGACGCCGCCGGCATCAACTTCGACGAGCTCACGGCCAGGGTACTCACCAGCGCCCTGGCCCGGCGCTCCTAGGAGTCGCCGGCGGCGAAGTCCTCCGGTGACACCTCGTCGAGGAACTCCTTGAACTTCTCGACCACGTCCTCGGACTCCTCGACATCGTGCTCGAACTCGATCGCCGACTCGGAGATGACCTCCTCGGCGGCGTAGATCGGCGCACCGGAGCGGACGGCGAGGGCTATCGCGTCGCTCGGGCGCGAATCGATCTCGAGCTCGCGGCCAGCGACGCTGAGGGTGATCGAGGCGAAGAAGGTGTTCTCGCGCAGCTCCGTGACCGACACCTGCGTGCATTTGACGTCGAGCTCACCGAGTATGTCGCAGAGCAGGTCGTGCGTCATCGGGCGCGGGGTGCCGGCGCCCTGCAGCTTCATCAGGATCGACGCGGCCTCGGGGTGCCCGATCCAGATCGGCAAGAACTTGTTTCCGTCGACCGTCTTCAGGAGCACGATCGGCTGCTTGCCAACCATGTCGAAGCTGACGCCGTAGATCACCATCTCCTGCACAAGATCCTCCGAGAGGGGGGGAAAGCCAGAGTATAGGTACCGGTTGA
>JAOPZV010000079.1 GCA_025963935.1 Solirubrobacterales bacterium
AGGATCGAGATGATCGTGAACGAGATCGCGAAGTTCTGGAACCCGCTCCACGAGCGGCTGAGCTCCTGCTTGTAGCCAAGCTCTGCTAGACGTTGCTCGTCGGTGCTGGCTGTGCCGGCTGCTGTGCTCATTCGCCCCCCTCGAGGAGTAAAAGGTTTGGGCTTCCGTCCTTCAATCGTGACAATACGGTCGAATCCGGATGGAAGTCAAGGCCAGAATGACCAAATGTGCGCAAACAGGTTCGACAAATGGTGAACGATCACCTGCCGCCCAGCGCGGCTGCAGATCATCCCCCCGGCAGCAGCCCGGCGAGCACGTGCTCGGTGCCCTGCAGGTGCTCACTCATCACGCGCGCGGCGCGCATCGAGTCGCCCTCCCTCACCGCCGCGAGCAGCCGGCGGTGCTGTGCATTGGACGAGGAGAGGATCTCAGGCGGGTGGGCGATGTAGGAGATCAGGTCGGTCATCGCGCCCTGCACCTCGGTCATCGAGCGCACGAGGCTCGTCGAGCGCGTCGCCTCGGCGAGCCCGACGTGCAGTCGGATATCGGATTGCCTGTAGGCGATGAAGTCGTCGAGCTCGCCCTCGAGCGCTGCCGCCACCTCGTCGAGGGCGTCGAGCTCCTCGCGCTTCGCGCGCTGGGCGGCGAGAACGACGACCCCGAGCTCCACCGCCAGGCGCTGGTCACAGGTCTCGCGCCATTGTGCGAGCATCTGCGGCGAGGGCGGGTGCGCGGGCGGCTGCGGGTCCGCCACGAAGGTGCCCCCGCGACGGCCGCGCGTCGCGAAGACGTGCCCGCTCTGGGCGAGCGCTGTCAGCGCCTGACGGAGCGTCGAACGAGCGATCCCCAGCCGTCCGCACAGCTCGCGCTCGGCCGGCAGCCGTGAGCCAGGGGTGAGCAGGCCGAGCTTGATGGCGGTGCCGAGGCGATCGACCGTCTCCTCGAAGGCGGTCTGCGAGCGAACCGGCTCGAACACCGCGTCCGGAGGCGCGAGGGTCGACGCGCCGGCGTGTCGCCGATCAGGAGCGTCCGGCATCGCCGAAGAACGTAGTCGCACTCATAGACGCTCGAAACCCCGCACGTGCTCCCAGTCGGTGACCGCCGCCTGGAACGCCTCGAGCTCGACGTCGGCGGCGTTCAGATAGTGGGCGACGACCTCCTCGCCGAACGCCTCTCGCGCAACAGCGCTCGAGGCGAACAGCTCACGCGCGTCGCGCAAGGTCGCCGGCACGCGTGGACGGTCTTGCTCGGCGTACGCGTTGCCCTCCAGCGGTGGCTCGAGCTCGAGGCCGGCATCGATGCCATGGAGCCCCGAGGCGATGAGCGCGCTGAGCGCCAGGTAGGGGTTCAGATCGGCGCCGCCAACCCGGTTCTCGAAGCGCCGGGAAGGGCCGTGCCCGACCACTCGCAGAGAGCACGTCCGGTTGTCGTGACCCCACGCCACGGCAGTGGGCGCGAAGCTCTCGGACGCGTAGCGCTTGTAGGAGTTGATGTTCGGCGCCAAGAGCAGTGTCATCTCGCGCAGGCACGCGAGCTGCCCGGCAAGGAATGAGTCGAACAGACCTTGGTCGCGGCCGAACAGGGGTCCCTGCTCGTCGGCCAGCGAGAAATGAATGTGACACGAGCTGCCCTCGCGCTGGTCGAACTTGGCGATGAAGCTGAGCGCCATGCCTTCGTCGGCGGCGATCTCCTTCGCCCCGTTCTTGTAGACCGCGTGCTCGTCCGCCGTGCGCAGCGCGTCGGTGTAGCGGAAGTTGATCTCGTGCTGGCCGAAGTTGCACTCGCCCTTGGAGTCCTCCACGACCATCCCGGCGGCAGTCATGCTGTTGCGGATCCGGCGGATCAGCGGCTCCACGCGCGCGGTGCCGAGGAGCGAGTAGTCGACGTTGTAGAGGTTCGCCGGGCGAAGGTCGCGGTAGCCCTTGTGCCATGCCTCCTCGTAGGTGTCGAGGAACACCAGAAACTCGAGCTCGGTACCCGCGTTCGCCGTCCACCCGCGCTCGGCGAGACGGGCGAGCTGGCGGCGCAGGATCTGGCGCGGCGAGGCGACGACTTCCGGGCCGTCGAGCCACGCGACGTCCGCCAGGCATACGACCGTGCCCTCCTGCCACGGCACCGCCCGCAGCGTGTCGAGGTCGGGGACGAGCAGCATGTCGCTGTAGCCGCGCTCCCACGACGACATGTCGTACCCGTCGACCGTTCGCATGTCGACGTCCACGGCGAGCAGGTAGTTGCAGCTCTCCGCTCCGTGCTCGACGACCTCGTCGAGGAAGTGCGTGGCGGTCAGACGCTTGCCCTGCAGCCGGCCCTGCATGTCCGTCATCGCGAGCAGCACGGTGTCCACAGTCCCAGCGGCGACAGCGTCTCTCAATTCGTCCAGCGTCACCGCCGTGACGGTACTGGAGATCGGACTCCCCCCGCCGGGCGATATAACGCATGACCCCCACGGTCTCCGGGCAGTAGGGAGGCATGAGCGCCGAGCACGCTGCCGCGGGCGGGTTGCACGACGACCAACAGGTGCGCCTGGTCGAGAGCCTGCGGGCAGCCGGCGGCGGCCCGGTCGATTTCGAGGAGTTGCGCGCGATGGGGATCGAGCACCCCGCCGTCCTCTGCTACGAGCTCGAAATCGCCGGCGTGCCGATCGTCCAGACGCGCCAACAGGACAGGCGAATGCTGGCGCTGGACACCATCGCCGAGCAGTCTCGGGCGGAGGACGTTGGGGTTCGAGCCGCCCCCGCCGATGACACGGGCCCGCTCTCGCTCGCGGTGCCCGCGCGCAGCCGACTCGCACCCGTGGCAG
>JAOPZV010000121.1 GCA_025963935.1 Solirubrobacterales bacterium
GGCGGCCACGAGGGGCACGGCTCCGGCGCCGCACACGGCGCGCACGAGGCAGTTGAGCGCCACCGCGCATGCGCGACGCCGCCACAGGAGCCGCAGGACTGTCGCTGCCGGCGCCCTTGCCGCGGTCGGACTGCTGGTGCTGGGCATCATCGCCCTAGCGTCCTCCGGCGGCACGGGCACGCGGACGGCCACCGCCCATCGAAGCGGGGCGGCGGCCGCGAGGACGTCCGCCTCGAGCGCCACGCCCGCGCCGGCCAGGCCTCGTCGCTCGACGCCTCCAGCCCCGGCCAAGTCGACCACGACAGCGGCGTCCACCGCGAGCACCCCGCCGCCCGCACCGACCGTCTCGGGGAGCGTTGAAGCGCTCGGCTCGCTGCTCGCCCAAGAGGCGCAGTCCGGCGCGATTGACCCGCATGCCGCGCGGCAGCTCGCGAGCGGCCTCGCCGAGGTCCTGGGCGCCTACGAAGCCGGCCATGCGCTCGACGCGCGGCGAGGAGTGCAGGACCTCTCGAGCCGCCTGACGGCTCTGCAGAGCCAGGGTCGGATCACCCAGCCCGCCGCGGCGCCGCTCGCCTCGTCGCTAGCGACGCTTGAAGCGGCGGTCCTCCGCTCGACGCCCGCCTCGGCGCAGGCGCAGGGCAACCAGCCCGCAGCCGAAGCGCCCGTGCCCGGCCACGACGGTCGGGGGCACGGTGCGGAAAAGCACCGCGACCAGCAGGCGGCTCCCGAAGGCGACTGACCGCCCGGCGGCCGCCGGCCACCCGGCGGAAAGCAGCCTCGAGAGCCAAAACCCACGAGGTGCAGGGGTTTCGCCGTCCGAGCCATGCAACAACCGTCCAAATGGCTCGAACAATCCTCACGAATGCCCCCTGTCGTCCGAAAAGTACGACATGGACTTGCCCGAAAAGGGCAGGTGCTCCAGAAACGGCGCCCACCGGGCGCCAGAGGAAGGGCTTGACATGCAAGGCATTCGAAGCAACCCAGCAGCTGATCGAGGCACACCGGACGTCGAGCTGGCGACGGTGGTCACGAATCTCGCCAGCCGCAGGGTGATGCGCGGCAGCGCTTCGGCCCCGTCGCTCCGCTGCGTCTCCTCCGGCTACCTCTCCGGCGGCTGCTCCTGCGACGCGTCAATCCCCATAGGCGCCGTGGCCGATGCCTGGGCGCGCGAGCGCCGGGCCGGCGTCCACGGCGAGCGCTTCTTCCGCTTCACGTGGAGAGGCGGGACCTGGCTCGGCTTCGGGCTCAAGGACGGACGGGTCAGCGGCGTGTACTGCCCCACGCACAGCGCCGAGCGAGACCGGCGATCAATTACACAGGCTCTTGGCGAGAAGGGCGTCAGGGCGAACATCGCCCTGACCGGCTGAGCGTCGGCACGAAACCGAACCCCCACGACGGAAAGGAAACGACGATGAGCATCAGCCGGGTCTACTCCTGCGACTGGCGTGAATGCGACCACCACGTGCAGACGGCGAGCCTGCGTCCGCCGATGTTCCTCACCGTGGACCACGGGGCCGAAGAGTCGCTGCATTTCTGCACGTGGGACTGCGTGCTGAAGTACGCGGCGGAGAAGCCGCCGTGCGAGACGATCTCACTGGGCGCGACCGACTAGCCGCTACAGCGCTTCGGCGTCGCGGATCGCCGCTTCGCCGACTCCGATCTTGACTTCGGTGCAGACGTCGATCACTTCCTGCTTGAAGTCGTACTCCCTCGTCCAGAAGATCAGTTCCCCCCTCTCGTTGAACAGGCGCGCGTGGTAGCCAGCGTTTGTGTAGACCAGCTGAAACTGCATCTCGATGCTCTCTTTCCGGTCCTTGGTTGGCCCCTCTGCCGGAGTATTCCTTCACCGGAGATTCTAAGAACCGCCCGGGCCTGCACGGGCGCGGGCAAACGAATGTTCAGGGCGCACAAACGGGGCGCCAGCGGGCGCCTCAGCCGTCGACGAGCAGCCCCTGCAGCGGTCCGAGCAGCGCCATCGAGCGGCGCGAGACGCCGCGCAGCTCCTGCAGCCGGTGCGTCGCCGGATCGTCGCGTTCGCGCCGCTCCCGCTGTTCTGCGGCGATCGGCCACCACAGCTCGTCCACGACCCGGTGAGGCTCGCCGGAGACGTCCGCCAACGGGCGCTCCAGATGCTCCGACCAGAGCGCCAGGCGGGTATCGCGGGCAAGCCGCGGATCGCAGCTGACGACGTTCATCTCGGTGTCGTTGAACAGCGAGTGCTCGTTCAGGTTTGCCGAGCCGACGGTCAGCCACGCGTCGTCGACGATCCCGATCTTCGCGTGCACGTAGAGCGGGCCTGTCAGCGAGCCGCTGCGAGCGCGGAGTGTGGCTGCCAGGAAGCGCCCCGCACCATCGTCGGCGGCGGCCAGCACGCCGAGCTGACCGCGCGTCGTGTCGGCGCCGTTGTTCGGCTTCATCGGCAGCAGCATCACGACCCGGAACTCCGGAGTGGGCGGATTCCCCAGCTTCTCCGCGAGGATGTCCACGAGCTGCGAGGACCACAGGAACTGGTTCTCCAGGTAGACGAGGCGTCGCGCGGATCGCAGCTAGCGCGTGTAGGCCTCGAGGATGCGGAAATCGACGTCGCTGCGGAAGTCGTAGATCTTCTCGTGGACCGTCCGGACCACCTGCACCGTGCCGTCGCCTGCGGCTGGCGGAGGAGGAGGGGTCTGCAGGTGCCCGCCTGCCACCGCCTGCCAGCGGCAGGCGAAGTGCTCCGCCACGTCCGCCACGGCGGGGCCGCGCAGGCGCGTGGCGGCGTCGTGCCAGCCCAGGCTGCGGCGGCGCATCGGATGCTCGCTCGAGTCGAAGCGGTCTCCGCCTAGGTAGGTCAGGTCGATTCCTCCGACGAACGCGACCTCGCCGTCTACGATCACGAGCTTCTCGTGGTGACAGTGCATTGGCCGCTCGTGCGCGTCCAGGGCGCATTGCACCCGCGTGCCGCGGATCAGCTCCTCGCGGGTGCGGTGGACGAGCGAGCGGTCGGGGTTGAACAGCCGCAGGGGTGCTCCGGCCCACAGCAGCACCCTCACCTCGACCCGCTCCGCCAGCTCGCCGAGCAGGTCCCGCAGACGGGCCGCCTGCGGGTCCCGGGTGAGCCCGAAGTCGGGCGACAGGTACCAGCCCGTGATGTGGACACTGTTTCGCGCGGACGAAAGCGCCTCCGCGATCGCCGCCAGCGCCCGCTCGCCGTCGATCAGGACGTC
>JAOPZV010000135.1 GCA_025963935.1 Solirubrobacterales bacterium
GGAGGATGCCGTGCCGTCGGTCACCTCGACTCCCGCGTGGATCCGCGGCATGGCCTACTACGGCGAGGCCGACAACGCGCCCAACCGCTTCATGCTCCAGTCGGTGCCGCTGCAGCTCGCCGCGCAGCGTGTCTACAAGCGCGCCGGGATCGTCAACCCGCGGCGGCAGTTCGACGTGGCGGAGCTGCAGGAGCCCTACACCAACTTCGAGCTGAGCTACTACGAGGGCCTCGGCCTGTGCCGTCCCGGGGAAGCCGCGGAGCTCATCGCCTCGGGCGCCACCGAGATGGAGGGTGACATCCCGTGCAACCCGTCCGGCGGGTGCATGGGCGCCAATCCGATCGGCGCGACGGCCCTGATACGCCTTGCCGAGGCGGCCCTGCAGGTGACCGACAAGGCCGGAGAACGGCAGGTTCCCGGAGCCCGCACCGCGTTGGTCCAGGCGGGAGGCGGCTGGGCCAACCTGCGGGGCGTCGCGGTCGTCGGAGCGGACCGCAACTAGGAGGCATGAGCGTGGATACGACTGCAGGCACCGAGATGAAGATGCGAAGCGAGGGGCTCGGCACGACGCCCAGCGAGAACCCGGCGTTCGCCGGACGCATCGAGCTTCCCTACAAGCTCACGACAGGCCGAGCGGCCTCCGTCTTCCTTGCCGAGCTCGCGAATCGTCGGATCGTCGGCTCGCGCTGCGCGAGCTGCGAGCGGGTGCTCGTGCCGGCGCAGGACTTCTGCGCGGCATGCGGCACGGCCGCCGAGGAGCTCCTCGAGGTGGGCTCGACGGGCAGCCTGACCGGCTTCACGGAGACGGCGGCGGGCGTCCTCGGCCTGATCCGGCTCGACGGCGCGACGACCGACATGGTCCACCGGATCCTCGACGCCGAGTTGAGCGACCTGGAGGTCGGCCAGCGTATGGCGGCCCGCTGGGCCGAGGACGCGGAGGGCAGCGTCCTGGACATCGTCGGCTTCGCGGCGGACGACTCCGCCGCGACCGCGCAGGAGCCGCGCCCACTGAGCGATCCGGCGGAACCCGTGATCGAACAGCCCTACAAGCTGCGGCTCGACTACCAGCATGCATACGGCCCCTACTACGGCCGGCTGTTCGACGAGATCGCGACGAGCCGCAGGATCCAGGGCGTGCGCTGCCCCCGGTGCGAGTGCGTGCTCGTCCCGCCGCGCGAGTACTGCGACACGTGCTTCGTGCGCACGGCCGAGTGGGTGGACGTCGCCGACACGGGCACGATCAAGGCGTTCTCCATCATCCACCTCGAGTTCGTCGGCCAGGTCAGGGAGCCCCCCTACATCTATGCCGAGATCGTGCTCGACGGCGCGGCCACTCGGCTGATCCACACGGTGGGCGGCATCGAGGTGGAGGAGGCCATGGAGCGCCTGCACCCCGGTACGGCGGTGCGCGCCGTTTGGAAGGACGGCGAGCCCGTCGGCACGCTCGAGGACATCCTCTACTTCGAACCGGTCTTCGAGGACTGATGAGCGCGCCGACGGTGGACTACGAGACGGTCGGGCTGACCGTTGAGGACGGCGTCGCGAGCGTCGTGATGAACAGGCCCGAGGCACTCAACGCCCTGAACATGCAGCTCAAGGAAGAGCTCGCCGACGTATGGCGGATGCTCGTGGATCGCAGCGACGTCCGCGCGGTTCTGCTGACCGGCGCCGGGCGCGCCTTTTCCACCGGCGGGGACATCAAGCAGATGGACCCGGATCGTGGCCCGGAGGTCACGCGACAGCGGATGGCCAAGCTGCTGCGCGACACGGTCATCCCGCTCGCTCGCCTCGAGAAGCCGGTCGTGGCGGCGGTCAACGGCCATGCGCACGGACTGGGGCTCAGCCTGGCGCTCGCCTGCGACATCGTCTACGCCGGCGAGAGCGCGATCCTGTCCATGGCGTTCACGCGCGTGGGCCTTGCGCCCGACGGTGGGGCGTCCTACTTCCTCCCGCGGCTGGTGGGATTGAATCGAGCCAAGGAGCTGATGTTCACCGGCAGGCGTCTGAGCGCCGCGGAGGCTCTCGAGCTCGGTCTCGTGAGCCGCGTGCTCGCGGACGAGGAGTTGCTGCCGGCGGCGCTCGAGCTGGCGAAGGAGCTCGCCTCCGGCGCGACCGTGGCGCTCGGGGCAGCAAAGCGGCTGCTCAACGAGTCATCCATGCACACGATCGAGGAGATGGCGGAGCTCGAGGCTTTCGGGCAGGCCGTCGCGATGTCCAGCGAGGACCATCGCGAGGGCATCGCGGCGTTCGCCGAGCGGCGCAAGCCCCTTTTCAGAGGTCGCTGATGGCCCCCAGAAAGGCGCATCCCGGAGCGCCCCGTGTGAGGCGCAACCGCGAGGACGAGGTGCTACTGGCAGCGATCGACATCTTCCACCGCAAGGGCTACGCGACCGCCTCGATCCAGGACGTAGCCGACAGCGTCGGGGTGCTCAAGGGCAGCCTCTACCACTACATCGACACCAAGGAAGATCTGCTCGCCCGTATCTTCGCCGAGTCCGACGACCAGTCTCACGCGATCATGCAGGAGATCGCGGCGCTCGATATCAACGCCGTCGAGCGGCTGCGGATCTTCGCACGGACCTGGTCGCTCTGGTACCTGGAGAACTTGGAGCGCTCGAGCCTCTACTTCAACGAGTGGAGGCACCTCACAGGCGAGCGGCTGACGCGCATCACGGCCCAGCGCCACCGTTACGAGCTGTACGTCACCGATCTAATCGACGCGGTGGTGCGCGAGGGCAAGGCCGACCCCGATCTGAACACCCGCTATGCGGCCTTCTTCGTGCTCTCTGCGATCAACGTGCTGCCCAGCTGGTACAAACGCGGAGGTCCGGACTCGCCCGAGCACATCGCCGAGGTGTGGAGCGACCTGATCCTCGGCATGGTCTGTCACAGCCAGGGTCGCCGCAGGCCGCGGAGCTCCGCAAGAGTTCGCCGCGCGGCATGAGCGCCTACCAGGACATCGAGGTGGCCAGCGAGGGCCGCGTCACCTGGATCACCTTCAACCGGCCCCATCGCCTGAACGCCTTCAGCGACCGCCTGCTCGAGGAGCTTGACGAGGCTCTCGAGGCCGAGCGCTCCTCGGCGTCGCGCGTGCTCGTGATCCGCGGCGCCGGACGGGCGTTCTCGTCCGGGTTCGACGTCTCGAGCGACGCCGAAGAGATCGCCCCCGGCTTCGACGCGGTCGAGCTGCGCGACCGGCAGGCCGAGCACGCCGAACGCTGGCTGCGCATCTGGGATCACCCCAAGCCCGTGATCGCAGCCGTGCACGGCTACTGCATGGCGGGCGCCACGCAGATGTGCGTCTTCTGCGATCTGACGGTCGTCGCCGAGGACGCCGTGATCGCCGCCTCCCCGGCGCTCCCGCTGGGAGGAGGGTTCATCTCGCCCATGTGGGCGTTCCTCGTCGGGCCCAAGCGCGCCAAGCAGATGTCGTTCGTCGCAGGCGAGCGGATCTCGGGCGCCACCGCGGTCGACTGGGGCTGGGCCAACTACGCCGTGCCGGCAGAGACGCTGCAGGAGTCGGTCGCCGAGCTGGCCACGCGCATCGCCATGACGCCCTCGAGCATGCTGCGGATGAAGAAGATCTCCAACAACCGGGCGATGGAGCTCCAAGGTTTCCGCACGATGGCGATGATGGGCGCAGAGACAAACACGGTGGTCCACGAGACCGACGCCGTGCGGGGCTTTCAGGCGCTCGTGCGAGACAACGGCCTCAAGGAGGCGATCCGGCGCTTCCAGGCCGGGGAGGCCTAGGCGTTCAGACGCGGGCGGATCGGCCTCTAGCGGATCAGCTGCTTGACATAGTCGGCGCCGAGCCCGACCCGTTCGAAGTGCCGCCTTGCCTCCTCGATCCGCGTGAAGACATCGGCGTAGCCGAGCTGGCGCCCCTCGTCGTCCACGTTGACCATGGCGCCCGAGATCCAGAACAGGGTGTGGCTGACGGAGGGATCGTCGATCACGAGCGTGTGCGTGTCGCCGGCGGGCTCGAAGACGTAAGAGCCCGGCTCGGCTACCCAGTCGTGCTCCAGGTAGTGCCAGCGCCCGTCGATGACATAGCCGTGAACCGGTGAAGGGTGCCGGTGACGGGAGATCACGCCGGAGGTCGCGGTTCGCAGGACGTTCACCCACGCTCCGTTGACGGTGTCGAACATCAGCGGGCGGACCCAGAACGCGTCGCCCATCGGGACCCACAGCCGCTCATCTGAGGTGACCGCCTCGGCGACGATGTCCGGAGGACTCCAGGGCGAGCTTCGCGCAAGCTCCTCGTTGGCGGCCGGTGGTAAGGGGGCCTTGGCTGCGTCGGGCATCCGCACTCCTCATAGAACAAACGATTGGTAGATGGGGCTAGACTAGATCCGCTCACGTTGGCTGTCAACGACCGCGCAGAAGGGCAGGCGCGATCTTCAGGAAAAGGAGGCACGCGAATGGGTGATCTCGAGACCGACGTACCCGTCCCCGGGTGGGGCCACAGCACGGGCCACCTCGACATGCGGCTGCCAACGCGTCCCGCCGAGGAGTCGATCGCCATCGAGCGCTCGCTCATCACCGAACGGGTCTCCCGCTACGGCTGGAGCTTCGACGAGCGTCGTGCCGATCTGTTGAGCGACTGCTTCACCGAGGACGGCGTCTGGGAGGGAAGCATCATGGGCGGCGAGGCACTGGGACCCTTCGTCGGTCGCGAGGCGATCGTCGAGTGGATGTCCGAGTTCTGGACGACCCAGCGCGACCAGCGCCGCCACATGATCGTCAACACGGTGATCGAGGACCAGACCGACACGACGGCGTTGGCCCAGGCCTACCAGGTCCTGACCGCCGCAAGACGCGGGCAGGTGGCGCTCGAGACCACCGGCTTCTACCGCTTCAACCTGGAGCGATCGGGCGGGATCTGGCGGATCGCCCACCTCTTCTCGGGCTATGACGCGCCGTTCGTGCCCGGCAAGCTCGACCACCTCGGCTGAACACCCCGCCGCGTCGGCCAGAGGCCGCGCCGGCTAGGCGCCGGCCCGGTCGATGACGGCGAGCGGGCGCAGCGGCGAGCCCGTGCCGCCCCTGATCCGCAGTGGCGTGGCGAAGAAGGTGAAGTCGGTGACGCCATCTGCAGCCAGGACCTCGAGGTTCATCGACTCCATGATGTAGATGCCCCTCTCGAACAGGAAGTGGACGTGGACCTGCAGCGAGACCACGCCGGCCGGTTTGTGCTCGAGGTTCATGGTGTCGCTGCCGGCGGCCACGATCCCTCGCTCGCTGAGCCACTCCGCGCCGTCGCGCGTGAGCCCCGGGAGGCCCGTCTCCAGGCCGATGTAGCTGTTTACGTCATCCCAGAAGCGCATCCAGCCGGTGCGGATCAGCACGGTGGACCCGGGCCCGGGCTCGCGGTGCTCGGAGAACCACGCGGAGAGCTCATCGGGTCCGATCCCGTCTGCAGGCGTCAGCTCGCGGCCGAACAGCGCAACCGCGTCGAGGAGGTGGCCGGGACCGAGCAGCGGCGGGATCTCCTCCGTCGAGCCGATCTCGAGGCCACCGGTGTGGGTATGGGCCCCGTCAATCGCGTGCCCCCCGTGAATCTCCCCGCAGTACGCGATGTGCCCGAGTGCATCGATGTGGGTGCCGACGTGCGCGCCCATACTGATCAGCTCCGAGATCGCGCTGATCCCTCCCGGATAGGGGTGATCCCCGTGACGCTTGGTGAGCACGAAGGAGTAGGGCGGATGCGCCGGGTGGCGCGACATGCCCGGCACCAGCGGTACCGCGAGATCGTAGGCGCGCATCCTCCCGACTGCCGGGATGGAGCTGCTCAGATCATGGAAGCGTCCGGCCCAGTCGTTCATCTCGCTCCTTTGGTTCGGGGCTTTCCGATGGCTTACTCATCTGTCACTGTCAACGCCGGAAAGGAAGGGGTAACAACCAAACGATAGGTAGAGTATATTTCTCGCCAGGCAACCGTGGAGCGCACAGCCATGTCCCTGAGCAGCAAAGAGATCAAGGAGATTCTGGCCATCCTCGAGGACTCGGGCTGGGATGAGGCCGAGGTGAGCGTCGGCGACGTCACGCTCTCGGTGTCCAAGGGCGCAGTCGATCGGCCCGCCCGCGGCGACACTCCAGCACCGCCACCGTCCGAGGCGTCACCGGCTCCACAGGCCGCGGCCGCCGCCGTCCCGCAGGCCGCCGCGCCGGCGCCGGACCCGCGGGCCAACGGCCACCTCATCAGCTCTCCCAGTGTGGGGGTCTTCTGGAGAGCGCCCGAACCGGGCGCACCGCCGTTCGTCGAGGAGGGCGCCGAGGTTCAGGCGGGCCAGGCGCTTTGCATTGTCGAGATCATGAAGCTGATGCAGCAGATCACGGCCGACGTTGCCGGCATCGTCACCGCGATCCACACCGAGAACGGCGGACAGGTCGAGTTCGGCACGCCCCTGTTCAGCATCGCTCCGACATCAGCCTGAGCCTGTGCGCCGCGTGCTGATCGCGAACCGCGGAGAGATCGCCGTGCGGATCGTCCGTGCCTGCTTCGACGAGTGCCTCGAGAGCGTCGTGGCGGTCTCGGCGGCGGACCGCGATTCGCTCGCCGCGGCGGCGGCCGACAAGTTCGTCGTGGTCGGTCCTGCTGCGGCGGCCGAGAGCTACCTGTCGGTCGACCGCATGCTCGCCGCCGCCAAGGCCAGCGAATGCGACGCCCTGCACCCCGGCTACGGGTTCCTCTCCGAGCGCCCCGAGCTCGCGGAGGGCTGCGAGCAGGAGGGCATCGCCTTCGTCGGGCCCCCGGCCTCGGTCATGCGCCGTTCGGGCGACAAGATGGGTGCGCGCGAGGTCGCCGCCGCAGCGGGGATCCCGATCGGCAGGGGTTCCCCCCAGGTCGAGGATCCAGACGCCGCACTGGTTGCCGCCGAGGAGATCGGGTACCCGCTGATGCTCAAGGCATCGGCCGGGGGCGGCGGTCGCGGCATGGCCGTTCTCGCGACTCCCGAGCAGCTCTCCAAGCGCTTCGAGACCGCCCGGGCGGAGGCGCTGCAGGCCTTCGGCGACGGACGCCTCTATCTGGAGCGCTACCTCGCGCGAGCACGCCATGTCGAGGTGCAGATCCTCGCCGACTCGCTGGGAAACGTCGTTCACCTGGGCGAGCGCGACTGCTCCTGTCAGCGCCGCTACCAGAAGCTCATCGAGGAGGCTCCGGCGGTGGGCCTTGACCCGGCGACCGTGCGCGACATTCGCGATGCCGCCGTGGTGCTGGCGCGCGAGCTCAACTACGTCGGTGCCGGCACGGTCGAGTTCCTCGTCGACCTCGAGCGCGGCGACTTCGTGTTCCTCGAGGTCAACGCGCGCGTGCAGGTCGAGCACCCGGTGACCGAGATGGTCACGGGACTGGACATCGTGCGCGAACAGCTTCGAATCGCCGCCGGCCAGCCGCTCTCGGTCACCCAGGCCGACATCGCGCTCAACGGCCACGCCGTCGAGTGCCGGGTCAACGCGGAGGACGCACGCAACGGCTTTCTGCCGTCGCCGGGCACGCTCTCGCGCTGGGTCCCACCGGTGGCGTCGAACATCCGCGTCGACACCCACTGCCGCCCCGGCGAGGTCATCACGCCCTACTACGACTCGCTCCTGGCCAAGGTGATCGCCTGGGCACCGGACCGGCCGGCCGCGCTCGAGCTCATGCGCCGCGGCCTGGATCGCTTCCGGATCGAGGGTGTCCACAGCACGGTCCCGCTGCTCCGTGACGTTGTCGCGGAGCCGGCGTTCGCCCGTGAGCCGGTCACCACACGCTGGCTCGAGGACGAGTTCCTTGGCTCCTGGATGGACGGCGGCGGCTAGACGGCAAGGGCCATTGACACGCGGGCCTTCCGCCTTGTAGTCTACCTACCGTCTGTTTGATAAGACCGGGCCCGAAAGAGAGAGTTGGGAGCTATGCAAGCAGCTGACGCGTCCGCGGCCAACGGGTTCGCGCTCGGGGTCGATGTCGGAGGCACCCACACGGACCTCATCCTGGCCAGTCCCGACGGCCTCGTCAAAAGCAAGGCCTTCACCACCCACGGCAACTACAGCGAGGGCATCTTCAACGCCCTCGAGATCGCCGCGTCGGAGCTGGGCCTCGGGGTCTCCGATGTACTTCCCGGGTGCCGGGCGTTCGTCAACGGCTCGACGATCGTCACGAACGCGATCACCGAGCTACGCGGAGCGAAGGTGGGCGTGCTGATCACCCGCGGCTTCAAGGACACCTTCCGCCTCGCCGGCGGAGCGCGCCGGGTGGAGTACGACGACCACCTGCAGGTGCCGCCTCCAGACGTGGTCGAGCGCGACTGCATCGAGGAGATCACCGAGCGCGTGACCAGCGACGGCGAGAGCGTGGTCCCGCTCGACGAGCAAGAGGTCCAGGACGCCGTTCGCCGGCTGCTCGCAAAGGGCGTGGAGGCGATCGCGGTCTGTTACCTCTGGTCCTTCAGCGACCCCTCTCACGAGCGTCGTACGCGCGAGATCATCGCCGAGGAGGCGCCTGAGCTGTTCGTCACGCTCTCCTCCGACGCGCATCCGGTCATTCGCGAGTTCCCGCGCTTCATGACGGCGGTGTTCAACTGCCTCTCCCACCGCGCGACCACGCGCTACGTGGACGGGCTGGAGAAGCAGCTCAGCGAAGCCGGGTTCGCCGGCGCGCTGACCTTCTTCCAGGGCATCGGCGGCTCGGTCGGGGCCGAGGCGGTGCGCACGATGCCGATCAGCCTGATGGCCTCAGGGCCCGCCGGCGGCGTGATGGGAGCCCGCTACGTCGCGGAACAGCTCGGCCTCAAGAACGTGCTCGTCGGCGACATGGGCGGGACGAGCTTCGACACGGCGGTTCTCCCCAACCTCGAGCCCACGGTGGCCAAGCAGGCGACGTTCGGGCCGTTCCACACCGGCATCAACATCCTCGACATCGTCTCTGTCGGCGCCGGCGGCGGCAGCATCGCCTGGATCGACTCGCGCGGCGTGCCCCAGGTCGGCCCCCGGAGCGCCGGATCGGAACCGGGGCCGGCGTGCTACGGCCGCGGCGGTGAGGAGCCGACCGTCACCGACGCGAACGTGATCCTGGGCCTGATCGATCCCGACAACTACCTCAAAGGCCGCTATACGCTGGACCGCGAGGCGGCGGTCAAAGCCGTGCAGACGCGCATCGGTGACCCGCTGGGATGGACGGCCGAGCACTCAGCAGCGGCCATCTACGACCTCGCTGTCATCGAGATGGCCAACGCGCTGCGGATGGTGAGCATCGAGCGCGGGCACCATCCCCGCGACTTCACGTTCTTCTCATACGGGGGCGGCCTCGGGCTGTTCGGCGTCGAGATCGCCCGTAGGCTCGGGTGCCCGCGGATCGTCGTCCCTGACAACTCCTCGGCGTTCTCGGCCTACGGCGTGCTGATCGCCGACTACGTCCGCCAGTACAACCGCACCGTCGGCTGGGTTCTCAGCGACCCGTCGCAGGCCACCCACGTCAACGCCGTCGCCGCCGAGATGATCAGCCAGGCGATCGCCGACGCACGCGAGGAGGGAATCGAGGAGGCCGACCTGCAAATCGAGCGAAGCGGTGACTTCCGCTTCCTCGGCCAGGTCTACGAGGTCAACGTGCCGCTCCCCGGGCGTGAGCTCACGCCTGAGGACGCCCCCGCGCTGGCCGAGGACTTCCCGCGAATCTACGAGCGCAGCTACGGCGAGGGGACGGCGTGGGAGGGCTCGCCGGTGGTGATGATGAACCTGTCGATCAAGGCGACCAACCGCCGTGCAAAGCCCGCCGGGCGTCGCGCCGAGCTCACCGGCGAGAAGACGGCCCCAGAGCCAGGCTCCTACCGGGAGATCTTCCTGCCGATCGAGCGCCGCCAGGCATCGGTGCCCGTGTACGCCGAGAGCAGCCTCATTCCCGGCACCTCGATGAGCGGCCCCGCGATCCTCGATCTCGGGGACACCACGGTCTACGTCCCGGAGGGCGCCACCGCCACCCGCGATGAGCACTTCAACTTTCTGCTGAGCGTGTGAGGGGCGCTGCGATGGGGATCGGCCTCAGCGCTGCCACGGCCGGCCCCGGGGTCCTCGCTTCACGCGCTCACCGTCACAGGTGGGGTTCGTGACCCCCTACACCCCGTTCGCGACCGTTCCCGCTCTGATCGGTGCCCGGGCCGAGGCGCTGGGCGACGCCGTGGCCGTCACCTTCGAGGGCAGCCCGTGCACGTTCGCCGACCTCGAGGACCGCGCGACGCGCGTGCACGCCTGGCTGTCGGAGATGGGCGTGCGCAAGGGCGACCGCATCGCCGTCCTGATGCGCAACTCCCTGGAGTTCCTCCATGCGTGGCTCGGCATTGCCCGCGCCGGCGCGGTGTCGGTTCCGATCAACACCGCGATGGTCGGCGACGCGCTGACTCACACGCTCGCCCACTCGGAAGCCGTCGGGATAGTCGCCGACGCCGACCTGCTCGCCGCGGTGGATGCCGCGGGCACCTTTCCCGACCTGCGCTGGCGCCTGGCGACGGGCCAGCCGACGGCGGAGGGTGTCGTGCCGTTCTCGGCCGCGGTGGCCGATGCCGCCCCCGAGCTGCCGCCCGCATCCCTGGATGCTGGGACGCCGATGTCGATCGTCTACACCTCCGGCACGACCGGGATGCCGAAGGGCGTCGTGCTGCCGCACCAGAGCTTCACCAACACCGGCGCCTACTTCGCCCACCACCTCCGCCTCGGCGCCGAGGACCGCGTACACACGTGCCTGCCTCTGTTCCATTGCAACGCGCAGCAATGCGGCTTCATGGTCGCCATGCACCTCGGCGTGCCGATGGCGATCAACGCGAAGTTCTCGGTGAGCCGCTACTGGTCGTGGATCGCGGACTCCCAGTCGACCATCTCGAACCTGATGGGAGCCATGCTCACGCTCCTCTACAAGGTCCCCGCAAAGGACGGCGACGCCGAGAACCCCCTGCGCAAGATCGCCGGCGCGCCGATTCCCGAGCAACTCCACCGGCCGTTCGAGGCGCGCTTCGGAGTCCAGTTGATCGAGGGCTACGGACTCACGGAGACGGGCACGATGGCGATCCTCAATCCAATCGACGACGTGAGGCCCGGCACGATCGGCGTGGCGCTCGAGCACAACGAGGTGCGCATCGTGGACGAGCGGGACGAGGACGTGCCCGCTGAGACCCCGGGGCAGATCCTCGTGCGCGGCCACATTCCCCACGCGCAGATGACCGAGTACTTCAAGGAGCCGGAGAAGACCGCCGAGGCGATGAGCCGCGGCTGGTTCCACACCGGGGACATGGGCAAGCGCCGCGAGGATGGCTACTTCGTGTTCCTGGACCGCATGAAGGACACCATCCGACGGCGCGGCGAGAACATCTCGTCGTTTTTGATCGAGAAGGTCGTCCTCGACCACCCGGCCGTGTTGGAATGCGCCGTATTCGGCGTCCCCTCCGAGCTGAGCGAGGAGGACGTGAAGGTCATCGCCGTCCTGCGTCAGAACGTGACGCTCGACCCGCCGGAGCTCGTCGAGTGGTGCGCAACCCGCATGGCGGACTTCATGGTCCCGCGCTACGTCGAGTATCGCCCCAGCCTGCCGTTGACCGAGACCGGGCGCGTCCACAAGTTCCTCCTCCGTGCCGAAGGTGCGGCCAACGCCTGGGATCGAGAGCACGATCGCGACCTGGCCCGAGCACGGGGCTGAGCGTGGCCAGCAAGACCAACAGCGGGGTGAGAGTGGATCCGGGCTTCGACGAGCTGCCGGCGATCGAGAAGCTCGGGCTGCGCCATTCGTGGACGGTGCTCGACCGCGACCTGGGCACGCTCGATCGGTCGACTCCCGAGCAGGTGGTCGACGCCGCCGGCCTCGTCCGCGACGGCACAGTCCTGCCTCTCAACCTGTCTCTGACCGAGCTCGCGCCCCCGCTGTTCGGTCGCGAGCAGGCCAGGCACGAGATCTTCGCGACGGACCGCAACACCCTCGACGACCGGATCGACGGGTTCTATCCCCAGGGCTCATCGCAGTGGGACGGCCTGCGCCACGTGCGCGCCCGCGAGTTCGGCTTCTTCGGGGGCATCGATGAGGACTTCGCCGCCGGCGTAGACGGCATCCTCGGGATAGAGCACTGGGCCAGGCGTGGGATCGTGGGCCGCGGGGTCCTGCTCGACCTGGTGGCTCACCGCGAACAGCTCGGCCGCAGCTACGACCCGCTCGGAGCCGAGGCGATCGAGGCCGACGAGCTGCGAGAGATCGTTGACGCTCAGCGCCTGCAGCTACGCATGGGGGACGTCATCTGTGTCCGTACCGGCTGGATCGACGCCTACCGCGAGCTCGACGCGGGCGCGCGGGCGGCGCTCGCCGAGGATGCCCGCGCGAGCGGCCTCGCGGGCTCCGAGGACATGGCTCGCTTCCTCTGGGACAGCGGCGCGATCGCCGTGGCCGCCGACAATCCCACGCTCGAGGTCGCCCCCGGAGACCCGGCCGTCGGCTCGCTGCACAGACGTCTGATCCCGATGCTCGGCTTCGTGGTCGGCGAGCTCCTCGACCTCGGAGCACTGGCTTCCCTGTGCGCGAGCGACTCGCGCTGGGAGTTCATGTTCGTTGCAGTTCCCCTCAACCTACCCGGCGGCGTGGGCTCGCCGGCAAACGCGGTGGCAATCAGATGACGACCTCGATATCGACCCTCAGCAGCAGCATCCTCGGCCCGGAGATCTCGCTGGCGCCGGAGAACCATCCATTTCGCCAGGAATTCCGCAGCTGGCTGGCCGCCAACGCTCCCGGCGTACCGGAGCCGCTCGACCAGGACAAGCGGTTCGAGATGCGGCGAGCCTGGCAGCGAACGCTGTTCGACGGCGGCTGGGCGGGCCCCGCCTGGCCCGAGGACGTCGGCGGGCGGGGCGCCGGCCCGCTGCACCAGTTCATGTACTACGAGGAGCTGGCGCTCGCCCGCGCACCGTACGCCGCGAATACGCCGGGCATCGCGCTGCTCGGCCCGACGCTGATGGTGGTGGGCTCCGACGAGCTGAAGGCCCGCTTCCTCCCGGCGATCCTCTCCGCGGAGGAGATCTTCTGCCAGGGGTTCTCGGAGCCCAACTCCGGCTCGGACCTCGCGTCGCTGCGAACGCGGGCCCGCCTGGACGGCGAGGAGTGGGTCATCGACGGCCAGAAGATCTGGACGACCTGGGCGCAGTACGCGGACTTCTGCTTCGTCCTGTGCCGCACCGACCCCTCCTCCGAGCGCCACCGGGGGATGACGCTCCTGGTCTGCCCCGTCGACCAGCCCGGTGTGACCGTCCGGCCGATCACCCAGATCAGCGGGGACCCGGAGTTCGCGGAGGTCTTCTTCGACGGGGCACGCGCGCCGGCCTCCTACGCCGTCGGCGGCGTGGATGACGGGTGGTCGACCGCGATGATCCTCTTCCAGTTCGAGCGCGCCGACCAGGGGTTCACGGACCATTCGCGAATGCTGGTCGAGCTACAAGACATCGCCGCCGACCTGCGCGCGAGCGCCAACGTGCTGTCCGCGCAGGCGAGCGCAAGCACTCGCCGGACCCTTGCCGACATCTGGATCCGTTGCCAGCAGCTGCGGCGCTTCAACCTGCGGACGGCGGTGCGGGGCGAGGCCGGGGAATCGATTGGCATGGGGGGCTCGATCGTCAACCTCTTCTGGGGCGAGCTCGAGCGCGACATTGCCGAACTTGCATCCACCGTCCACGGTCCGCGGGGCCTGCTGGCAGGGACGGAGCCCTCACATCGCCTGCTCGCCGGCCGGGGCGGGACGATCCACTCCGGGACGAGCGAGATCCAGCGCAACATCATCGCCGAGCGCCTGCTTGGTCTGCCGCGATGAGCGAGCTCTCGACTGCGACGGGTCCGCTCCGCCGCAGCCTGGTGTTCGCCACCGACGAGCTGGAGCCGCTCGTGCATCTCGCTCTGCGGGCCGAGGAGGCGGGACTCGATCGCGTGTGGACGACCGAGTACGTTCACCGCGACGCCGTCGCGCGGGCGCTGGCGATCGCGCTCGCGACGAAGCGGATCGGCGTCGCCACCGGAATCGCCTACGCGTTCACCCGGCTGCCGCTCGCGATGGCGGGCCTGGCGGCCGACGTGCAGCGAATGTCGGGCGGGCGCTTCGCGCTCGGGATCAGCTCCGGCACGCGCGGCGTGCGCCGCTGGTATGGAGCGGAGTTCGATCCGCCCGCGCCGAGCATCGGCGCCTACGCCGACGCACTGCGCGCTGCCTGGGCCGAGAACACGGCCCTGGAGATCCAGGCACCGAAGATCTATGCGGCGGCACTCAACCCGATCATGACCCGCACCGTGGCGCGGACGTGCGACGGCGCGCTACTGCATGCGCTCGCGCTGAGCCGCACGCACCTGCACGAGCGGTTGCTCCCGGCGCTGCGCCAAGGCCTCGACGAACGCTCCCAGGGGGCGCCGTTCGAGATGGCGGCCTGGTGCATCACGTCGATCGACGAGGACGAGGAGCGGGCACGCGAGCTCGCCCGCCGGCAGCTGGCCTTCTACCTGTCGACGCCGAGCTACAGCACCGTCACGGCCGGCACGCCTTGGGACAGTGTCGCCGACGACGTTCGCAGCGCCTTCGACGAGTCGGGGCGCAAGGCGAGCTGGGGCGAGCTCTCGAGTCTGATCCCAGACGCCGTGGTGGACGAGCTGACGATCAGCGGCTCCCCTGCGGTTGCCCGCGAACGGGCGCTCGCCCTCGAACAGGAGCTTCGCGCGCTGGGCGTGACGGAGCTCGTCTTCCAACTCGCCGGCGCGGACGTCTCGACCACCGAGCTGATCGCCAGCTGTGAGCGGATCGCCGACGAGCTCGCGCCCGGCGCAGTGTCCGAAAACCAGCAGGCCACCGGCGCTCTCGCCGGCGACACGAACTCAGAGGTGAGCAAATGACGACGACTGTAAAGCTGAATCCCGAACAGGAGGAGATCAGGAGCGTTGCTCGCGGCTTCCTGAACGCGCGCTTCCCGGCGGAGCGCGTGCGCGAGCTGATGCGCACCGGAACGGGCTTCGAGGAGTCCTCCTGGAAGGAGATCGCCGATCTCGGCTGGACCGGCATCGCCCTGCCCGAAGAGCGCGGGGGCGCCGGATATGGCGTGGTCGAGCGCTGCCTGCTGCTCGAGGAGATGGGACGCGTCCTGTATGGCGGGCCCTACCTGTCCTCCGCGGTGCTGGCCGCCGACGCTCTGGCGCTCGCTGCCACCGAAGCGGACGGGACGGAGCTCCTCGAGGCGATCCTGGATGGCTCCACGCGCGCGACGCTCGTTGCAGCCGGAGACCTGCTCGGCGAGGCCGACCAGGCCGGAGCCGTGCGTGCCGCACAGGCCGGCGAGGAGTACCGGCTGAGCGGCAGCGGCGGGCTCACGCTCGATGCCGAGACCGCCCAGATCCTGATCGTGCTCGCCGAGCTAGAGGACGGCCGGAGCGGACTTTTCGCGGTGGATTCCTCGGCCCCCGGCATCGCGCTGGGCCACGGTGCGATGATCGACGAGACGCGCAAGACCGCCTTCGTAGAGTTCGACGACGTCCCCGCACGGCGACTGGACGACGGCGCGGACACAGCCGCCGCGATGGCCCACGTGCTCGATCGCGGGGCGATCGCGCTCGCGGCCGAGATGGTGGGAGGCGCGCAGAAGGCGATCGACATGACCGTCGCCTACCTCAAGGAGCGTGAACAGTTCGGAGGCCCGATCGGCCGGTTCCAGGCTCTCAAGCACCGGCTTGCCGACATCGCGGTCGCGATCGACGCGGCCCGCGAGGGGGTCTACTCCGCGGCAGACGCGGTGGACAGCGGCGAGCTCGATCACGTCCCGCTCGCCGCGGCCGCGGCGAAGAGCGCGGCGGGAGACGGCTATTGCCTGGCGACCGCCGAAGCGATCCAGCTTCACGGTGGCATCGGCTTCACCGAGGAGCACGACATCGGGCTCTACTACAAGCGGGCGCTGAGCGGACAGCCGATGCTCGGCAGCTCGGTGGATCACCGCGAGCGCATCGCCGTCGGGCTCGATGTCTGACATCGAGAGCGGCGCCCCCGAGCCGGACGCGACCGGACGCCTTTACTTCGAGGACATGACGGTGGGATCGCGCTGGGTCTCGCCCCGCCGGACGATCACCGAGGCCGACGTGAGCAACTTCGCGGGGATCTCAGGCGACTTCAACCCGCTTCACGTCGACAGCGTGTTCGCCGAGAGCGGCCCGTTCGGCCGGCGAGTGGCGCACGGCGCGCTCGTGCTCTCGATCGCAACGGGCCTGCGCCAGCAGATGCCGATCTTCCGCGGCTCGCTGCGGGCGCTGCTCGAGCTCCGCACCTGGCGGTTCCTGGCCCCCGTTCACCTCGGCGACACGGTCGCGGTCATCACCAGCGTGCTCTCGGCGCGCGAGACCTCAAAGCCCGACCAGGGAATCGTCGTCCAGCAGCTCGACGTGGTCAACCAGCGCGGCGACTCGGTCCAGTCAGGCGAGCTGGTCTCGCTGATGGCGCGCAGGGAGCCCGCGAAATGAGCCCCTCGGCGGTGATCGTCGATGCCGTCCGCACACCGATCGGGCGTTTCGGGGGGGCCCTCAGCGCCACCCGGCCGGATGACCTCGCGGCGCTCGTGATCGCCACCGTCATCGAGCGAACCGGACTGGAGGCAGCTGAGATCGACGACGTCTACATGGGCTGCGGCAACCAGGCGGGAGAGGACAACCGCAACGTCGCGCGGATGGCCTCGCTTCTCGCCGGGCTGCCCGTCGAGGTTCCCGGCTGCACCGTGAACCGCCTCTGCGGAAGCGGCATGGAGGCGGTTGCCGTTGCCGCACGCGCGATCGAGGCAGGGGCCGGTGAGCTCTTCCTCGCGGGCGGAGTCGAGTCGATGACCAGGGCGCCGTTCGCGCTGGCGAAGCCGAGCCGCGCCTTTCCCCGCGGCACCGCAGAGCTCGAGGACACGGCGCTCGGCTGGAGGTTCGTGAACCCGCGAATGCGCGAGCTCGGCCACACCGATTCTCTGGGCGAGACCGCCGAGAACGTGGCGCGCGAGCGTGGCATAACACGCGAGGAGCAGGATCGCTTCGCGCTGGCGAGCCACCGGCGGGCGCTCGCAGCCGCCGAGGACGGACGTCCCGCAAAGTGGTCGGTGCCGGTGCAGGCCGAGGGCGGCGAGCTCACGGCCGATGAGGGCCCCCGCCGGGACACCTCGCTCGAGCGGCTGGCCTCCCTGCGACCGGTGTTCGCTCGCGACGGGTCTGTGACCGCCGGGAACTCGAGCCCGCTCAGCGACGGCGCGGCGGCGTTGGTCCTGACCTCCGAGGACTGCGCCAGAGCCAACGGACTGCGCCCGATGGCGCGCGTCATGGGATCGGCCACCGCGGGGGTCGAGCCGCGACTGATGGGCCTAGGCCCCCTTCCCGCCACCGAGAAGCTGACGCGCAGGCTCGGCATCTCGATCGAGGACTTCGACACGATCGAGCTGAACGAGGCGTTCGCCTCACAGGCGGTCGCCGTGTGCAAGGAGTGGGGAATCGACCCGGACGACGACCGCGTCAATCCCGACGGAGGTGCGATCGCGCTTGGACACCCGATCGGCTGCTCGGGCGCCAGGCTGGTGGGGCAGGCGATGCATACGCTCCAGCGGACGGGCGGCCGTCTCGGCCTGGCCACCATGTGCATCGGGGTGGGTCAGGGTATCGCCGTGGCGCTGGAGCGAATCGATCAGGATTGACCCGTGAGCGAGCCACTGGTGATACGTCAGCCGCAACTCGGCGAGGATTACGAGCGGGTGACACAGGAGCTGACCGGTGCCTTCAGCCACATGCGCGCCGCCGTGCTGGAGGAGCGGCCCGTCGTGGTCGTGCTCGACGACCGTGACCTGTTGGGCCAGGGGGCGGTCGCGGATGCGGCGCTCGCCACCGGCCTGCTGGGCCTCGTGAGGGCGTTCGCGCTCGAGGGCGCCCGCGCAGGTTGGCGTGTCAATGCGCTGACCCACCGCGGCGAGGAGACCGACCTCGCGCAGTGTCTCGAGCACCTCGCCGACGGTGGCCTGAGCGGACAGCTGATCAGGGTCGGCACCGAGCACCTCGGGCGGGTGTGGCCGTGAGCACAGCCTCTCAGCGCGGGCTTGCGGTCATCACCGGCGCGGCCGGAGTGCTGGGCACGCGGATCGCCGAACGGCTCGCCGCGGACGGCCACGACCTGCTGCTCGTGGACCTCGATCGGGCCGTCGCGCTGACGGCCGAGAGGATCGCGGCAGCGTCCTCGCGCAGAGCCGTGGCGTGCGTCGCGGACCTCACGAGCGCGGAGGGCGCCGAGGCCGTCGCTCGCAGCGCCGGGGAGGAGGGTGGAAACGTCGCGCTGCTGGTCAACAACGCGGGAATCACGCGCGACGGCAGGATCGGCGATATGCAGGAGCGCGACTTCGCCGCCGTGATCGACGTCAACCTGACCGCGGCGATGCGCCTGACGTTTGCACTCGAGCGCCTGCTGGCTGACGGATCGGTCGTCCTGAACATGAGCTCCCGCGCATCGCTCGGCAACTTCGGGCAGGCCAACTACGTCGCCTCCAAGTCCGGGCTCGTCGGCCTCACCCGGGCGCTCGCGCTGCGCTGGGCTCCCCGCGTGCGCGTCAACGCGGTGGCACCGAGCCTGATCGACACGCCGATGGCCCACTCGATGCCCGAGCACGTGCTCGAGAAGGTCGTTTCCCGCATACCCGCGGGGCGCATCGGCATGCCCGACGACGTCGCCTCGATCGTCGCCTTCCTGGCCTCGCCCGAGGCCGGCTACATCACCGGCCAGGTGCTCGTCGCATGCGGTGGACGGAGCATCGCCGCGTGAGCCCGAACTCCCTGACCGTCGGCACGCTCGTGCAGCTGGGTGCGGCCCGCTCGCCGACGAGGGCAGCCGTCATGACCCCGCGGGGAGACGTACGTACCTACGCTCAGCTCGACGCGCGCACCGACCGCCTAGCAAACGCCCTGCTTGCCAACGGCCTCGTTCCCGGAGATCGCGTTGCCGCCTGGATGGAGGACTGCGTCGAGTACATCGAGCTCTACCTGGCCGTGGCCAAGGCGGGCCTGGTGATGGTCCCTATCAACGCCCGGCTGCGCTCAGCCGAGGCCGCATTCCCGTTACGGGACTCGGGCGCCCGCGCACTCGTGTGGACAAGCGGCCTGAACGAGGGCGTCGGCGAGCTCGAGGAACTCGACGATCTGCTCCGCGTCTCGCTCGACGCGGATGCCGAGCGCGACTCGCACTCCTTCGAGGATCTGGTCTCGCGCGGGCGCGAGGGTGCCCCGCCGGCGCCGGAGCCCGACTCGATCTACATCATCGGCTACACCAGCGGAACGACGGGGCGGCCCAAGGGCGCAATCCTCACCCACGCGAGCGTGCTCGCGCTCGCGCGCTTGAACGCCCTCTCCTACCGGCTTCCGCTGTTCAGCGTGGCGGCGCTGACCGGGTCGATGTCGTTTGTGGCCACGGTGCCCGCACACATCATCAGCCACCTGTATGTCGGCGGCACGCTGATCGTCATGGGCCGCTGGGACGTGGAGTCGCTGCTGGCGACCGTGCAGGCCCAGCGCGCGACGTTCACCTACATCCCCTCCCCGACGCTCGCGGAATTCACCGAGGCGGCCGCGGCCGACACGACGCCGTGGTCCTCGCTCGAGTCGATTCTGCATTCCGGCTCGCGCGCGAGCCCCGACAAGCTGCGCGGGCTGTGCGAGGTGATCGGCGGTCGGTTCGTCGAGGGCCTCGGCATGACCGAGAACTCGGGCGGCCTGATCACCGCCACGACCCGCGAGGACATCGAGGGCGTCTCCGAGGCCCATGAAATCTTCGCCTCGGTGGGGCGCGCGGTGGCCGAATCGGCAGTCGACGTGCTGGATCCGGACGGTGTCCCCGTCGAGCGCGACGGCTCGAGCATCGGCGAACTGGCGATCAGCTCGCCGGCCCTGATGACGGGCTACTGGAACCTGCCGGAGGCGACGGCGCAGGCGCTGAAGGACGGCTGGTACATGACCGGCGATCTGGCCTCGATCGACCCCGCCGGCTACGTCTACATCGCTGAGCGGCGCACGGACCTGATCATCTCGGGGGGAATGAACGTCTACCCGACCGAGGTCGAGGAGCACCTCGCGACGATGCCCGGGGTGCTGGAGTGCGCGGTCGTCGGACTGCCACACGAGCGTTGGGGCCAGACGGTGGTCGCTGCCGTCGTGCGCGACTCCTCCGCGGCGATCTCGGAGCCGGAGGTGATCGAGCACTGCCGCCAGGGCCTGGCGAGCTACAAGAAGCCGACGACCGTGGTGTTCGTCGATGAGCTGCCGCGCACGACGAGCCTCAAGGTCAAGCGCTCCGCCATACGCGATCTGCTCGGCTCGCAGCTCGCCGAGCGGGGGAGTTGAGCGCCCGGCTCGGGAGCTGACGAGCGTGACCATGCAGGAGGACGAGAAGAGGGACCCGGTCGCCGGCAAGGAGCACCGCTTCGAGCTCGTCGATGTTCCCGAGGACTTTGGCTCGCGCGAGCTTGTCGTTGACGAGCCGCGCGTCAAGGCCTTCGCCTTCGCACAGGACGACTACGCCCCCTGGCACTTCTCGCCGTCTCCCTTCGGCGGCCCAATCGGGCATGCCTCGCTGCTCGCCAACGAGCTGATGCAGATCTACTTCGAGCGCTACCGGATCGACGTCCACGACGACAAGGGTGGCGCCTGGCTCGAAGAGGCCCATGTCGAGGAGACCCTGTGGTTCGAGAGCCCTGCGTTCGTCGGCGAGACCGTGGTCCTGAGCGGACGGTTCGTCGACAAGTACGTCACAGGCGGTCGCGGTGCGGTCGTGCTCGAGGGCGAGGCGCGCGCCGCGGACGGCCGTCTGATCATGGGCCACCGTGCGGTCGAGTACTTCGCCATGGACGGTCCAGCCGCGGACACTGTGCCCGGACGAGCTCAGCCGGCGATGCGCCGTGTGCGGCCGCAGACCGCGGCCGCCGTGGCGCCGGCAGCTTGCACCCCTGCCGGGATGGCCCCCGGGACACCGATAGCGCCGCTGGAGAAGACGATCTCCTTCCCGCAGCAGCTCGTGTTCTCGACGCTCGAGCATCCGACGGCACAGCGGAGCGTGCACACCGACCTCGCGATCGCGCGCCGGGCAGGTCTGCAGGCGCCGCTGGTCCAGGGCCAGCAGCTCGCCTGCCACGTCTCGGAGTCGATGACGCGATTCTTCGGCGCCGCCTGGTACACGGGCGGCTGGGTCCGCATGAAGTTCCTCGGCGCGGTCTGCGCCGGCGAGACGATCCGGGTCTGCGGCGCGGTCGCCGGCAGCGCGCGACGCGGGGGCTCCGACGTACTCGAGCTCGACGTCTGGGTGCAGAACGGGGCCGGCACGATCGTCGCAGTGGCCAACGCCTGCGCACCTCCGCCAGGCCCGTAGAGGCCGCAAAAGCCGGTCGATCGCTGCGGGTTGACTTATCTACCAACCGACTGGTAGAGTCACGCAACAACTGGCACTTACCGAGTGTTGGCTTGGGCTTGGAGAGGTCCGGGAGCAAGCAATGCGCGGGCGGCCTGGAACAAAACAGAGGAGAAATTGATGCTCAAGCGTAAGCGCGTCGCACCTCAGGTGGTGCGCGATGAGGGCGGACGTCGATCGCCCGGGGGCACGCGGTTAAGGCCGTCGACCCGCTCCATCCGTCTGATCGTTGTTGCGGCCGCAGTCCTGGCCGCGGTCGTGTTGGCAGCGTGCGGGAGCAGCAAAAGCAGCTCGTCCTCGTCCTCGTCCTCGTACTCGGCGACTCCTGCCTCTGAATCGTCAGGCACGAAACCGACCGGCTCGCCGATCAAGACGTTCACGATCACGTCGATCCAGGCGCAGGCCGTGCCGACCTACCCGAACATCAAGGAAACGGCGGTCGCGTACGAAAAGTGGATCAACGGCAAAGGTGGGATCAAAGGCCACCCGCTGCAGATCACGATCTGCGACGATCGCGGCGAACCGACCCAGGCGACGAAGTGCGCGCGTGAAGGGGTCGAAAACGGGGCCGTGGCGGGGGTTGGATCCTTCAGCTTCTTCGGCGCGAACATAGTTCCAGTGCTCGAAAAGTCGAAGACCGCCTGGTTCGGCATCTGCTGCGCGCAGTCGGCGCAGGAGCTCTCGAGCAAAACCGTCTTCCCCACCGGCAGCCAGCCGGCATATGGGGCGGCGACCGTCGCCAAGGCGTATGAAGAAGGGTGCAAACACCTGAACGCGGTGATCGTCGAAGGCGCGCAGGGAGTGTTCGAACCGGTCATGAAGAACGCCGCCAAGGCCTACAACCACCCGATCGGCAAGTTCATCAACCTGCCGACGACCGTCAAGGACTACAGTCCGCAGGTCGCCGAAGCATTGAGCGGAAATGCGGACTGCGTGGCTGTCATCTTCGGAGAATCGTTGTTCAAAGCATGGATGCCCGCATGGCAGCAGTCGGGGACCAAAGCGCGCATGTACGGCGCCCAGGGCAACCTCAACGCACAGGCCACCAAGGGCTTCGAAAGTGCTGCCGAGGGCAGCAAAATCGTGGGGGTCTACCCGGACCTCGCGACGAAGCCATGGGCCGAAATGCGCGAAGCGCTGAAAGCAGCCAACGTCAACCAGTCGCTGGACTACGACGCGCTCGCATCGCTCGGCGACTGGAACGGCTATGTCGCGTTCACGAAGATCGCCGAAAAAATGACAGGCACCATCGACCACAACACGTTCATAGAAGCGGCGTCGAAGACATCCGGTCTGGAAACGAACGGACAGGTCCCGACGCTCGACTTCACCAAAGAATGGACGGAAGGCCCGAAGGGCTTCAACCGGCTGTTCCAGCGCAGTTCGGCCTTCTCGAAGATCGAACACGGCAAGGTCGTTCCTGACACCGAAAAGCTGTACGACGGAACGAAGTTGATGTTGGGCACCGGCAAGCTGGGGCCGGGGGTCTAGTCTCAGCGAGCTAGGCCAGGCGCCGGGCCGGGAGATCATCTCCGGTCCGGCGCCGAAGCCGGTGGCCGCCGATCAGCCAAGGGGAGCTCATGCAAGAAGTCATTCGTTTCGCACTTCTAGGCCTCGGCGTCGGAGCGCTCTACTCCCTCGCCTCCCAGGGCTTGATCGTCATATACCGCGGCTCGGGGGTGCTGAACTTCGCCCTCGGCGCCATGGGAATGGTCGGCGTCTATGTCGAGTGGGAACTACACGTCGAACAGGGCTGGCCCTTCATTCCAGCGATGCTCGCCGGCGTTGCCTTCTCGGCGCTCGTCGGTGCGCTCACATACCTGCTGATCATGCGACCGCTGCGCCGGGTCTCGGCCCTGGTGCGCGTGATCGCGACGCTCGGCGTCCTGACGACGCTGCAGGCGCTCGCCGTGCTCCGCTACGGGACGATTCCCAAGTTCGTGCCCAGCGAGCTGCCCACGAACGTATGGAAAATCTCGGGCAACATCGTGATCTCGGCGGACCGCGTGATCCTGCTCGGGATCGCCGCCGTGCTGACCGCAGGCCTGTGGCTCCTGTACCGCTACACCCGATTCGGGATCGCGACGAGCGCGGTTGCGGAGAACGAGCGAGTGGCCTCGACCCTCGGCTGGTCTCCTGACCGCGTCGCCACGATCAACTGGGCGCTCGGCTCGGCGATCGCGGGCTTCGCCGCGATCCTGATCGCGCCAATCGTGACGCTCCAGGTGACGGTGATGACGAGCCTGATCCTGGCCGCCACCGCCGCCGCGCTGGTCGCCGGCTTCCGCTCCTTTCCCCTGGCCCTGGCCGCGGGGGTCGGGATCGGGATCGCGCAGACCGAGCTCAATCGCTACGTCGCCCAGCCCGGATTCGGCGAATCTGTCCCGTTCATCGTGATCGTCGCCGTGTTGGTGCTGCGCGGCCAGGCGATCCCGCTGCGCGACCACCTGCTCCAACGACTCCCGTCGGTGGGCACCGGCAACCTCCGGCTCCGCACCCTGATCCCCGTGGTGATCATCGGGGCGCTGATCATCTCTCGGCTGGACCCGAGCTGGACCGAAGCGGTGACGATCACCATCTCCTACGCGATCGTGCTGCTCTCGGTGGTCGTGCTCACCGGCTATGCCGGGCAGCTCTCGCTCGCTCAGTTCGCGATTGCCGGCTTCGGCGCCTTCGTTGCCGGGCGGCTGGTCGCGACGACAGGCATGTCATTCCTGCCCGCGCTGCTGATCGGCGTGGCCGCGGCGGTCCCGCTCGGAGCGCTGTTCGCGCTGCCCGCCGTACGCACGCGAGGCATCAACCTCGCGATCGTGACGCTCGGCCTCGGGGTGGCGATCGAACTGATGATCTTCAGGAATCCCGCCTACACGGGCAACTTCAAGGGAACGCAGATCGGCGAACCAAAGCTGTTCGGCTGGAACATCCAGTCCTTCTCGCATCCGGCGCGCTATGCCTTCGTGACGCTCGCGCTGTTCATCCTGTGCGTGGTGGTGGTGTCGAACGTCCGGCGAGGAGCCAGCGGGCGACGCCTGATCGCCGTCCGCACGAACGAGCGGGCCGCAGCAGCGCTCGGGATCGGCGTCCCCGTGGCGAAGCTGTACGCATTCGCCCTCTCGGCCGCCATCGCCGCCGTCGGCGGGATCGTGCTCGCGTTTCGCCTCGAAACCGTCGACTACACGACGTTCACGAGCTTCACGTCGATCCTGCTCGTCGGCCTGGCACTGATCGGAGGCCTCGGCTACCTCGCCGGCGCCCTGATCGGCGCGACCCTCGCCGCCGGTGCCTTCGGGCAGCAGATCCTCGACGAAGCGTTCGGCTCGAGCGTCGGCAAGTACATCGGCCTGATCGGCGGGCTCAGCATCATCGCGCTCGTCCTGATGAACCCCGACGGCGCTGCAAGAGCTCAGATCGACCAGTTCGCCTGGGTGCGCGACAAGCTCGCGGCGCGCTTTCCGCGCCTGCGCCGCAAGGCGCGCCCCCGTCCCCCGCTGCCCGCGGCCGGCCCCGTCGCCGTACCTCCCCTCACGCTCGAGGTGAAGAACATGAGCGTCTCCTACGGGCGCAATATCGCGGTCGACTCGATTTCGCTGACGCTGCGCCCGGGTCGTATCACCGGCCTGATCGGACCAAACGGAGCCGGCAAGACCACTCTGATCGACGCCGTCACCGGGTTCACCAGGATGCGCGAGGGGACGATCCTGCTGGATGGCAAGCCCGTCACCGGCTGGTCGGTGGCCCGGCGCGCTCGCGCCGGGGTCGGGCGCTCGTTCCAGTCGCTCGAGCTGTTCGAGGACTCGACCGTCCTTGACAACCTGCGCGTCGCCTCCGACCCGCAGGGCCTGTTCGTCTACCTGCGCGACCTGGTGCGCCCGAAGACGCCCTCCCTCTCGGGCATCGTCGTCAGCGCGATCAAGGAGTTCGGGCTCGACGAGGATCTCGACCGCAAGGTCTCCGACCTTCCGTACGGCAAGCGGCGCCTGCTCGCGATCGCCCGCGCAGTGGCGATGCGCCCGCAGGTGCTCCTGCTCGACGAGCCGGCCGCCGGCCTGGGCGGCCTCGAATCCGGCGAGCTAGCCAACCTCGTCAAACGCCTCGCATCGGACTGGGGGATGGCGATCCTGCTCGTCGAGCACGACGTCAACTTCGTGATGTCGGTCTGCGACGACATCGTCGTTCTGGACTTCGGCCGCGAGATCAGCCGCGGCGAGCCCAGCAGCGTTCGTAACGACCCCGCGGTCATCGCCTCCTACCTCGGCGAGGACACAGAGGCGACCTCCGAGCCTGAACAGATACCCGCGAGTGCCGCCGGAGGTGCGCCGTCATGACCACGCTGCTACAGACCCGCGGACTGTCGGCCGGATACGGCGGCCAGCCGGTGGTGCACGAGATCGAGATCGAGGTACGCGAGGGCGAGATCGTCGCGCTGCTGGGGGCCAACGGCGCGGGCAAGACGACAACGCTGCTGACGATGGCCGGAGAGCTTCCGGTGATCGCAGGCGAGGTCCTGTTCGACGGAACGGTCACCAAGGCGCCGCTGCACCGCAGGGCACGCAAAGGCCTCGGCTACATCACCGAGGAGCGCTCCGTCTTCATGGGTCTGAGCGCCCGCGACAACCTGCGCTGCGGCGGAGTGAGCCCGGCGCAGGCGCTGGAGCTCTTCCCTGAGCTTGACCGCTGCATGGACACCCGCGGCGGCCTGCTCTCCGGCGGCGAGCAGCAGATGCTCACGCTGGCCCGCGCGATCGCCCGCAAGCCACGTCTGCTGCTCGCCGACGAGCTCTCGATGGGGCTGGCGCCGCTGATCGTCGACCGGCTCCTGAAGGCCGTCCGCGCCGCGGCCGACTCGGGCACGGCGGTCTTGATCGTCGAGCAGTACGCCCGCAAGGCCCTCAACTACGCCGACCGCGTCTACGTGATGCGCGGCGGCCGCATCGAGATGGACCTCACGGCGGCAGAGGCGCGCGGCCGCCTTGCCGACATCGAGGCCGCTTATCTTTCGACGGCGGCGCGCACGGACAACGGGAACCTCACGCCGGCGCCCGGCGGCGCAGCTTGATCGAAAGGCCCGGCTGAGACAGCGACAGGGAGCGCGCATTCTGGGCCTCGGCGACCAGCTCGCGCACGTTCTCGACGATCAGTGAGGCCGACGTCCGGGGATCGGTGCGGATCGGCCCGGAGGCCAGCATCGCGTCGACCTCATCGGCCGCGAACAGGATCCGCAGCAGCAGCTCCTCGTCAGAGATCCCGCGACCGAAGCGCGAGCGAAGCTCACCGATCGTCGGCTGCGGCGGCTCCCAGGCTTCGAAGTGCGGCGCACGCGCGGCGGCCAGGATCCTGTCCTTGACGTCCGGCTGCACCGGGCGCATCAGCGGCCCGTACTGCCCGAGGGTGTACTGGATGACCTCGTCCGGCACGAGCTTGTAGCGCTCGCCGCTGACGATGTTCAGGAGTGCCTGAATGCCGACGAACTGTGAGAAGGGAGTCGCCATGATCGGCTGTCCGAGCTCCTCGCGCACCCGCGGGATCTCCTCGAGCACCTCCTGCAGGCGGTCCTCCATGCCGTGCTGGGCGAGCTGGCTCTTGAGGCTGCCGGTCATTCCGCCGGGCAGCTGGTGCTCGTAGGGGCGCAGGCTGAACTCGCTCGGCACGCCCGTCTCGTAGCCCGCCTCGGCGGCGATCCGTGCGAAATGCTCGGCGACAGCCGGTAGCTCGCTGACGTCCAGGCTGTGATCGTGCCCCAGCACGGCGAGGTTGTCGACCATCGCCTCGGTTGACGGCAGCGATGGTCCGTTGGCCATCGGCAGCGAGCAGGTGTGGAGGATGTCGATCCCGTGGCGCAGGCCCTCGAGGTAGACGCGAGTGGCCTCCCCCGTGGTGTTGTGCGAGTGCAGCTCGAGCGGCGTGTCGCCGACCGCCGCCTTGACCGCAGGGAGCAGCGTCTTCGCGCGCTCCACCGTCAGCACTCCCGGCGCGTCCTCGAGCTCGACGCTCGGGACCCCCCAGCTCGCCATTTCCCTCGCCCGATCGGCGAAGAACTCATCCGTGTGCACGTCGGTCAACCCGTACATCACGGTCGGCGCCGGCTCCGCTCCCGCTTCCTTGATGACATCCACGACCCGCTTCACGCGCGGCATGTCGTACAGGCAGTCGAACAGCCAGAAGCTGCCGATTCCGTGCCGGCTCGCGGTGTTGATCCACAGATCGACGACGGAGTCCGGCGAGAAGCCCATGATGCCCACGGAATTGGTCCTGGTCGCCGTCCGCAGCTTGTTGTTCGGCAGCCCGGCCGCGAGGAAGTCGGTGGCCGCCCACGGGTCTTCTTTGAAGGTGCGCAGCAGGACGGTGAACATGCCCGGGCCGGTGAGGTCGATCGTGCGAAAGCCCGTCTGGTCGAGGTGGGGAAGCGCCTCGGCGGCCTGGAAGGGACGCATCCGCAGTCCCCACAGGCTCTGCTGGCCGTCGCGAAGCGTCTGGTCGATGAAGTCAACGTGCACTCCCACTCCCTTCTCCTGGACTCCCTTAGTCTAACGCGTACCCAACCAAACGGATGGTCGAGTATAGTTCGCGCGCGAGGAGCAGTTGAGAGACAGGCACAAGTCCGGCAAGGCCGCCACGCCGGCGGCTCTGCCCGCTCGATCTAGGAGGGCGCGCGATGAGTCAAGCGGTTGAGGAGCTTCAAAGCCCGAGGACGGAGATCGCGTGGGACGGTCGACTCCACAGCTACCGCTCGGCGCCCGACTGGATGGATCGCGTGTCCGAGGACCTGCTCCTCTACGAGGAGATCGACGAGCAGCTGGATCCCGTGACCTTCGAGGTGATTCGCAACCGCCTCTGGACAATCAACATCGCGCATGGCGAGGCGATGACGCGGATCTCTGGCTCGCCGACATTCCAGGCGCTGGACTTCAACATGTGCATCATGACGGAGGCCGGCGAGATCGCCATGAACGCCCCATTCCTGCAGTACCTCGCGTCGGGCTCGCCGATGGCGATCCGCTACGTGATGGAGAACTTCAGCGGCGATCCCGGCATCCACGAGGGAGACGTCTTCATCGGCAACGATCCCTGGGTCGGCGCCGCGCACCAGATGGACGTGCTCGTCGCCCAGCCCGTGTTCGTCGACGGCAAGCTCTTCGCGTGGGTGTCCAACGCCGGCCACCAATACGACCTCGGCGGGATCGTGCCCGGCGGCTGGCCGCAGAACGCGGTCGACGTCTACAGCGACCCCACGCTGTTCAGCCCGTTCAAGCTGGTGGAGCGCGGCGTCATGCGCCGCGACCTCGAGCAGATGTACCGCCGACAGTCGCGCATGCCGGACCTCGTTGCCCTTGACCTGCGCGCGCAGCTCGCCGGCTGCCGCTTCGCGACCGAGCAGTTGCAGGAGGCCTGCCGCCAGTTCGGGGCGCCCACGGTCAAGGCGGCGATGAAGCAGATCCTCGACAACGCGCAGCGCGCGTTCGCGGAGAAGCTGCAGCGCATCCCGGACGGCACCTGGAGCGAGGTGCGCTGGTTCGATGAGCAACTGCCGGGCGACCGCGGTACCCATCGGATGCAGGTCAACGTCACGAAGGAGGCCGACCGCCTCCGTATTGACAACGTTGGCACCGACGAGCAGGCGGAGGGTCCCAACGGGTTCGTCTTCACGGGCTTCGCCGGCTCGCTGATGGGCGTCATCTCGGTCTCGATGCTGGCGGATCAGATGTTCTCGATCGGCGGCGCCGAGCGACAGATCGACTTCGACCCCACGCCCGGACTGCTCACCTGTTGTGACTATCCCGCCGCCGTCAGCGGCGGCGTCATGAACATCCTCACCCACATGAACGCGCTGATGGTCATCTTCAGCCGGATGCTCGCATGCGATCCCGAGGTCAAGGGCGATCTGATCGGCGCTGGACCGGAGTGGCCACTGCTCGTGCTCGCCGGGACCGACGACCGCGACAGCTTCTTCGGCACGGCGCTGATGGACGCCTCCGCGATGGGCTCGGGCGCACGCGCGTTCAAGGACGGCGTCGACACGAGCGGTCCGGCGTGGAGCCCGCTGATCCGCCTGCTCAACATCGAGGCCAGCGAGCAGTGGTACCCGATCGTCTACCTGTACCGCCGCGAGCTCACCGACGGGGGCGGCGCCGGGCGCTGGCGTGGCGGCACCGGCATGGAGGAGGCCGTCACCCCCTACCGCGCGAAGGCTATCGAGGCGATCACCAACACCGGCGGCTCCGGTGTCTCGACGCACGGCTGCATGGGCGTCTTCGGCGGCATGCCATCGCCGACCGCGCGCTACCTGCTGGCGAAGGGCACGAACGTCGAGCGCCTCTTCGCCGAGCGGATCGTGCCCCAGGACATCGACACGATCGAGGCCGAGTCGCGCGAGCTGCTGCGCGCGAAGTCAAACGGCGCGCCGTTCGTCGCCGGCGACATGCTGGAGGCTGTCTTCACCGGCGGGGGCGGCTACGGGGACCCGCTCGAGCGCGAGCCCGAGCGTGTCGCGGGCGATGTCGCGCTCGGCTACGTCTCGGCCGGGGTCGCCGCCGATCTCCACGGCGTCGTGATCGACACGGAAGGCGCGGCCGACGCCGCGCGGACGGAGGAGCTGCGCGAGCGCAAGCGCTCCGAGCGTGGCGAGTGGAAGCCCTCCTCCGGGAGGTTCGGAGAGCCGCCCGCACCGGCCTCGCCCGCCACGGGCGAGCCGCCGCGCTCCGTCCATGAGTACCTCGAGGCACGCGACGTCGAGGGCCATCGTGTGCTCGCGTGCAGCCGCTGTGACACCGTGATCGCCGACTACCGCGGTAACTACAAGCTCGGCCTACTGATGGACGAGGGCCCCCTGACGCTCGTGCCCCTCGTGATCGACCCGGCGCACTTCCTCGACGACGAGATGGTGCTGCGCCGCTTCTGCTGCCCGGGCTGCAGGACCCAGATGGCAACCGAGCTCGTCAGGTCCGACGAGCCGCTCGTCACCGAGTTCCGCTTCGCATGATCGAGCTGCCGCTCGCCGAAACGCCGAGAGGAGGATGAGACGATGGGCTACATAGTCGGGATCGACATCGGTGGCACGTTCACGGACTGCATCGCGATCGACGAAACGGGGACGGTCACGATCGGCAAGGCGCCATCCACGCCGCCGGACTTCCAGACCGGGTTCGTGGACTCGATCCGCGCCACGGCCGGCAGGCTAGACATCTCGCTCGAGGAGCTCCTGAGCGATGCGAAGATCTACCACGGCTGCACGGTCGGCACGAACGCGCTCGTCGAGCGCCGCACCGCGAAAGTCGGGCTGCTCGCCACGAGCGGCCATGGCGACGCGATCATCGTGATGCAGGCCGGCGGGCGCCTCACGGGCATGGCGCCCGAGTACATCGCGCACGTGGCCTCGCAGACGAAGGATGAGCCACTCGTGCCCAAAGCCATGATCGAGGAGCTTCACGAGCGGATCACCTTCGACGGCGAGGTCCTCGTCGAGCTCAACGAGGACCGCTGCCGGGCCTCGATCCAGCGGCTGATCGACGCCGGCGCCGAGGCCTTCGCCGTTTCGCTGCTGTGGTCGATTGTCAACCCCTCCCACGAGCAGCGGGTTCAGGAGCTGATCGGCGAGCTTGCGCCTGAGGCGTTCGTCTCGATCTCCTCACGGGTGATCCCGCGCAACGGCGAGTACGAGCGCACGGTCGCCACGGTCGTCAACTCCTTGATCGGACCGGCGATGAACAGCTATCTGCGCGACCTCGAGCGCGATCTCGCGAAGCTTGGCTACAACGACACGATCCACGTGATGAGCTGCTCCGGCGGACTCATCGACGCCGCATACGCGCGCGAGCTGCCAATGCTCACGATCGGCTCGGGGCCCGTCGCCGGCCTGATCGGCGCGGGCGCGCTGACGCGCGCTGAGAGCGCCGGGCACGACGACGTGATCACCACGGACATGGGCGGGACGACCTTCGACGTCGGCGTGATCCGCGGTAGTCAGCCGCTCAGCCGCCCGACGACGCGCTACGGGCAGTACGAGTACTTCGTCCCCACGCTGGACGTGCGCTCGGTGGGAGCGGGCGGCGGCAGCATTGTGCGCTTCGACGCCGACACGGCGACGCTGCGCGTAGGCCCCCAGAGCGCAGGCTCACGCCCGGGACCGGCCGCCTACCTGCGCGGTGGGACCGCGGCGACGGTCACCGACGCCGACCTCGTGCTCGGGCATCTGAACTCCGACTACTTCCTCGGCGGCGACATCGCACTCGGGATCGATGCGGCGCGTGATGCGCTGAGCACCGCCGGCGAGCCCCTCGGCTTCGGCGCCGCGGAGACCGCGGCTGCGGCTGCCCGCATCGTCGACAGCCAGATGGCGGACGCGATACGGCTCGCCAGCGTGCAGCAGGGCTACGATCCGCGCAGCTACGTGATGTATGCCTACGGCGGGGCGGGCCCTGTCCATGCGACCGCGCTCGCCCGCGAGCTGGGCATCCGGCGCGTGGTCGTCCCGCTCAGCGACCTCGCCTCCGGCTGGTCGGCCTTCGGCGTCGCGTCCTCAGAGGCGGTGGTCGTCGAGGAGGTGGCCAAGGCGCTCACACACCCGTTCGACCCCGATGAGATGAACGAGGGCTGGATCAGGTTGGAGGACAAGGTGCGCGCCGCGATGGCCAGCCAGGGGATCGGCGCCGAGACGCTCGAGTGGGAGCGGCTCGCCGACATCCGCTACAGCCAGCAGATCAACCAGGTCGCCGTGGTCGCGCCAGATGGCGACTACACGGCCGCGGTCGCGCAGGCGCTGATCGACTCCTTCGAGCAGGAGTATGAGCGGCTGTTCGGGGCCGGCAGCGGATATGCGGCGGCCGGATTCGCGCTGACGGCGATGCGCGTGCGGGCGCGCGCCACCGTGAGCGACTTCCGCATCGCTCGTCGAGACGCCACCAACGGCGCGGTCGATCATCCCCTCGCGCCCAAGGGCACGCGAGAGGTGATCTGGTACGAACGCTCGCTCACGCCGGAGCCCACGGCGATCTACGACGGCGCCGCGTTTGCGCACGGACTTCGCGTGACGGGCCCCGGGATCGTCGAGTTCCAGGACACGACGCTCGTGCTCCGCCACGGCGATCACGCCACCGTCGACGCCTTCGGAAGCGTCATCGTCGACGTCGGCTGATCACGGCGCCCTGACGCTTCCTACCCGCGGCCCTCGGCGATCGCAGGCGCGGCTGCGCTGCGCAGCGTCGCGACATGCTCCTCGACGCCATCGAGCCCACGGCGCATCGTGTCCAGCGCCACGTGCGTGGCTCCGAGATCGCGCCACGCTTCGAGCTCGCCCGACAGCGCATCGCGGTCATCCGTCACGGCTGTGCGACCCTGGAGGCCGAGCATCGCCGGATCGCGTCCCGCTGCGACGGCCGCCGCTCGGATCCTCTCGAGCTGATCGTGCAGCCGGCGGGGATCGGTTCCCACCGGCAACCACCCGTCGCCGAGGCGCCCGACCCGCTCGAGCGCGCGCGCGTTGGTGCCTGCCGCGACCCAGATCGGGATTGGCCGCTGCACCGGGAGCGGTGCGATGCCGACGCCGTCGGCCCAGTCCCAACGCCCCTCGAACCGCACCGTCGGCTCGGTCCAGTAGCGCCTCAGCAGCGCGATCTGCTCCTCGATCCGCGCGCCGCGCTGACGGAAGTCCGATCCGAGCGAGCGCTGCTCGAGCGAGTTCCACCCGACGCCGACGCCAAGCCTCAGCCGGCCTTCGCTGAGCAGGTCGATCTCGGCTGCCTGCTTGGCGACCAGCGCCGTCTGGCGCTGCGGCAGCACGAGCACGCCGCTGAGAAGCTCGAGCGATGGCGCGACGCCGGCGAGGAAGCCGAGCAGCACCATCAGCTCGTGGAAGCGGTCGGCGACGTCGTAGGGCTTCGCGGACGTGGCTCCGGCGGCGCGCGCGCTCGCCCCGTGATCGGCATGAACTACAGGGTCGACGCCCGTCACGTGGTCGTAGACCAGCGCGTGATCGAAGCCCAGCTCAGCCACCGCGGTCGCCCAGGCGCGGATCGCTCCCGGCTCGGGCTCGATCTCCGTGTGCGGGAACACGACGCCGAGACGCAAGCAGCCAGTGTATTCGACCATCCCAGGGCAGCTGGCTCGGCGGAGCGGGCGCCGAAAGCGTCCCCGCCGCATCGCGAGCTCGGCGCAGCTCAGTCCAGCGGAGTCGCCTTCGCGCGGTCCTGGGCGGCGTAACCCTCAGAGGTCCACTCGAATTGAACCCGGCGCTCGCGCCAACGCCAGCGGCCGTCCTCGCACCGCACCGGCCTGTCTTGGTAGCTGCCGAAGGCGACGTTCTCGCCACTGAGCACATCGACAAGCAGGAAGTAGGCCCGGCAACGCGCGGTGTCGCCATCGACCTCCTGGATGTGGAGGTTGACCGTGTAGTGGCGGGGACGCCCGGCCGCGGTGTCGCGCACGAGCCCGCGGATCTGCTCACGCCCCTCGAACCGGCCCTGGCCGCTGATCAGGAACACTCCGTCCTCCGTGAAGCAATCAGCGAGCGCGGCCTCGTTGTCGGCGTCCATCTCGAACGGATAGCGGGCGTACAGCTCCTGAATCCCCTCACGGGGTGACATCGTCTCGCTCATCTCACTCTCCTCGTCGGGTCGGTCACAGCAGGGACAGACCGCCGTCGACGGTCATCACGGTCCCGGTTGCATAGGGCGTCTTGCTCAACAGCAGGCAGGCATGGGCTATGTCCTCCGGCGCACCGCTGCGCCTAAGCGCCGCCTCGCGCCGGACGTACTCGTGAGCCTCGCCCCAGTCGGCGCTCCAGGGCGTTTCGATCAGGCCGGGGGCGATCGCGTTGACCCGCACCTCCGGGCCCAGCGCCTTCGCCAGCAGTGCCGTGAGGTGGTTGAGGGCCGCCTTGCTGACGGCGTACGGGATCGAGCTGCCGGTCGGTCGCGTGGCAGACGTCGATGTGATCGTGATGACCTGTCCGGCCCCCGAGCGCCGCAGGTGCGGCACCGCCGCACGGGTGACCTGCCAGGTGCCGATCACGTTGACATCGAGGATTCGGCGCCAGACCTCCGCGTCGGCGGCGTCGAGATCGTCGTGCGGAATGACCGCGGTCGTGGCGGCGTTGTTGATCAGCACGTCGAGCCCGCCCAGCTGCTCCACGGCGCGCTCCACAAGATCGCTCGCCGCGGCCGGATCACCTAGGTCCGCCTCGAGGTAGACCCCGCCCACCTCTCGCGCGAGCGCCTCGCCGGCGGCATGGGAGCGCGCCGTCGAGGTGACCGCCACATACGCGCCCTCGGCGGCGAACGCGCGCACGATCGCAGCGCCGATGCCGCTTGAAGAGCCGGTCACGAGGACGGCCTGTCGCTCGGTTCCCATCGGCCGATGCAGCATAGTCCCATCCCAAAATCCATGATGTAGAGTCAACCAAATGGACGGTTGGTGCCGATGATCCGCACACCAGCCCCGCGACGCGCGGCTCAGCGACGTTGCGGCTGAGACACCCGAGCGAAGGAGGAGCCATGTCGCTGGAGGAGACCATCCGCCGGCTTGCCGACAAGCAGGCGATCGTCGATCTGAACCACCGGTTGTGCCACCTGCTCGATTCGTTCGAGCTCGATCGCATGGTGCGGGAGGTCTTCGCAGAGGACGCGTCCGATGACCACGGCGAGGGACCGGTCTTCGGGCGCGCGGCGATTCTCGCCTGGTACGAGGACTCGACGGCGAACGTGGCATCGGTCTCGCACAACATCTGCAACGCGATCGTGGAGGTGGACGGCGACCACGCGACCATGCGCTCGAACGTCATCACCTGGGCGTGGATGCGAAGCAGCGCCGAGCGTGGCCCGCTGCGGCCCGCCGACTACGGTCTCTCGCTGCGGTACGTGGATCAGCTGACGCGCTATCCGCAGGGTTGGCTGATCGACAGTCGCGTTCTGATGTCCAACGTCTCGAAGATGGGCACCGCGAGCATCATCGCGGTTGGCGAGCTGCCGCAGACGCAGAAAGGAATCCATGCGCTCGCCCGCAAGCAGCCACCGGCCGTCAGCGCTCGCTGAGGATCCGGATCAGGATTTCGGCGACGCACACCGGCTTCTCGAGCCCATCGCGCTCGAACGCCTGCTCGATGGCGATCTGCACACCACCAGGCACGTCCTCCACGGCGGCCAGGCGGGCGCGCATGCGTACGCGCGAGCCGACCGGGAGCGGCGCCGGGAAGCGCACGCGCCCGTAGCCGTAGTTGAGACCGAAGTCGATGTTCACGATCTCGTAGATCTGCTGCGCGAAACGCGGTCCAAGGCTGAGCGTCAGCAGGCCGTGAGCGATGGTCGAGCCGAACGGGCTCGATGCCGCCCGATCGGGGTCGACGTGGATCCACTGATAGTCGCCGGTCACCGCGGCAAAGGCATCGATCTCCTCCTGCGTGATCTCATGCCACGGGGAGACGCCGAGTTCCTCGCCGGCGAGCTCACGCAGACCAGCGATGCCGTCGATCGTGACCATGCGCGGAGCTTATCCGGGCCTGTCAGTGTGCAATGGGACCGCCTCTCCGGGGCGCTCAGACCGGTTGCGGCGAGATGACGACGAGGCCGGCGGCCGGCGGAGTCAACGGCCCGCTTGACGAGACCGGCCCGGAGATCGGGCGCCGGACGCAGACGGCCTGGGGCCACAGGCCTCCCGACATGTGCCTGCGCGGCGCTCGCGTCCTGCTCGCCTCGGGCGAGCTTGCAGAGCGTGACGTCGCGATCGTGGGCGCTCGCATTGCTGCGGTCGCCGAGGACCTGCTCCTTCCCGGAGAGCTCTCGATCGATCTGAGCGGCAAGACGATCGTGCCCGGGTACGTCGAGCCCCACAGCCACACGCTGGGCCCGCTGTCGGTCGGCAGCTACTGCGGGCAGGCGCTCGTACACGGCACGGCCTGCGTCGTCTCCGACGACTCGTTCGTCTATGGGTTCACAGCGGCGCGGCGGTACCCGGAGATGCTGGACGTGTCGCTGCGCCTGCCGTTGGTGCTGCGCTGGTCGCTGCGCCTGGACACCCCGCGCAGCGTGCCGATCAGCATGGTTGCGCGCCTGATCGAACGCCCGGACGTGGCCCAGCTCGGCGAGCTCATGACTCGTCCCCTGCTGGATGAGCTGCCCCCGGAGGTCGCGGAGCTGATGGCGGACGCGCGCCGCCGTGGACTGCGCATCGAGGGTCACAGCCCCGGCGCCTCTGCGCGTACGCTGGGGGCCGCTGCGGCAGCGGGGGTCACCGCGGACCACGAGTCGCGACGAGGAGATGAGCTGATCGAGCGCCTGCGGGCCGGGCTGTGGGCGTTCATCCGCTACACCGACCTGCTGCGCGATGCCCCAGCGATCGTGGGGGAGGTCCAGGAGCGCGGTGTCTCCCTGGAGCGGGCTGGGTTCACCGCCGACTGGAGCCTGCCGCCGTGGATCGAGCGCCACGGGATCATCGATGCTGCGATTCGCGCTGCGCTGGAGGCGGGCATGGCGCCCGAGCAGGCGTATGCCTGTGCGAGCTGGCGCCCGGCGAGCTACCTGTCCCTCGACGCCCACCTGGGCGTCGTCGCACCCGGCCGGCTCGCCAGCCTGAACGTGCTGGACGACCTCATGGAGCCGTTCCCTCGGCGCGTGTTCAGCCTGGGGCGAGAGGTCGCTCGCGACGGGAGGCTGCTGATCGCTGTGCCTGATGTGGACTGGCGAGCGCTGGGCACGCCCCGGTGGAGCGAGTCTCGCCGCGGACCGGCCGTCGAGACCTACCGTCCAGGCGCCACAGACCCGGTCGTCTCGCTGGAGTCTCCGAGCATGCTGGCGCCGGGAGCCGGCTCGCACGGGGACGAGCCGATCATCTGCATCGCGCTGGATCCGGCTATGCAGAGCTTCAGCCGCGCCGCGATCCACGGCCTGCCGGGTCGCCTCGAGGGGATCGCCTCGACGCTGACGCCACAGCGGCTGCTGGTCGGGCTCGGATCGGATCCCACAGCGATCGCGCGCTGCGTGGACACGGTGACCGAGCTCGGAGGCGGGATCGCCTATCAACAGAACGGCGTGATCGAGTGTCTGGCGCTCCCCGTCGGCGGCGTGATCACGGACGCGCCCTTCGCCGACGTGGTGAGCTTCTGGGAAGCCGCGGCCAGCCTGTTCGCGGCTCTCGGACACCAGTTGCCAGATCCCCTCTCAACGTTGCTCTACATCGGCTCGAGCAGCCTTCCGGGAGCGCGCTTCACGGCTCGAGGGCTCGTCGACACCCGGCGAGGGACGTTGATCGAGCCGGCTCGCCCGCTCGCTTGACGCGCCGGTCAAGGCCGGCGGGGAGAGCTAGAAGGAGCGGGGCAGGCCGAGGCGCTCGGCGACGAGATTGCGCGCCATCTCGTTGGTGACCGGGCTCATCCGGTAGAGCCTCGCGTCCCGCCAATAGCGCTGGAGGTGCGTTTCTGCCGAGTAGCCGCTGCCGCCGAGGATCTGTATGCCCAGGTCTGCGGCACGGGAGGTGTGCTCGGTTGCGATCACCTTGGCCATCGTCAGCTCGAGAAACGCCTCCCGCCCGATCATGTCGAGCCACGCGCAGTGGTAGGCGACGAGCTCGGTCTGACGGCGGGCCATCGCGATGTCGGCGATGTAGTGCTGCAGAATCTGAAACTCGCCGATGGAGCGGCCGAAGGCCTCGCGCTGCTGGGCGAACGCGAGAACCTCCTCGAGGATCCCGTCGAGGATCCCGCAGCACAGGCCGAGCAGCATCAGCCTCTCGTAGTTGAGCGTCGGAAGGAGCATGTACCAGGCCTGGTTGGGCTCGCCGAGGAGCAGGTCGTCAGCTACGAAGACATCCTCTAGGAGCAGGTCGAAGGCGCCCAGGCTCCGCTGTCCGAGAGATGGAATCGGGGACATCGTCAGCCCTTCGGCGTTTCCGGGAACCAAGAACAGCGAGACGCCCTGGTGGCGCCGCTCGGCCTGAAGGTCGGTTCGCGCGATCAGCAGGATGTAGTCTGAGACGTGCGCGGAGGTGCACCAGGTCTTGCCGCCGTTGACCAGCCAGCCGCCGTCGACCTTGCGCGCCTCGGTGCGCATGCCGCCGAGCAGGTCGGTCCCGCCGCCGCGCTCGGTGAAGCCGATCGTGAATCGCATCTCGCCACGCGCAATCGCGGGCAGGAAGCGCTTCTTCTGCTCGTCGCTGCCGTAGAGCCCCACGGAGTTGGCGCCGGCGAACGAGGTTGATCCCCAGGTCCACGTCAGGCCCGCAAGCGAGCGGCCGAGGCCGCGCGCGAGCAGCATCTGCGTCACGTTGTCGCCACCCTGGCCGCCGTAGTCCGCGGATACGCTGACGGCGTGGTAACCGCCCTCTGCGAGCTTGTCCCAGAGCTCGTACGGGTAGGACGACTCCCGCCGCTCCAGATCGCGCGCCCAGTCCTTGGGGACCTCGCGCTCGACCCACTCGTGAAGCTCGTCGCGAAAGCGCTGCTGCTCGCTCGTCAGCTCGAAATCCATCAGACTCCTCCGTCCGCATAAGCGGCTGCAAGCACTAGCTTCCCGGTGAGCTCACGCGCTTCGATGCGGCGGTGGGCCTCCGCCGCCTGCTCGAGCGCGAGCACCTCGTAGCGGGGGCGAAGTCGCGAGCTGCCGATGAGCTCGCAGAGCCTCTGCAGAGCGCGGCTCGGCTCGGCCGGGTCCTGCTCGGTGATCCGGGCGAGGATGAAACCGGCGATCGTCTGGCCTCGCACGAGCAGCCGCCGTGCGTCGAGGGCCGACGGCCGCTGGCTCGCTGCTCCGACGATCACGTAGCGGCCGCCGAACGCAAGAGCCCGTAGCGACGGCTCGAACAACGGGCCCCCGACGCCGTCGATGATCACATCGCATCCGCGCCCATCGCAGGCGTCGAGCAGCCGATCGGCCAGCGTGTCATGCGCGCCGCCGTCGATCAGGACATCGGCGCCGTTCTCCCGGGCGACACTGAGCTTGGCAGGGGTGGAGGCGGTCGCGACGACGCGTGCCCCGGCGATCTTCCCGAGCTGGACGGCAAGCCCGCCTACCCCGCCGGCCGCAGCATGGACGAGCACGACCTCACCCGCCCGCACGTGCCCGAAGCGATGTAGGGCGTAGTCAGCGGTGGTCCCCTGAAGGAAGACCGCTGCGATCGCGCCCGCAGGCAGCTCCTCCGGAACGGGGTAGACGCGATGCTCGGGCACGATCACATGGTCTGCGTAGGCGCCCCCGGCCTCGACCCACGCTGCGACTCGCGTTCCCGCTCCGATCCCGACGCCGTCGCCGACGTCGACCACGCGACCGACGACCTCCGAGCCGGGAGCCATCGACAGCTGCTGATCGCGCAGGTACTCCCCGCGGCGGATCAGGGTGTCGGCGAAGTTGACGCCGCACACCTCTGCGCCCACGAGGATCTCACCGGGCCCGGGAGTCGGCACAGGACGCTCGCCAAGCCGCATCACCTCCGGAGGCCCAAACCGGTCCAGCACGAACGCTCGCGAGCCGACGTCGCTCAACTCGAGCTCCGGGTGGCGCTCGACTGCAGGCTCGGCGCCTGCTCGATGCCGGACCGAGCGAGCTCCTCGGCGATCCTCTCGCGCAGGACGACCTTCTTGACCTTGGTGCCGGACATCGGCCACGCGTCGACCGTGCGCATGTAGCGGGGCACCTTGAACGTCGCGATCCTGTCCAGGCAGAAGTCGATCAACTCCTGCTCGGTCAGGTCGGCTCCCGGGCTCAGCTGGACGAAGGCTGCCGGGACCTCGCCGTAACGCGCGTCAGGGGCCGCTACGACATGGACCATGTGGATCGCCGGATGACTGAGGAGATAGTCCTCGATCTCAGCCGAGGCGACGTTCTCCCCGCCGACCTTCAGCATGTCCTTGATGCGGCTGACATACACCAGCCTTCCCTCCTGGTCGCGCCGCAGCAGATCGCCGGAGTGAAACCAGCCCTCGGCATCGATCACATCGGCGGTGCCACCGGGGTCGCCGTAATACTCGCGCAGCCGCCACTCACCCCGGAACAACAGCTCCCCGGCATCGCCGTCGGGCACGTCCTCCCCCGTCTGCGGATCGACGATGCGCACCTCCATGCCGGTCAGCTCCCGTCCGGCAGTGCTCGAGCGGACGTCCAGGGGGTCCGAGGGCGCCCCGATCGCGAGGAAGCCACACGCCTCCGTGGACCCGGTGTTGGACACCTGCGGCACGCCCGGCAGCCGTTCCTGCATGAACCTCATACGCTCAGGGACGCCGACGTTGATCACCAGCCGGGCTGCGCTGAGGTCACTCGTCGCGAAGCGTGGATGCTCTAGCACGGCCATCCACACCGTCTCGAATCCGGGGAACAGCACGGTGCACCGCTGCGCCGAGATCTGCTCAACCGCAACCCCCGGCTCGAAGATGCCTGCGTGGTTGAAGCACGCTCCGCGTGCGTGTGCGGCCAGCATCGTCGACCAGCCGGCGACATGGAACATCGGAAGGGGTGTCCAAAAGCGATCGTCCGCAGTCAACTCCAGGCGCTCCGCAACCGCCCGGCCCTGTGCCAGCAGCGCCCGGTGCGTGTGGAGGCAACCCTTGGGGTTGGCCGTCGTGCCCGACGTGTACACGATCCGCACCGGGTCATCTGGTCCCACGCGCCGTTGCTGCGCTCTGACCTGGTCCGCGCTAACCCGGTCGGCGCCTTCCAGGAAGTCGGCGGCCTGCTCGATCACGACCATGCTGCAGTCCTCGGGCAAGGAGCCCTCGGAGACCAGTGGGAGGAAGCGCGCCGAGGTGATCATCACGATCGGCCGTGAGTCGCCGGCGAGATGGGCGAGCTCGCGGCTCTTGTACCTCGCGTTGACCGGAACCACGATCGCGCCGATGCGTGCGGCTCCGAGAGCGCACGACAGATAGTCCGCGTCGACCTGCGCGAGGAGGATCGCGACGCGGTCCCCGCCACGAACGCCCGCCGCCCACAGGCGGCGTGCGGCGAGCAGTGATGACTCCCCCAGCTCCCCATATCCGATCCGAAGCGCCGGGAGCTCGACGGCAGGTGCATCCGGTGTGCGCTCGGCGAGCCGGTCGATGACGGAGGTGATATTCGACGGCGCGGCAACGCCCGCGGAGGAGGTCATCGAGTGCAGCTCACGCGGACTATGCGCCCGGATCTCGGCGTGATCACCTCGTCATCCCCTTGTCGGCCTGCCGTTTCACCTGACACCCGCGCGGACGGCTGCGGTGGACTAGTCTACCAACCAGACGGTCGGTAGACTTGCTGCGGGCCGGCCCGCAGCTCAGCAGCGTTCAGCGAGCGAGCATAACCGAGCGGCGAGAAGGCAGCGGGGCACCAAACACACGGATGGTAGACTTCCGCCTCGGCCTTGCGGGTGAAGGCTCTTTTAGAAAGAGGTTGACGCTGATGGCGAGGAGGACAGGCGCGGCCGCCGCGGTGGGCG
>JAOPZV010000162.1 GCA_025963935.1 Solirubrobacterales bacterium
ACATCGAGTCGCTGCCGTTCCTCGAGGCGATCCGCCAGTTCCCCGTGGACGTCGGGCGCGGCGACGCGCGCGCCTCGCGCGGGCGCTGCATGTTCATCCACCTCACGCTCGTCCCCTACATCGGTCACGCGGGCGAGCTGAAGACCAAGCCCACCCAGCACTCCGTCAACGAGCTGCGGCGAATCGGGATCGCGCCGCACATGCTGATGTGCCGCTCGGAGAGCCCGCTGTCCTCGGAGATCCGCAGGAAGATCGCGCTATTCGCGAGCCTGCCCGAAGAGGCGATCGTCTCGGCGTGCGACGTCGGCAACATCTACGAGGTCCCGCTGACGTTCCGCGACCAGGGCGTCGACGACTTCATCCTCGACCACTTCGGCATCGACGCGCCGGCGCCGGAGCTCTCGCGCTGGAAGGAGCCGATCGAGCGCTCCGAGCGAGCCACGAGGACGGTGCGGATCGCGCTCGTCGGCAAGTACGTGCAGCTCGCGGACGCCTACCTGTCGGTCTCCGAAGCCCTCCGCCACGCGGCCTCGCTGCAGGACAGCCGCGTCGAGATCGACTGGATCGACTCCGAGCGGCTCGAGCGGCCGGCCGATCGCGAGCGCGAGGACTCCGCGGCCGGGCGGGACAGCGGGCAGGCGAGCGGCGAGGACGGCGCCGAGACAGAAGGCGCGGGCGCCGGCGCCGAGCCCGGGGACGGCGAGCCGGCGGACGGCGTGCCGGGGGACGGCGAGCTGAGCCCATACGAGATGCTCGCGCGGGCGGACGGGATCCTCATCCCGGGCGGCTTCGGCGGACGCGGGATCGAGGGCAAGATCGCCGCCGCGCAGACGGCGCGCGAGCTGCAGATCCCGTTCCTCGGCATCTGCCTCGGCATGCAGGTGGCGGTTGCCGAGTTCGCAAGGAACGTCGCGGGGATGGAGGGCGCCAACTCCACAGAGTTCGACATCGAGACGCCCTTCCCGGTGATCGATCTGCTCCCCGAGCAGAAGGAGGTCGCGGACCTCGGCGGCACCATGCGCCTCGGCGCCGACCCGATCAAGCTCCACCCGGGAACGCTCGCGCGGGAGATGTACGGCGAGGCGGTCATCTACGAGCGCCATCGCCACCGCTATGAGGTCAACAACCTGCTGCGCAAGCGGCTCGTCAACGCCGGTGGCACGGACGCCGGCGCGGGCCTGCGCATCTCCGGCACCTCTCCCGACGAGCGCCTCGTCGAGGTGATCGAGATCGAGGACCACCCGTTCTTCGTCGCCTCGCAGTTCCACCCCGAGTTCAAGTCCCGTCCCGAGCGCCCCGCGCCGCTGTTCCGCGGCTTCATCGCGGCCGCCCTGCAGCGGGCCGACGAGCGCGAGGACGAGGACTTTCAGGTGCAGGACGCCCGCGCCGAGGCCCGTCAGGCCCCCGGCCAGCGCGCCGGCCGGTCGTGACGCTCGACGCACCGGTGTCGAGAGTCGGGGACCTCGAGCGCCGCTACCTGAGCGGGACGTTCGCCGAGCTGTGCCGCATCGAGAGCCCGTCCGGCCGGGAGCGAGCCTGCGCCGAGCGGGTCGTCGCCGAGCTGCGCGCGCTGGGCGTGACGGTCGAAGAGGATGAGGCGGGAGCGCTCAGCGGCTCGGACTGCGGCAACCTGCTTGCCCGGATCGCCGGGGGGCAGGGGAGCGGCGCCGCCGACGGCGAGGCGCCGAGGCGCTCGCTGCTGCTGTGCGCGCATCTGGACACGGTGCCGCTGCAGGCCGAGATCGAGCCGGTGCTGATCGACGGCTTCTGGGAGAACGCCAACGAAGGGATACTCGGCGCGGACAACAAGGCGGCGATCGCGGTGCTGCTGGGTCTCGCGCGGCATGTCGCGCGGGACGGCGCGCCGGTCGACCTCGAGCTGCTGTTCACGGTCGGCGAGGAGACGGCTCTCGCGGGCGCCCGGGCGTTCGACGCTGCGCGCCTGCGCAGCGACTTCGGCTACGTCTTCGACCACGCCTCGCCGATCGGCGAGGTGATCGTCGACTCGCCGAGCCACTTCCGCATCGAGGCGGCGTTCGTCGGAGCGGCCGCCCACGCGGGCATCCGGCCCGAGGACGGCCGCAGCGCGATCGTCGCGGCGGCGCGGGCGGTCGCCTCGATGCGCGTCGGGCGCGTGGATGAGGAGACGACCGTGAACGTCGGCACGATCAGCGGCGGCACGGCGATGAACGTCGTGCCCGAGCGCTGCTCGCTGGTCGCGGAGGTCCGCAGCCTGCGCGACGCGCGCGCCGAGGCGCTCGTCGCCGAGGTCGTGGATCGCATCCACGAGGCCGCAAACCTGCCTGAGTGCGACTGCGACGTGGACGTCAGCGTCCAGCGGACCTTCTCGGGCTACCGGCTGTCGCCGAGCGCGCCGCCGCTGCGCGTCGCCGAGTCCGCGCTCCGGGCGTGCGGTCACGAGCCGCGGCGGATCTCCAGCGGCGGCGCCTCCGACGCGAACGCGCTGCTCGCCCAGGGCTTTCAGACGGTGAACCTCGCCAACGGCACCGAGCGCAACCACGAGCCCGGGGAGCGCGTCAGCGTCAGCGCTCTCGAGGAGATGCTCGACGTGGCCCTCGCGCTGCTCGAGCACGCGGCGCACCAGGCGGACGCGGCGCCTCCGGCGGACGCGGCGCGGTAGCTTCCTGCGCGATGCTCAAGCTCCGCTCCGCCACCGTCGTCGAGAGCGACGACCCCGGCTCCTCCGAGGCCGCAGCCGCTGCTGCCGGCCGTGGCGAGGCGGGCGAGCAGCAGCTGGTGGTCGAACTGTCCGGCGGCCCCCCGGGGGCGCGGCGGGCGATAGCTGACCTCGCGCTCGTCGGGCGCGCGGAGGTCGGCGACGAGGTGATCGTCAACGTCCAGGCCCTGGACCTGGAGCTCGGCTCGGGCGGCTTCGACGTCGTGCACGTCAACCTCACCCGCGGTCTCGGTGGGGAGGGCGTCGACGGCGCGAACGTGATGAAGCTCAACTACACGAGCCTCCAGCACGCGGTCGTGCCGGTCGAGGAGGAGGCTCTCGCGCTGCCGCTCGAGCGGCCGGTCGCGGTGCTCGCCCTGCACGGGCAGCTGGCCGCGGTCGCCTGGGCCTTCGCGCAGAAGGCCCCCACGCTGACCCTCGGATACGTGCAGACCGAGGGCGGCGCCCTCCCCGGGGGACACTCGCGCACGGTGCGCGACCTGCGCAGGCGAGGTCTGCTGGCCGGTCATCTGACGGCCGGTGCGTCGTTCGGCGGCGACGGCGAGGCGGTCACCACGGCCGGGGCGCTCCACCACGGGCTGAGTGCGCTCGAATGGGACGCCGTCGTGTGCGGGCCCGGCCCCGGGATCGTCGGGTCGCGCTCGTCGCTCGGACACGGCGGGATGTCCGCTCTGGACTCCGCCCACGTGGCGCTAGCGCTCGGCTGCCGGACGCTGCTGGTCGCGCGCATGTCCTCGGGAGATGAGCGCGTTCGCCACCGCGGGATCTCCCATCACACGCTGACCGTGCTCGACCTCCTGCTGGAGCCCGTGACGGTTGCGCTGCCCGCCGGCATGCGCTCGCCGGTCGGCGCCGACCTGCGCGCCGGCCTCGGCGCGGTGTTCGGCGGCGCGACGCCGAGCCGCCCCGTGCTCTCGCCCGAAGTCGCGCGCCCGGTGCGGATCACCCGACACGACTGGCGCCGCGCCGCGATCGATCTCCCCGCCTACGCGGCCAGCGGCCTGCCGATGCAGACGATGGGGCGGAGCCTCGCCGAGGACCCGCTGTTCTTCGGCGCGGCGCTGGCCGGCGGCGCGGCGCTGGCTGAGATGGCCGCGCAGGCGGGCTCGCAGGACGGCGCCGGAGAGGGCGGGTGAGCGGCGTGGACAGGGGATTCGAGCCGCTCGGCGGCGAGACGGTCTACCAGGGAAAGATCTTCGAGGTGCGGGTCGAGCGCTTCCGCCACGCCGACGGCGAGGAGGTGACCCGCGAGATCGTCCGCCACGGCGGCGCCGTCGCTGTGGTGGCGCACGACAGCGAGCACCTCTGGCTGGTGCGCCAGCCGCGCGAGGCGGTCGCCGAGCAGGAGCTGCTGGAGATACCCGCCGGCCGGCTGGATGTCGACGGGGAGACGCCTCTGCAGGCTGCCCAGCGCGAGCTCGCCGAGGAGATCGGGCGCGGCGCGCGCAGCTGGGAGCCGATCCTCAGCTACTACTCGAGCGCGGGCATGACCGACGAGCGCATCCACCTGTTCCTCGCCACGGACCTGTATGACTCCGAGGCGGACAGCGAGGAGAACGAGCGCATCGAGATCGTGCCGTGGCCGCTGGCCGAACTCGACACGGCGATCGAGGAGTGCAAGGACGCCAAGACGCTGATCGGCCTGCTGTGGCTCGCCCGCAGGCTGAACGCCTGATTGCGGGCCAAGGAGCGGACGCGCGGGGGGCGAAGCTTGAGGAATGAGCCCAGCCGGGATCGCCGCGTCCTCGACGCCCGTAGCGATCCGCCCCCTGATCCTCGATTTCCTCGCCTACCTGGAGCTCGAGCGCGGGCTCTCCCGGAACACCCTCGAGGCGTATCGCTCGGACCTGCTGCAGTTCGGCGAGTTCCTCGATCGCAGGGCACTGCGAGCGACGGACGCGACCCACGGCGAGATCGCCGAGTTCCTCTCGGAGCTGGCGGCCGGCGCGCGAGAGCGAGCGCCCGTGGGCGCCGCGACGCTCGCGCGCAAGGTTGCGTGCCTGCGCTCCTTCTACAGGCACCTGCGGCGCGAGGACTTGATCGAACATGACCCCACCGCGGAGCTGCGCGGGCCGCGCAAGACGCAGCGCCTGCCGCGCGTGCTCTCCCGCGACGAGGTGCTGCGGCTGCTCAGCCAGCCGCGCGGCACGGACCCCCGCGCGCTGCGCGACCGTGCCCTGCTCGAGGTCATGTACGCGTGCGGCCTGCGCTCCTCGGAGGCGATCGGCCTCGAGCTCGCCGACGTGGACCTCGAGGAGGCGGTGCTGCGCGCGAGGGGCAAGGGGTCCAAGGAGCGGCTCATCCCGATCGGGCGCGAGGCGATCGCCGCGCTGCGCGCCTACTGCGGCCGCGGACGCCCGCTGCTGGCCGGCGACGGGGGCGAGCGGAGGCTGTTCCTCAACCGGCACGGAGCGGCGCTCAGCCGGCAGGGCCTCTACAAGATCGTCCAGGGCCATGCTCGCCATGCCGGGCTGGAGCAGAAGATGAGCCCTCACACGCTGCGACACACCTTCGCCACCCACCTGCTCGCCGGCGGATGCGACCTGCGCTCGCTGCAGGAGATGCTCGGTCACGCCGATCTGGCGACCACACAGGTGTACACGCACCTCTCCGCCGAGCGGCTGAAGGACGCGTACTTCAGCGCCCACCCGCGGGCGACGCGTTGACGCAGGAAGCGCCGGGCGATCGCCGCGGACGGCGGGCGCTCGTGCTCGTGATCGACGCGTGCGGGGTAGGCGCTCTGCCGGACGCGGGCGCCTACGGAGACGAGGGGACGAACACCCTCGCGCACGTGGCACAGGCGGCCGGCGGTCTCGCGCTCCCGGTCCTCGGCTCACTCGGCCTCGGGTCGATCCTCCCGCTCGACGGGGTGCCCGCGGCGAGCGATCCGGCCATCCACGGCCGCCTTCACGCCCTGGGCCCGGGAAAGGACTCGGTGACCGGGCACTGGGAGATGATGGGCGTCGTCCTCGAGAGCCCGCTGCCGACCTACCCCCACGGCTTTCCCGCCGATGCAACGGCGCGCCTCGTGCAGGCGATGGGCCACGAGGTCATCGGCAACGCGCCGTACAACGGGATCGCCGCGATCGAGCAGCTCGGCTCGGAGCACCTGCGGACAGGGGCGCTGATCCTCTACACCTCGCAGGACTCGGTGCTGCAGCTGGCGGCGCACGTCGAGCGGCTGGCGCCCGAGGACCTCTACCGGGCCTGCGAGGCGGCGCGCCGGGCGATGAGCGGCGAGCACGCCGTCGGGCGTGTGATCGCGCGGCCCTTCACGGGGCCCGAGGGGGCGTTTCAGCGCACCACCGGCAGGCGCGACTTCGCGCTGCGCCCGCCGGGCAGGAGCTATCTCGATGTGCTGCAGGACGCCGGGGTGGACGTCCATGGCGTGGGGAAGATCGACGACCTGTTCGCCGGCGTGGGCGTCACGCAGGCGCATCCAGGGGCAAGCAACGCGCAGGCGCTGGAGAGCGTGGATGAGCTGCTCGCGCGTGTCGAGGAGGGCCTCGTGTTCGTGAACCTGATCGAGACCGACCAGCTCTACGGCCACCGCAAGGACGTGCGCGGGTTCGTGGGGGCGCTCGAGGAGGTCGACCGCCGCCTCGGCCTCCTGCTCGGCCGTCTGCGCGAGGACGACCTGCTGGTCGTGACCGCCGACCACGGGGTGGATCCCGCTCATCCGGGAACGGACCACACCCGGGAGTATGCGCCGCTGCTGGCAGCCAGCGGAGAGATGATCCGCCGCAGGCTGGCGGGGGAGCGCGCCGGGGGGTGCAGGCACGACGGGCCGCTGGCAGATGTCGGCGCGAGCGTGCTCGGCTGGCTGACCGGCCGTGACGCCAAGGAGCTCCCGGGACGATCGTTCACAGGCAAGCCGCGGGACCGCTCATAACAGAGCTCCCAGCCGACGACCGGGCATGGCGGGCGACCGTTCATAAGCTGGGGAGGCGATGCCAGAGCTTCCCGAGGTCGAGACGATCAGACGCCAGCTGGCCCCGTTGGTCGAGGGGCGCAGGCTGGAGCGCATCGAGATCCTCG
>JAOPZV010000173.1 GCA_025963935.1 Solirubrobacterales bacterium
TGAACCGAATATCGGACCAAAGGAAGCCGTGTACTCCGATGCGACGGGCCGTAAATTCTGCCGGCAGCACGAACCGACAGCGCTGAGCCTGTTCGAGGGTGTATCTGTCGGCTGGCGCGACCTCTACAGCTCCAACCTCGCATTCCAGTGGGTCGATGCATCCAGCGTCCTACCCGGCGAATACTGGCTGCGTGAGGACGTCAACCCAACGGGTGTCATCAAAGAAGTGAGCGAAAACGCTCCCGGCTACGCCAACAATGCGACGATCATCAAAGGTTTCAATGCACGTGCTCAATCGGTCACGACGGCGGCCGGAGAAGCACGCACCGTGACGCTCACCTCCAAATCGTGGAGTGACAGCGCGACCCCCAAGTACAAGATCCTCACGCAGCCCGCACATGGCACGCTGGGTAGCTTGAGCGGCTCCCACCAGGAAACCGTCACCTACACCCCTGATCAGTATTACTACGGCCCGGACTCGTTCACCTTCTCCGCGTCCGACCCGAACAGCCCGTTCCCGAGGAGCCCGGCTGCCGCCACGGTATCGGTCGAAGTGGGCGCCGGCCAGAGTCCGAGCGTGGCCGTCGAAGGAGCTCCCGCGACGATGATCGCCGGCACGAGCATCCAGCTCTCGGCGCTCGTGACGAACGACAGGCCTGGCGTGACATGGAGCGCGACTGGCGGCTCCATCTCGCCGACCGGTCAGTTCACCGCGCCTGCGGAACCTCCCGCAGGAGGCACCGTGACGGTGACAGCCCACAGCGCGCGCGGCGCCGAAGGCAACGCGACGATCAACATCCTGCCGGTGCCGGCAGCCGAACCGCTGCCCGTGGCGTCGCTGCCTCCGAGCTCGGGGGCCGGCTCGACAGAACCCGGGAGCGGCTCCTCGACCCCCGCACCGGGCGCCGGCCCCACCGTCTCGACTCTCGGCGCCTCATCCGCGCTTCCCCCGCCCGTCTATCGGCCTGAAGCGATGCTGGTCGGCCGGCGGCTGATCATGACAACGAAGGTGAGCCGCGCAGGGCGCATCCGCCTGGCCGCCTACCTCGGCCACCGGCGCCTGGGCACCTGCGCCGTGCAGACCCCCGCCGACCGCAGCTTCACGTGCCGCCTGACGCTGGAAAAGAGCATTCGCCTGAACGCCAGGATCAGCATCCTCGCGAGTCTCCGGATCGGCAGTACAGTCATCGACGTCGTGCGCCCGGCCGCTCCGGTGCCGAGGATGAAGATGACCGGGGCGACGCCGCTTCACGCGCGCGCAGCCGGTCTGGCGACGTCGCAGTTCTGGTGCAGCCCCTCGATGGTGGAATCGCCCTGAGGGCACCGCACCCCGGTCGGGCTTCGTCCGGCACCGGCCCTGTCACTCCCTCCCGCGCCGGCCCTTGACGATCGCTTCCACGCGACTGATGACGGGCGCCGGCAGGCTCCGGGCAAGCAGCTTCGCGCGGTAGCGGAGCACGCGCGGCGCCATCTCGGCTCTCGTCCGCGGCCAGCGCCGGTTGCGCACGATCACGCCTCCCCACGTCAGCGTGTCCTCGCTGTTGGCGAAGCGAAGCTTGTAGGCGTGTGTTCCGACGCCGAGGTCGAGCCGCTTCTCGCCGCGCGAAATAGCCTCTTCGAGAGCCGCGAGGATCGTGAGCATCGACGGCTTGACATCCGCGTGATCCTCGGACCATCCACCGTTCCAGTACTTGACCTCGGTGCCGGCGGCCAGGAAGAGCTGCACCGAGATCAGCTCCCCGTCGATCTCGGCCGCCCACAGCCGCAGCCTGTCCGGCCCGAGCGCCGTAGCGGCCTCGCCGAGCAGCTCGGAGACGCCAGGTTTCACAAGCCCCGACTCGGCACGGCCCTCCCAGCGGCTCGCATGAAGGGCCAGCAGGGTGGTGAGGGCGCCGGGCACCTCCGAGGCATCACGGATCTGGCGCACCGTCCCGCCCTGCTTCTCGAGTCGCCGGCGCAATCTCCCCATCTGGCCGCGAAAGTTGCTGGAGCGTCCGGCCAGCCATTCCTCGGGGGTACCCGACGGCAGATCCACCGCAGGCGCCGGGTAGGCAGAGTTTCGATAGCGCGCGAAGCGCAGGCGTCCGCTCACCCCGCCCGCCAGCCGGCGCGTCCACGCCGAGGAGACGGGGACCGCCTCGAAGGCAACCAGGTCAGGGCGCGGCTCGATCGCGGCGAGCGTCTCGCGCAGGGCCCGTGCAGCCGCCGGCTCGGATCCGGGCCGGCAGAGGACGTCGACGCGGTCAGACATCTCGGCGCCCAGGAAGCGCATGTCCGTCCGTCCGGATTCGCCCGACTGTACGAACCACGGAGCCAGCGCGACCAGTTGCGATCCATCGCGCACGGCGATGATGCGCAGCTGGCCGCCGGACGGCGCCAGGTGCTTCCACCAGGCAAGCATCCAGCCCGGTGAGCACAGCGGCAGCGAGCATGCGACGGCCAGCTCGTCCCACGCCGGCGCGAGCGCCTGCGCCGCGCTCACGTCTTCGATGACTTCTACGCTGGCCATCGAGGAAATCTACGGACATCCGGCGACGACAACACGTACCGGGCCACTCCCACGGAGTCGCCGCCGCGGTTATGATCGCGTCGCTGGCCGTGAAGGCCCAGCCCGGCGACAGCCCAAGGAGAGTCAATCATGTTCAAATCGATCGTCGTGGGGACCGACGGCTCGGACACGGCCAACCAGGCCGTCCGCGAAGCGGTCGATCTCGCTCGTGCCGTCGGGGCCAAGCTCGAGCTTGTCAGCGCATATGAACCGGTCCCATCACAGCGTCTGGCGGAGGAGCGCAGGCAGGCGCCCGAGGACCTGCAATGGGCGATCAGCCCGCGGGAGGATGTGGACTCGACGCTCGACGCTGCGGCCGACGTGGCGCGGAAGGCCGGGGTGCCCGTGGACGTGTACCCGCGCCAGGGGGACCCGGCCGACGCGATCCTCGACGTCGCCGAGGAGCAGGAGGCGGACCTCATCGTCGTCGGCAACAAGGGCATGACCGGAGCGAAGCGCTTCCTCCTCGGCTCAGTGCCGAACAAGGTCTCCCACCATGCCCCCTGCTCGGTGATGATCATTCGCACCACCTGAGCGGGCAGGCAGCCGGTGCGGTGAACGTCAACTGCTCACGCCGAGCAGCTGGAGAGCCACGTGCCGGCAACGCTGCCCGGCGATCCAGCCGTCGTCCCGAAGGCGCCGCATCAGGCCCGTCCCGGCGACGTTGAAGCGCCGGGCCGCTCGCGCCGGGTCAGCCAGGTCGTAACGCAGCGCCTCGGTGTTTCCGCGGCGAATCTGCCTCGCTGCCCGGCGCAGGCTCAGGCCCTTCTCCGACGGCAGGTGCCACAAGCCGATCGTCAGCGGCTCGTCGACCGTCGCGGCCGCGTTGCGGGCGCCCGTCGGCATGCGGCGTGCGAGAGCTGAGAGGTCCTTGAAGCGCACGCGGCCCACAGCGCCCGCGAGCGACAGGATCTGCTCCTCGGTGGGAAGCGTCCTGCCGAGCTCGCCCAGCCGCGCGTCGAGCTCATCACAGGCTGCGACAAGCTTCCTCACCGTGTCCGGCCGGCCGGTGAGCAGCTCTCCGCCGACCCACGGGGGAACCGTCCCGGGCTCGCCCAGCAGTGCCGCAAGTTCGCCGATCGCACGGCGTGTGCGCCCGTCCTCGCCGAAGCCGACGGTGTCCCAGTCGCGCTCATAGCGTATGTAGATGCAGCCCATCTCGTCTGCGGCCGGGGCGTTGGCGAAGACCCACTCGGGGTTGGCCCACACGCAGTCCAGGTCGGTGAACCACAGCTGCCGGTCGGCCGGCTGTCCCTCGCTGGCGGCGAGCATCGCGTCGAGGGCGTAGCGCGAGGACGCGTATGTGTAGGTGCCGGGTTCGGGACGGTGGCGGTACTCCGTCGACACGATCTCCACGCCCAGCTCTTCGATCAGCCTGAAGAGTTCGCCTCCCTCGCGGCCGAGCACGTTGCCGTCGCTGAGGTTCGTCGCCAGCATCAGTTCGCAGCGCACGTCCCTCAACCGCAGGCAGGCAGCCTGCGTCAGCGCGCACTGAAGGTAGCGAACGGCTACTCCCGCTGGTGAGGACCCTGCACGGACCGAGGGGTAATGAAAGCCCTCCTCGTGCTCGTGCACGTACAGGTACTGCACCACGAGGGGGGGCGGCGACGCCGGCATCGTCACTAATGCTTCGACCGAATCGGCGGGCCCCTTTAGTAGCGTTGCCACTCCCCGTGCCGTCTGACGCCGACCTCTCGCGCAACATCAGCCTGCACCTCGGCGGGGCCGATGCTGGTGCCGGCGATCAGCGCGTCCAGCGGCTGTTCAGGCCGTCGCGCGTTCCCGCGCGGCCGGTCCGCGCGGCGCAGCGGCTGGCGATGAAGCTGGGGCGACTGGATTGGGAGGGCGGGTGGCTAACGAAGCTGCTCGACGCAAGAAGGAGCGTGCTCGGCGACGACGCCAAGGGCCCGCCGCGTTTCCTCGTGAGAGTCGACGAGTTCCCCTACTACACCTCCTTCGACCAGCCGCAGGATCTGGAGATGTCCCGGCGGTTTCACCACGTGATGGCCTCCGCGGGCGTCCCGCATCTGATGTCGGTGGTTCCGCAGCTGACACACGCGCCGCTGACCGTGGGTTCCGCGGGCGGGCGAGCCCTGGGCGCTGAGGAGATCGAGCTGCTCGAGCAGATGCGCCGCGACGGCGTCGCGTTCGCACAGCACGGGACCAGCCACCGGACGCGGTTCGACAGCCCGCGCCGGCGCTCTGAGCTGTGCGGTCTGACGCCGGCGCAGGCCGACGCGCTCCTGGAGGAAGGCCGCCGCCGGCTCGCCGACGCCGGCATCGCCGGCCCGCGCGTATTCGTGCCGCCGTTCAACCGCTTCGACGCCGCGCAGTACCCGGTCCTCGCCGAGCGCTTTGACGTGATCTGCGGCGGTCCCGAGAGCGTCGCCCTGATGGGCTTTCACGGCGGGCCGCTGTGGCGCGACGGCGCCGTCTATCTACCGTGCTACGCGCCGCTGTATGCCAACGCGCGCACGATCCTGCCGATGGCAGAGCGCCTGATCGACATGGCGCCCGGCACGTGGATCCCGATCGTGCTGCACACCTCCTGGGAGCAGGAGGACGACTTCCGCTCGCTCAGCCGGCTGGGGGAGCTGATCGGTCCGTTCGCTCTGCACTGGGATGATTTCCTCGCCGATCTGGACCGCAGTCGAAGCGAGCAGCCGCGGGCCGGCGCGCCACCTCAGCGGTAGTTCACTCCGACTCGCCCCTCACGCGCCCGCGCAGGCGGCGAAACGCCTCAGGCAGCAGGTAGCGAGCCGCGGGCGCCGGGTCGCGCAGGTCCCACATCGAATGTGCGGTGACGGGGATGGCCGCGATTGCGCCGAGCAGCGCGCGCGGGCCGGCGGCACGCGACGCGGCGAGGTCGCGGTTGAGCCATTGAAAGCCGGCGCCCTGCCGTGGGACGCCTCGCAGCCGGCCGTCGCGCCCGAGCGCCTGTTCGGCCCACAGGGCAGGCAGGTTCGCTCCCGCCCCGCTGGCCAGCGCCATCGATCCGTAGAAGCGTCCGTTGAAGTCGGTCACGTGCGCGATGCCCTGGGCGTCGCGCACGAACTCGATCTGCGCGAGCCCGAACCAGCCGAGATCACTCACCAGCGTCCGCACGCCGCGTGACAGCTCGGGGTCCGAGGCGACGATCCGGCCTCGCACCGTGTCGCCCGCCCCCGGCGGCCAGGTGTGAACGGCCTCCTGGTGGATCTCGGCGACGACCTCGCCGTCTCGGCCGACCACGACCACCACCGCGCCCATCCGGCCGGTCATCGGCTCCTGGAGCAGCGGCTCGCCACCGCCCGTGCGGATCGTGTCCACGAGGTCGCGCGCCTGCTCGGCAGACTCGAACAGGCCGGTGTCGAACCGCTTTGGCACGTGGGCGCGGGCCTTGATCACGAGCGGCCCCTGCCAGGCAGCCAGGGCCTGCGTGCTCGCGGGCTCGGTCGTCGGCGAGCGCAGGCCGGCGGAGACCACTGCGCGTGACAGCGCGAGCTTGTCGAAGGCTCGCTCGACGACCGCGTGGTCGGCGTACGGCACGACCGCCGGCGCGATCTCCTGGCGCCGGCGGGAAAGCGTGATCAGCCCTACGTCGTAGCTGCAGAAGACGACGTCGTAGCCGCCGTGCGCGACCGCTGCCGCGATGTCAGCGACGAAGCGGTCCTCGTCCTCCTCGCACTCATGCACCTCGTGGTGCGCATGCGAGTGACGAGACGTGCCGGCCAGGCTCGGCTTGTAGGCCCCCGTGCCGACCGTGAACCCGGCAGCCGCGAGATTGCGCGCCGCGACCAGCGTCGCCCGGTCACGGGACTGGTCGACGAGCAGCGCACGCACCGCGCCAGCTTAGCCGCCGTCCTCGGTGGCGGAGATAATGGCCGGCATGAAGATCCTCAGCGTGATGACCACCGACTCCAGCGGGGGCGCCGAGTTCGCTGCCATGGAGATGCTCGAGGCCCTGCGCCAGCGCGGTCATGAGACCGTGATGCTCACCGACATGCAGTCGCTGGCCCGGGACACGCGGGTGCGGATAGAGCCGATCGCCCTCGGACCGAAGCTATCCACGGGGAGCTGGATCGCGCTGGCGCTTCGCTGGCCGCTGCTTCTGCGGCGGCTGCGTCGCGCCTTGCAGGAGGAGGCGCCCTACGACGTGCTGCTGGTGCATTACAAGAAGGAGCAGTTGCTCGCCCGCACGCTGCCGCGGCCGCTGCGCCGGACGGTCGTGTGGTCGGAGTGGGGGCCTGTCCCGTTCCCCCTGCGCAAGGGCCTTCCGCGACGCGCCTATCTCAGCGCCGCCGGCCAGGCGGCCCTGGTCATGGCGATCTCCGAGGGCACGCGGCGTTCGGTGGCCGAGGTGGGCGTCGAGGACGCGAAGATCGTGGTCGTGCCGAACGTGCTTCGGACGGATGAGATCCGCTTCAGCGAGGAGGGCAGGCAAAGGGTGCGCGAGGAGCTCGGGATACCGCCCGAGGCGTTCGTCGTGGGTTGCATCTCGCGGTTTCACCCGAAGAAGCGCAACGACGTCGTCGTGAGGGCGGTACGGGCCCTGGAGGACCCACGGGCCCATCTCATCCTGGCGGGCGATGGCGAGACCGAGGCCGAACTGCGCGAGCTGGCGGCGCCGCTCGGCGAGCGCGCCCACTTCATTGCGACCCCCGGCCGCGAGGTGCCGGACGTCCTTTCGGCGTTCGACGTGTCGGTGTTCTGCCCCAGCCCGACCGAGGGCGCGCCGCGCGCGGTGATCCTCGGGATGCTCGCCTCGCGGCCCTGTCTCTCGACGGGTGCGGAGGGCGTGGCGGACATGATCCGCCCGGAGTTCGGCGGCATCGCCTCCCCGGAGAACGAGCCCGATTCGCTGAGACCGCTGCTGGCGCGCTACCTGGAGGATCCCGAGAGGATCGGCCGCGAGGGCGCCGCGGCGCGGGCCTATGCCGAGCGCACCTACGCCGCCCCGGTCGTCGCCGAGCTGATCGAGGGCCTGCTGAACGACGCGCTCGCAGCCGGCGGCTCGGGCACGCGTTCGGCGCGATGACCTCCACCCGCGGCCGGCGGCTGCTGATGATCGAGCAGGGCGGACGCGGTGGGGTGACCGACTACACCGGCGAACTGGTTCGCGAGCTGGCGGCTGAGGGTTGGAGCGTGACGCTCGCGACCGCCGCCGACCACACCTATCCCGCGATCGACGGAGTGTCCCCGCAGCCGGTCTTCCACTACGTTCGCGGCGAGACACGGGTCGGCCGCGCGCTGCGTGAGCACGGGATAGGGCGGATGATCAACGGCGTCCGCTTCCTGGCCGCGGTGCCGCGACTGATGCGCCTGGCAAGGCGCGCGGACATCGTGCACACACAGGGCTGGGAGATCCCCCAGATCGGGCTGATCGCCGTGCTCGGCCTGCGGCTGACCGGCACCCCCGTGATCCAGACCTCGCATGGCACCTTCGAGCGGGCAAACGCGTTCCTGCGCACGCGGCTGCTCGTCAGGCGCCTGACCGGCCGGCTGCTCGCGCGGACGATCGTTCACACCCAGGCCGATCTGGAGCGGGTCACCGCATGGGTCGGCGAGCGCGCCGTCGTGATCCCCCACGGCGAGTACGGCGGCCTGGCGAGCAGAGGGGGGAGCGCGGACCGTGACGGGGCGCGGGCCGCACTCGGCATCACGCCGGAGGCACCCGTGACGCTCATGTTCGGGCAGCTGCGCAGCGACAAGGGCCTCGACGACCTCGTGCACGCGGTCCGCAGAGTGCCGTCCCTGCACCTGCTGGTGGGCGGCCAGGACCTGGGCGCCCTCACCGGCGTGCGGGAGGAGCTCGCGGACCCTGAGCTGAGGGACAGGGTTACGGTCCGTGAGGGGTTCCTCGACATGGCCGAGACGGCCGAGCTGTTCGCCGCCGCCGACACCGTCGCGCTGCCCTACCGAGCGGCGAGCCAGAGCGGCGTCCTGCTTCTCGCCTATGGCTTCGGGCGACCGGTCGTCATCTACCCGACCGGTGGGATGGTCGAGTCGGTTCTCGACGGCGAGACGGGCTGGATCTGCTCCGCCGCGGATGTCGAGGCGCTAGCCGAGGCCCTCGCAGCGAGCGTCCAGGCAGGAGCGGCCGAGTGCCTGCGGCGCGGCGAGCGAGGGCGTGAGCTGGCCCAGGAGCGCTTCTCCTGGCCCGTGATCGCCCGGCGCACCGGTGAGCTCTACGACGAGGTGCTCGCCGGTTGAGGCGCTGCGAGGGCGGCTAGCTCTCAGGCGGGATCAGACGGTGGCGCACGGACTCGAACTCCTCCTGCGCCTGCTCGTAGTCGTCGTGGCGCCCAATGTCGAGCCAGTAGTCCTCGCTCGGCCAGGCCCGCACCACATCGTTCGCCGCTATCAGGCGGAGGATGAGGTCGGGGAAGTCCAGCCGCTCGCCGGGCTTGATGTGCTGGAGGGCCCGGGGAGCGAAGCAGTAGACGCCCATGCTGGCCGTGAAGTCGATCGCCGGCTTCTCGTCATACCCGGTCAGGCGGGTCGGGTCTCCGTCCTCTCCGAAGCGCAGCACTCCGAGGGAGACCTGGATGTGGCGGACCTTCGTCGCGATCGTCGCCGCGGCGTCCCCGGTGCGGTGACGCTCGAGCAGCGCGCCGTAGTCGATGTCGGTCAGGACGTCGCCGTTCATCACGAGTATGTGGTCCTCGGCGAGCCCGTCGATCAGCGCCAGTGCGCCGACGGTGCCGAGCGGCTCGTGCTCGCGGTAGTAGTCGATCGGGATCCCGTATGCCTCCCCGTCGCGGAAGAACGCCTCGATCAGCTCCGCGAGGTAGCCCGTGGCGATGGTGATCCGCTCGAACCCGTGCGCCTTCAGCTGCCGCACGACGATGTCCAGCACCGGGCGGTCGCCAATCGGCATGAGCGGCTTCGGCAGAACCGTCGTGTAGGGGCGCAGACGCATGCCCTCCCCGCCCGCGAGGATCACCGCGCGCTTCATGCGCCCACGACCTCACGCACGACCTCGACGACGGTGTCGACGGCGGTCTCGTCCATCGTCGAGCTGAGCGGCAGCGCGCAGTGCCGGTCGGCCGTCTCCAACGCGTGCGGCAGCCCGTCGGCTGGGGCGTAGCCGCGGTAGTCGCTGAACGTGTGCAGCGCCGGATACCAGGTCGTCTGGATCCCTTTGGACTTCAGCTCCTCACGGAACCGGTCGCGTGTCTGGCGGTCCTCGAGCAGGACCGCGAAGGCGAAGTGGGAAGAGCGCTCGACGGCCTCATCGTCGAACGGCACCTCGACGCCGGGGACGTCATGCAGACGCTCGCGGTAGGCGCGGACCGTCGCCCGCCGCGCCGCGATGCCGTCCTGCAGCCGCTGCAGCCGGCTCATGCCGAGCGCCGCGCGAGGCTCGTCCAGGCGGAAGTTGAAGCCGACGTCCACGACGTCGTACGCGGGGTCGTGCCCGCGGTGGCGGTCCCACGTGCTGCTCGTCATCGCGTGGGAGCGCAGTAGCCGAACACGCCCTGCGAGCGCCTCGTCGGCGGTGGTGACCATGCCGCCCTCACCAACGCACAGCTGCTTCTTGGAGAAGAAGCTGAAGGCGCCGAGCTCGCCCACGGTGCCGACGCGGCGCCCAGTGTCGTCGATCCGCGCGCCGATCGCCTGGGCGCAATCCTCGATCAGGACGAGCCCGTGCTCGTCACAGAGCTCGCGCAGCGCGAGCACGGCGGCCGGATAGCCGCAGAAGTGCACGGCCACGACCGCGCGCGTGCGCCGCGTGATCCGCCGGGCCACGTCATCGGGGTCGATGTTGAAGTCCAAGGGGCTGCGGACGTCGCACAGCACCGGCTCGGCGCCGACGTAGCGCGCGGCCGAGGCGCTCGCCACGAACGTGAAGGCCGGCACGATCACCTCATCGCCAGGTCCCAGCCCGGCGGCGAGGCAGGCGAGGTGCAGCGCGGCGGTTCCGCTCGAGACCGTGACCGCGTGCGGCGAGCCGACGTAGTCGGCCAGCGCCTGCTCGAAGGCCTGCGTGCGCGGGCCCATCGTGAGCCAGCCCGACTCGAGGCAGTCGAGCACCGCCTGGACGTCCTGCTCGGAGATCTCGATGTCCGTCAGCGGCACCCGCCAGTCGGTCATCGCGCAACCGCCTCGGCGAGCGCGGCGGCGACGCGGTCCTGGTCGTCGTGCGTCATGTGGGGATAGAAGGGGAGCGTCAGCTCGGTGCGCGATGCCAGCTCGGTGATCGGAAGCGACAGCCCGGGGAAGCGGCTCTGGTAGGCGGTGAAGCGGTGGATCGCGGGATAGAAGATGCTCGTCTGGATGCCGCGCTCGCGCAGGCGCTCACTGACCTCCGCCTGACGCCCGTCCTCCTCGAGCATGATCGGTATCACGTAGCAGGAGGAGGTCGGCACCTCATCGTCATCGAACGGGACGATGATTCCCTGGACCTGGGCGAGCAGCTCGCGGTAACGCACCGTCAGCTCGCGCCGTCGCGTGATTTCCGACTCCAGGCGTTGTAGCCGCGAGAGCAGCAGGGCCGCGCGGGGCTCGTCGAGGCGGTAGTTGAAGCCGAGGCCCGTGACGTCATAGGTGTCCGTTCTGCCGGTGTGCCGGTCCCACGTCCCGCTCGTCATCGCGTGGGATCGCCGGGATCTCACGAAGGCGGCAACGTCGTCGTCGTCGGTGCACAGCAGGCCGCCCTCGCCGACCGACAGGACCTTGTTTGAGAAGAAGCTGAAGGCGCCCGCCAGTCCCCACGTGCCCAGCTTGCGGCCGTCGAGGCTCGCGCTGGGGGCGTGGGCGACGTCCTCGATCAGGGCGATGCCGCGGGCGTCGCACAGCTCCTTCAGGCGGTCGGCCGCCGCCGCGTACCCGGCGTAGTGCACGACGCATACCGCCTTCGTGCGCGGGGTGATCAGCCGCTCGACGTCATCGGGGTCAAGACTGGGCCGCTTGCGTGAGACGATCTCGGCGAACACCGGCGTCGCGCCGCAGTACAGCGCTGCCGCTGCCGTTGCCGCGAATGTGAACGACGGGACGATCACCTCGTCGCCGGGGCCCGCGCCCGCCGCGAGATATGCGAGGTGGAGCGCTGCCGTGCAGCTCGAGACTGCGACGGCGTGCCGCGCACCCAGGTGCGCGGCGAAGGCCTCCTCGAACTCGGCCGTGCGCGGTCCGAGCGTCAGCCAGCCCGAGCGCAGCGTCTCGGCCACGGCCTGCAGGTCCTGCGGCTGCAGGTGCAGGTCGAACAGCGGCAGCTGCGGAAATGAGTCAGTCGCGGTTGCCATGCGGTCTCTACGATCGCGACAGCAGGCTCAGGGAACGTTCCGGTAGCGTCCGTCGAAGGGGTCGCCGAAGCGTTCCTCCTCGAGGGCGGAGATGATCTCGGCGATTCCATCGGGGACCGTCATGAGCGTCTCGAAGCCGAGCTCCGAGCGAATCCTGTCGAAGCTCACCTTGTAGTCACGCGGGTCCTCATCCCGATGCACGTAGGAGACGTTCCCGCGGTCGGTCTGCTTGCGGATCTCCTCCACGAGGTCGAGCTTGCGGTAGTTCTCCCCCGAGCGCCCGGCGTTGAAGACCCTGCCGGTCACCTTCTCCGCCGGCGTCTCGAGCACCGTGCGGACGGCGCGACCGGCGTCGCGGACGTGGATATAGGGACGCCAGAACTGCTCGCCGAACACTTCGAGCTCGCGGTCGGCCCAAAGTTCACGGGTGAACTCGTTGACGGTCAGATCGAAGCGCATCCGCCGTCCGACGCCGTAGACGGTGGCGAAGCGAAGGCATGTCGGCTGGACCCCGTTGCCGCCTGCGCCGAGGATCAGCTTCTCCATCCCGACCTTCTGCTCGGCATACAAGGACACCGGGCTGAGCTCGCCCTCCTCGGTGATCGGCACGGTCGGGTCGGTCATCCGGCCGTAGTTCGAGCAGGTCGAGGCGAACACCAGGCGCTCCACGCCGGCCTCGCCAGCGTCGGCCACCAGCTCGCGCGTCGCCTGGACGTTGACCTCGTCGGATGCCTGTGGATCCCGCGCGCATGCCGGATCGCCGACGATTGCTGCCAGGTGTACGACCGCCTCGGCGCCGGCGAGCGCCCGACGGCGCGCCTCGCTGTCGCGAATGTCGGCACGGATCACCTCGATACCCGCCTGCTCCTGCTCGGCGGCGATGTCCTCCTGGCCATGCAGGAGCGAGTCGAGGACGCGAACGTCCCGGCCGGCCTCGTTCAACTCCCGGGCAAGTAGCGATCCGATATAGCCGCTGCCGCCCGTGATCAGGGTCGTGTTTGCCACCTGGTGCTTCCTCTCTGGTCGTTCGCTGGTCGTGCCTTCTCGTCGTCCCGGCCCGAGAATCCTCCGGCAAGCGCCCGACGACCGTGCGCTTGGAAGGCACGCAATGGTATAGGCGCTATCGGCACGGCCCAGCGGCGCCTTGAGGCTGATCGATCCGCTGAGGCGGAGTCTCTCGCGCTCACCGCCAGGCACGCCTGGCCCTGCGAGCTGCGCCGAGGACGCTCCGCCTGCAGGGATACTGTGGCCTTCTTCCGAACGGGATGTCCGCGCCATGTCGCCTCCAGCTCGCCAAGCCACACGACAACGCGCCGCCAAAGACATCGTCATGCAGATCGTCGTTCGCATCGGCAACCTCGCGCTGGGCGTTGTCGTCACCGCGATCGTCGTGCGGACCCTCGGCAGGGCCGGCTACGGCCAATGGTCGACGCTCTTCATCGTCATCGGGCTGATCGGCTACTTCGCCAACTTCGGCATGGAGGGGGTCGCGCTGCGCGAAGCCGCGCGCTCACCGGAGCTCGAGCACGAGTGGATCGGCGCTGTGATCATGCTGCGGCTGATCATGCTTGGTCCGGTGATGCTGATCTCGCTGGTCGCCCTGCTGCTTCTCGAGCAGAGCCACCAGATGCTGATCGCCGGCCTGATCCTGATCGTGGCGATGCCGTTCGGCGGCGTGGGCGCCCTCGGGCTGCTCTTCCAGCTGCGCGTCGACAATCGCGTGCCGATGATCGTGCTGACGCTTCGCAGCATCCTGTGGGGCCTCGCAGTCGTCCTGATCGCCTGGCTGGGGGGCGGCATGATCGCCCTGGCGGTCGCGATGGCGGGCACGAACTCCATCGGGTCGATCGTGCAGGCGGTGGCCGCAATCCGCATGGTTCCGCGCTGGCCGCGCCCTTCACGCAAGCACCTGCGCCAGCTCGTCGGCATCGGGCTGCCGATCGGCTTGGCGGGCGTCCTGGTCATCGCCTACGCGCGCATCGACCAGGTGCTCGTGTACTCGATCGCCGGCAGCAAGCAGGCGGGCCTCTACGGCGCGGTCTACAACGTGCTCGACCAGTCGCACTTCGTGCCGATCTCGATCATGACCACGCTCGCACCGGTGCTTGCGGCCTCCTGGCCAGGCGACCGCGAGCGGCTGCTGCGCACCGCACGGCTCACGGCGGAGCTGCTGGCGATCGCGTCGTTCGGAGCCCTCGCGTTCGCGATAGTCGCCGCCGACCCGGTCGTGCGCCTGATCTTCGGCGCCGAATTCGCGCCGGCCGCATCGATCCTGCCCGTGCTCGGCGGCGCCTTCGTGCTGATCTGCTTCGGCTACCTGAACGGCAATCTGCTGCTCGTCCTCGGCCTGCAGCGACGGCTGCTGCGCATCAGCCTGATCGCGCTCGTCGTCAACCTGATCGGAAACGTCATCCTCATCCCGCCGTTCGGCTACAAGGGCGCGGCCTGGATGACGCTCGTGACCGAGGCCGTCGTGTTCGCCGCGGCGTTCAGGATGGTCCTGGGAGCGCTCGAGCTGCGCCGGCCGCGGCTCGGCCGCATCGGCCGCACAGCGATTGCGGCCGCGCTGCTTGGGCTGGCCCTTGGGGCGCTGCGGATCGCCGATGCCTCACTGGCGGTGTTGGTCGTCACAGCCTGCCTCTGTTACCCCGCGCTGCTCGTCGCCCTGCGCGCGTTCGGCGCAGACGACGTTCGGCTCCTGCTGCGGCGAGGAGCGCCGGCCTAAGGGCCAGCGGTCGCATTTTCGTCGGGATCCCGGACCAGAGGCGCGACCTCCTCCAGGTGCCCGATCAGGCGTGCGAACTGCCTGCGCGCGTCGTATCGATCCTCGCAATATGCGCGCGCCCGCGCGCCGATCGCCACGCGTCGCTGGCCATCCGCCAGCAGTCCATTCAGGGCCTCGGCCAGCGCTCGCACCTCTCCGTGCGGGATGAGCACGCCGGCCCGGCCGCCGTCCAGGAGATCGGGGATGCCGCCGATGCGCGTGGCGAGCACGGGCGTGCCGCAGGCCATCGCCTCGAGCACCGCCCACGGCACCGCGTCGCCGTACGTCGGCAGGCACATGAGGTCCGCCTGCTGCTGGAGGTCGAGGAGGGAGGGGTCGGACGGGCCGAGGCGGTGGACGCGCACTCCAGGGCGCTCCGGCACGTCCGCCGGTGTGACGAGGTCCATATCGACGTCCCTGCCGAGTCGCTCCCCGAGCGCGGACAGCAGGTCCTCGCCGCCCTTCTCCACGAAGCGCCCGCCCACGAACAGCACCCGGGGACGCTCGCGCGGTCGATGCGGGGCAGGCTGGTAGCGGGTCAGGTCGAGACCCGGGTGATGCTCGACGACGCGCGCCCCGGGCGCAGAGCGTTCAACCGAACTGCGCGTCCAGGCCGTCCAGGCGAGCGTGAGTGCCGCCCGGCGGAAGGCGCGGCGCTCGAGCGCTTCGCTCGGAGCCATGCCGATCGTCTCACGCAGTCCCGTCTCGCGCCACGACGGCATCTGCGACCAGTCGCCGACCGTCGTGTCGACCGACAGGGCCGTAGGAACGCTGCGCATCGCGGCGGCCATCACGAGCGCGATCGAGTGGCTGTGGACGTGCACCACGTCCGGCGGCCACGCGCGCAGCTCCTGGTGCAGGGCGCGACGGGCCCGCACTGCCTGTACGAGGTGCCAGCGCAGCGCGCGGAAGTCCAGGTTCACGCCCGCCAGCGGCCGGATCTGACGGCTCGCGGCGGCGCGCGCCCAGCGCCCCATTGGGTCGAGTCCCGCGAACCGCGCCTCCACCTCCGGCGCAGTGGACAGCCCGACGCGCAGCGCCTGCTCGAGCTGGCCCTGACCCATCACATGCGTGCCGAGGTTGCCCTCGTTGAAGAACAGGACGCGCACGGCGGGCCGCTATACGGGAAGTCCGCCGCTGCGGCCCACGTCAGGCGGAGGCGACGGCGCCACCTCCGAGTCTGACGGCATCGCGTCGGTGGCGCCCGCGGCGGCTGCCCAAGAGCCGGGCCGAGTGGGGTCCTCGAGTGTCGCGGGCAGCTCCAGGATCGAGCGTTCGTGGGCGACGGCGAGCGCGTCGTGCAGCTCCTCTGCCGAAGCGAACCTCCGTGGGTCATGTGCCTGCCCGATGTCGGTCCAGGCGCGCTGCCCGTCGCGCCTCGCACGGATCGGCAGAACCAGGGCGTCGCTGTCCGCGGCCACCCGCGCCGTGCTGCTGGCGAGCATCACCGTCTTGCCGAGAAAGCGAGTCGGGCGGCTTCCGGGCATGTCGAAGTAGTTCAACACCATCTCCCCCTGCCCGAGGAGCGCCCGCATCACGCGGGACGCGCCGGGCCTGTAGATCATCCGCTCGTTGCGCGGCTGCAGCCCTTGCCACCAGCGCGCCAGGCGGCGCCCCCACTCATCGTGGCCCGGCTCCTCCAGGAACCACGGCGCGGACACGATGTACACCGGCGTAGGGCCGTAGCTGATCGCTGATATGTACAGGAAGATCGGGCCCATGTGGCAGGCGCTGAGCAGCACGCCCCGCCGCTGCGCCACAGCCTCCTCGAGGCGCTCTCGCGACCCCACATCCATGCTCGCCCGCTTCCACGGCTGCCAGAAGAGCACCCGGCAGGCCGCGTCCTCGATCAGGTACTGGCGGGCGAGCTCCTCGAGCTCGGGCTCTCGCGGGGTGCCGGCGACGGCCGCCGCCATCGCTCCCAGCGCGCGCCGGCGCTCGCTCGGGCTGCTCTCCCAGCTGGCGGCCGCCTGGGTTGTCGCTCGCCACAGCGCAAGCGGTGTGGGAAGCAGACGTCGCAGAGCCGGCGAGGTCTTGATTCGCAGGCGGAGGCCCACGGAGGGCATGCGGCGATTTCCGAGCGGTTGCCTGGCAGCCGCGAGCGCCGCCTGGAGCTCCGGATCATCGCTGTGCGCGTGCATTCTGCTTGTCGATGGCCGCCACTTAGCGGTCGCGGACCCGTCTCGCAGGCTACCCGTCGGGCCTTTGTGGCGCCTCGCGCGCTCGCCTGGCTGAGGGCCGTTGCGGGGATGTATACCGTCTGTGCGATGCGGATCCTCGTGGTCTCGACGTTTTATCCCCCCGTGGCGCTGGGCGGCTACGAGGTGGAGTGCGCCGGCGTGGTGGAGCGACTGCGCGAGCGCCACGACGTGCGCGTGCTGACGAGCGCGCATGATCGCGCGAGCGTCTCGCATGCCGAGGAGGGGGTCGCACGTGAGCTCGCCCTCCTCAGCCCGAACCACCGCGGGGCGCTGCACGCGCCGCGTGCCTCTGTGCGCGCGGCGGGCGTGGCCCGCCACGCGCTCGAGTGGCGCCCCGACCTCATCTACTCGTGGAACGGGTCCTCGATCCCGCAGAGTGCACTGCGCGTGCTTGCCGACAGCGGCGTGCCGCTCGCCTTCCGCGTGTGCGAGCACTGGTTCGGCGGGATCTTCAGCACCGATCAGTTCCTGCGGGAGCTCCTGCCGGGCGAGCGCGGGCCTGCGAGGGGCGCATGGGCTGCGGGCTGTCGCCTGGTGAACGCTCTGCCCTCGCTGCGGCTCGACCCGAGGGCACCCTTCCGCGCGGCGATCTCCTGGAACTCCGAGGCCCTCGAGCGCATGGTGGCGGTGCCGGCGTTCATAGATCCGGTGCTCGAGCGCGTCGGCCACTCCGTCCCCCGTTACGGCGATCTCTACGCCGACGTCGTGAGGGCGCCCGCCGCTGCGCCCGAGATCGTCTTCCTCGGTCGCGTCACCCCCTACAAGGGCCTGTCCGTAGCGATCGAGGCGCTCGCGCTGCTGCGCTCTGATCGCGGGATCGACGCGAGCCTCGTGGTGGTCGGTCCCGAGGACGCGCGCCATGGCCGGGAGATGCGAGCGCTGGCGGAGCGGCTCGGCGTGGCCGGCGCGATCCGCTGGCTGGGCCAGCAGACACCCGAACAGGCGTCTGGGGCGCTCGCCCGGGCTCACGCGCTGATCGTCCCCTCCACCTGGGATGAGCCCTTCCCGCTCGTGACGATCGAGGGAGCCCTCGCCCGCGTACCGCTCGTCGCCTCCGATGTCGGCGGGATCGGCGAGGGCATGCACGACGAGGAGCACGCCTTGCTGTTCCCCCGCGGTGACAGCGCCGCGGCGGCCCTGGCGCTGGCGCGGGTGCTGCTCGACGGGGAGGAGACGGCCGCACGCGTCGCGCGCGCTCACGAGCGCGCCCAGGCGTTTCGCATCGGCCCCTACCTCGAGGAGCAGGAGCGCTTCGTGGAAGACGCCCTGTCCGCGTGGCGCCAGATCACGGTCGCCTAGAGGCGGGCGCACCGCGGGACTCGCGCCCACTCGACGGCGCTCCGGCGCGCCGGCCCGGGCGCCCGATCAGAGGAACTTGGCCAGCCGACTCGTGTCGACGCCGGGAACGGCGAGCGCTCGCACGAGGCGCTCGGCGACCTTCGGCCAAGTCATCAGCGTCGAATGCCGGTGGGCGAGGGCACCGAGCCGCTGCGCGGTCTCGGGGTCGGCGAGCGTCTCCATCGCCGTGAGGATCTGCTCGCCGTCCTGCGGGTCGACGAGGATGCCGCCGGGCCCGATCATCGTCGCCGCGCCGCCGTTCGTCGTGCCGATCGACGCCAGGCCGGCCCCACCGGCCTCGGCGTAGACGATCCCGGCGGGTTCGTGCAGCGAGGGCATCACGAAGGCCGTCGCCCCGCGGTAGAGCGCCGCCATGCGCTCGCGATCGGCCGTCCGCACGAGCGACAGGCGCCCGTGCGCGTGAACCCCGGCCTGGTCGATGCGGGGATGGCCTCCGACGAGGTCCAGGCGCGCGGCAGGATGGCGCTCCCTGACGCGCGCGAACGCGCTCAGCACGGCGGGGCCGTTCTTGCGCTCCCAGTCCACGCCGACGAACAGGTAGCGGGGCGTGCTCCAGTCGCGCGGCGCCGGCTCGGGAGACCCGTGGTTCTGCCCCAGCCCCACCGTGAAGACCCGCTCGGCGGGGATCCCGTAGCTGCCGACGATGCTCTCGGCGACCCAGTGGGTTGCGCAGCAGCAGGCCACCGCGGATTCATAGATGCCGCGCTGGCGATCGGCGTAGCGGCGAAGGTCCTCGGCCGACAGGCCGTGCAGATGCGGCCACGGATAGCCGGCCTGCGCCTGCAGCACGGTGGAGTCCTCGAGCGTCACGACCCGGTAGCCGCCGGGCAGGCGCATCTCGCTGCCACGCTGGACGACGCCGTCGAGGCTCGCGGGGGGAGGCAGGCGCCGGCCGAGCAGCCACCGCCGTGCTGCGATCGTCGGGCGCCCGAGCTGTGCCGCGGCGTGGAGGCCGGCCGCGGCACGGCGAGGGTGCGCGATGTCCCGCGGCTTCAGCCGACCCGCCACGCTCAACAGATGGGTGGTCCGGGCTACCCTTGGCGGCAGCTCTCCGCTTATCGGGATGGCCTGCGCGAGGAGATCCTCCATCGCGGCGAGCAGCGATCCGGACGCGCCGGAGCCAGCCCGCATGTCACGGGGATCGAGCGAATCGGCGAGAGCAAGGCGTAGCGAGTCGGGCGACCTTGTCATGAGCAGGCCCAGGGTACAGAGCCGGGATAAGGGCCCTCCGGTGTACCGGATGCCCGGCCTGCGGGTAAAGAACCGCGGTCGTGCTGCCGATAGGCCCGTATCATTGCTTCATTGACTCGTTGCTGCACGTCAACGTACGGGCCATACCACTGTGCCTGATTTAGAGCCATCGCTGGACACGCCGTCGGCTCCAACGGTCTCCCCGTTCGAGCTGCTGTCCGTGCTGTGGCGTCGCAGGCTGGTCGTCATCGCGACGATCGTCATCAGCGTTGCGATCGCGCTCGCTCTGTCTCTGCGCTCGCCGAAGCAGTACAGCGCCTCGGCTCAGCTCCTCTTCCGCGACCCGGGCTTCGCCCAGGCGCTGTTCGGGAACAACCTGTTCTCGACCGGCAACCAGGAACCGCAGCGCACGACACAGACGAACATCGACGTGGTCACATCGCTCAACGTGGCGGCGGAAGCGGCCGGCCTGTTGAAGACGAAAGAACCCGTCAGCTCCCTGCGCGGATCGATCACGGTCAACCCGAACGCCAACGCCGACATCGCGACGATCACGGCGACGCGCTCGAACCCGCGCGAAGCGGCCGCCGTTGCCAACGCGTTCGCCGACGGCTACATCATCTATCGCCGTCAGACCGATCGCTCGACGGTCGCGCAGGCCGAAGAACTCGTAGGCCAGTCGCTCAAGACAGCCGCTCCGGCCGAGCAGACCAAGCTCGCGGAAAGCCTTCGCCAGCTCGGCGTGCTGCGCTCGCTGCAGACGGGCGACGCCGAGGTCATCGCCCGTGCGCAGCCGAACCCGGCGGCCGTCTCGCCGAAACCCAAACGCGACGGCATACTCGGCCTGGTCGTCGGGCTGCTGCTCGGCTGCGGGCTGGCCCTGCTCGTGGACTTCCTCGATCGCCGGCTCAAGACGATGGAGGACTTCGAACGCGTATGCCCCGACTACCCGGTCATAGCCAGCGTCCCGCACACGCCCGACCCGGTCGGAAGCGCGCACCTCGCCGGTCCCACGGGCGAGTCCTATCGGATGCTGCGCGAGGGGCTGCGCTTCCTGGACCCGACGGGCAGGGCGCGCTGCTTCGTGGTCACGAGTGCCGACGAGAGCGAGGGCAAGAGCACCGTTGCCGTGAACCTCGCCTCAGCGCTCGCGGCGGTGGGCCGCAGGGTGATCCTCGTCGAGGGTGACATGCGCCGCCCAACGGCCGCCGCGCTGCTCGGAGTCCCCCGGGACGTGCCCGGGCTCTCGGACATGCTCGTCTCGAGCGCCGATCTCGATGAGTTCCTCGTGCCGATCGACAGCGAGCCGGGTCTCTCGGTGATACCGGCCGGCACCGTCCCACCGAACTCCGCCGACCTGCTCAGCGCCGGAAGGATGGCTGAGCTCCTCGCGCAGGTACGCGACGCGGCCGACTTCGTGATCGTCGATTCCCCGCCGCTGCTGCCCGTCGCGGACACGCGCGTGCTGCTGCGGCTACCCGAGGTCGACGGGGTGATCCTGATCGGCCGGGCCGGTGTGAGCAGACGCGACCGAGTCCGCGCGACGAGCCGGCTGCTCGCGCAGAGCGGGTTGCGAGTGTTCGGCATGGTGATCACCGACGTCAAGCTGACTGCCGGCAGCGGCTACTACCACTACGACTACGACGAGCCGGACCGCCGCAACGGGCGCGCCAAGTCGCGGCAGGCGCGCCCCAGCCGCGTCTAGGTCGCCCACCTGATCGGGGAGCGGCCACGGCCCCTCCGAGCAGGTCTCCGCCTAGAGCTGACGCCCGGCTCGGCGATCCTCGCCAGCCGCACGGACAGGACCCCTCCCATGGCGCCGAGCAGCAGGTCGATCTGAGCCCAGTAGAAGCTGTCGTAGAAGACCGTCACGACCGCCATGCCGATGATGCCGAGCGCGAGCGCCAGCTCCTGCCTCGGGGTCACGCCCAGCCGCAGACACCTGCCGAGCACGCGCAGCGCGACGCCGATCGGAATCAGGGCGCCGAAGAGCCCGATGAGGCCCATGTCCACGGTGATCGAGAGATAGCCGTTGTCGATCGCGCCGATGCTCGTTTTGTTGGCCGCTTCCTGTGAGGAGAAGCCAGGCGCGCCGGCGCCGAAGACCGGCTGGTGGCCGATCGTTTCAACGGCATAGCCGTAGCTCCACTGGCGGTGGGTCACGGACTGCGTCGCACCGATGTTGGAGCTGAGCTTCTTTTCGACGATCCGATGCAGCGACCCGGTGCCGACGATCAGCCCCGCCAGGACCACGATTATCGCCGAGACGGCCGCCAGCCCGCGGTAGTTGCCGGCCCGCGCCTGCAGAATCACGGCGATGATCAACATCACGGTCGCCGCGACCCACGAGCTGCGCGATTCGCTGAAGATGAGCAGCGCCGCGGAGCCGGTCGCCAGAGCGCCCGCGAGCAGCCGTGAGCGCTGGTAGGCGAACAGCAGCGCGGCCGGCAGGAGCCCGACGACCAGGGCGCCATAGGTGATGGGGTAGCCGGCGAAGTACCCGACCCGGTTCGAGGGTGCCTTGAGGTACGCGTACGCGCCCAGCACACCGAGGATGAGGAGGCCTCCGAACGCCGCCGCAAGCCAGCCGCGGCCCTGCCCGAAGCGCCGTGCACACAGGAACGTCACGCCGATGAAAACGAAGCCCACGATCCCCGAGCTGATCAGCGCAGAGAACTTCCCGAGCGTGTCGTAGATCAGAACGGCAAGCGCCGCGAACAGGACTCCCATCAACAGGGCGCCGCGACTCGGCCGAGTTCTGCTGCCGCGGGTCGCGAGCGACCACAGCCACGGGGCAAGGGGGGCGGCGGCGACGGCCGAGCAGAGGACCTTCTGACGCACCACCGGTGCTTCGGCGTTCTGGGCGACGAAGGGGTACCAGGGGATGACCGCCACGATCACGACCGCCCAGGGAAATGCCCGCTCGCCGAGCATCGCCAGTGCGATGACGCCGCCAAGCACGACGCACAGCAGCACCGCGGTGCTCGGCTTGCGGTCCGCGAGCGCGCCACCGATCAGGCCCAGCAGGATCGCTCCCGTCAGGGCCGCCTGCCAGGTCCCGAGAAGATCGGGCACCCGGCCGCGTAGGTCTTGCCAGCCTTCAGAGGACATAACCGATCAGCACCCAAAGTACAGGAGCGCTCCGACCGTCACGCCCGTTGACGCAAATCTTCCGGGTCGGGACTCTCCGGCGCCGATGCGGCGTCGCGCTCCGGCGCGCCGGGCGGCTGTGCTGCCACCGCGGCGCGCCGGAGCGGATCGCCTCCTGTCAGTTGCCCGCTGCGACCCTCAGCGCTTCGTAGGCGAGCTTGTGCCCAGATCCATTGCTGTGCACGATCCCGTAGAAGTCGTTGGAGCCGTAGTCGGCGTAGTTGAAGTACACGACCGCGTTCACGTATTTCAGTTCACGCGCCCACCCCACGAAGCGGGTGACGTTTTCGGCCTGCTGGGCTTCGGTCCACTGCAGCGAGTCGCCCGTGGCGGGCATGCCCACGGCCGTCGGCCAGCCGACCTCCGTCGCATACACGGGCAGACCTGTCTGTTCGTGAGCCTGGGTGACGCGTTCGCGTCCTCCGAGCGCACTCAGCGCGGCGTTGTTCTTGCCACCGTAGGGGTGGACCGTCACGCCGTCCGCGACAGCTCCTGCGGCGAACACTTCGCGGCCGTACTGCGAGCCGTTGAAGCCTCCGTCATAGGAGACGAGCAGCTTGGGCCGGTTCGCCGCAGGGATCGCTTCGAGCCCGGCGTGAACGGCTTTGGTCATGCTCGCGTACAGCTGGTGGTTGTTGTAGTCCGGGTAGAAGTAGGGGTTCCCCGGCTCGTTGATCAGCTCGCACGTGGTGGCACCGAGATCCACCGGCTTGCCCTGCCAGAAGGTGCCGCCCTTTCCGTAGCGCTGGAACCACGCGACGATTTCGTTGAAGAAACCCTGGTTGTTGTATCCGCCGAGCGTGCCGCCTTCGCCGAACAGCGGCATCAGGTGCACTCCGGCTTTGGCGAGCAGTTCCATCTGCGAGTCGCTGTTGAAGTGCTTGTAGGAGGAGCGCACGTACTTGACCGCTCCCGACTCGTCGTTGATCGCCGACGCCCACGCCCAGCCGCCGATGTCGAGGCCGACGATCATGCTCGAGGACCCTCCGGATGAGCCTTCACCCGGGGGCGGCGGGGGCGGCGGGGGCGGCGGAGGCGGCGGCGGCGGAAGCGGTGACCCGCCGGCGTATGAGATCGCCACCTCGGGCGCCCATGCGCTGCCCTGCACCGCCGTGCGCACGCTGTATTTGACGGTCGCGCCGGGGACGGCCGGAGGCGTCACGGACGTACCGCTGACCTCCGAGTACTGGTCCACCGCTCCGGGCACCTTGCGGACGAACACGTAGGTGGTCACGCCCGCTACCTGGTTCCATTTGAGTGTCCCGCCGGAAGCGGTGATGGCCGGGGCCGCCTGGCTGTCCGGTGGCGGCGGGTGGACCCCGACGGGTGCGTAGGTGATCGACACCTCCGAAGCCCATGCGGACCACCACGCCGTCGTGCGGACGCTGTAGCGGACCGTCGAGCCCGGAACTGGAGGCGGCGTGATGGACGTGCCGCTGACGACCGAGTACTGGTCGGGTTGTCCCGGCACCTTGCGCACGAGCACGTACGTGTCGATGCCGGCCACTCGCGTCCACTGCAGCGACTGTCCGGAGACGGTCAGATGCGGGGCGAGCCGTGGGTTCTCGAAGCTGGCGGCGCTGGTTGCGCCACTGGCGCCACCGGCTTTGCCGACCCTGCCAAACAGCGCAAGGTGCCGCTCCGCGTTCGCGAACCGGCTGCCCGCGCGCTGGAGTGCGCGGCGCGATGCGTTACAGAGCCCGGGGCGCTTGTGGTGCACGCGCAGGCACCGCTTCAGCTGCTTGGCGTTTGCAACGAGAATTCGGTCAGCCCGCCTCGCGCGGCGGGCGGCGTTCATCAGCCGCCGCGGAGGCGTGCGCGAGGTCATCATGGCCCTGGTGTGAGAGTTACGGGCGCCGTTAGCCGAGGCTGCCTGAGCGGCCGGGGCTGCTCCTGCGGTCGTTGCGAGCGCAAGCGCGCTCGCGCATACCAGCAGAAACACGGCGAGTAGGTCGCGGAATGCCCATTGCGGGCGGACGGTGGTCATGCTTGTCTCCTTCGGTAGCCGGGCTGTCTCGGAGAGACCCCTTGCTTTGCGAGCCCGCCTCGCGACGGGTGTGCCATTTCGGGAACTGGCGACGCTACTTCCGCGCTCGGGAGATGCGGCCGCCGTCTTGAGAGCTGCAAGCGTTCTGTCGGGCATCGCCCAGCGCGCGGTAAGCGCGGGGCCGCGTCTTGGACGGATGTCCTCGGCGCCCAAACCGCCTGCAATGGCAGGCTTTTTGTGCCCTTTTAGGCGCTACGCGCCGCGCCGGGCGCTCAGGAGGCCAGCAGCTTGCTCAAGGCCTCGATCGAGTAGCGCTCCTCGGCGAGCTCTCGGCCGTGCCTAGCGATGTCCGCTGCGCCGTCGCGCAGCACCCGTACGAGCGCTGCGGCGAACTCCTGCTCTCCGTCCGCGAGCAGAGCATGCTCGCCGTCACGCACCGCCAGCCCGGCTGCGGCGCGCCCCGTGGCCACGACGGGCATCCCGTAGGCGAGCGCCTCGACGAACTTCAGCGGTGTGCCACCTCCCTGAAGCAGCGGTACCACGACGCATGATGCGCTCGCGTAGGCCTGCGCGAGATCGTCCACGAACCCCAGTGCTTCCACGCGCGGGTCGCCCGAGGGGGGATGCTCGAGGCCGGCGCCGACGAGCGTCAGGATGGCGTCGGGGACCTCGCGCCACACGCGGGGGAAGACGCGCTCGAGCAGGAAGCGCAGGCCGTTCTGGTTTGGCTCGTAGACGAAGCTGGCGACGAACAGCACTCGTCGCTCGCGCACGTTCGGCGTCACAGCGCGGATCGCCGAGACATCTACGACGTTGGGCACGTAGCGCAGGCGGGCGCCCGGGCAGAGCTCCCGGGCGGCGGCGAGGTCTGTCTCGCTCACCATCCACGACTCCTCAGCGCGGGCAAGAAGGCCACGCTCGAAGCGGCGCAGCCCCTGTAGCGCCCGGGCGCCGCCGTCGAGGTCTCCGCGGAAGCTCGACTCGACGTTGTGGGCGTTGTAGGTCACGGCGCGCACGCGCGACAGGCGCATCAGGGCGGCCGCCGCGATCGGCCCGTCGGCGATGACCCGTCCACGATCCGCGTCGGCGGCGAGACGCTCGGCCGCTCGCGCGAGCTCCGGGGAGACGCCGCGAGCGAAGCCGGCGGGAACGCCCCTCAGACGGGCGCTCCCGTAGGTCATCAGCCGCCTGGTCCGGCGTGAGGGCACCACCTCGACGAACTCTATGCCTGGGATCGATCGAAACGCCGCGTCCGGCTCCGGCGCGTCGAAGCGCGCGTACAGCAGTGTCAGCCCGCGATTCGCGGCGAGCGCCCTCGCCACGCCGTACGTGCGTGCCGCCTGTCCGCTTCTCAGCACGGGCGTGTGCGTGGTGACGAGGAGATCTCTCACCGCTCGCCGACCGCCGTCGCGATCTCCTCCAGGCGCCGGTCCCAGGAATGTGAGGCCGCTCGGTGCGAGCGCTCGGCGCGCCGCTCGGGGCTGTCGGCGGCCAGCGCCTCATCGAGCAGCGTCGCGAGTCCGGCGGCGTCGGGGGCGGTGGCCACGTCCGCCACGCCTTCCAGTGCCGGCAGAGGGGTGGCCACCACGGGGAGTCCGGCGGCAAGGTACTCGTAGACCTTCATGGGGAAGATGCTCGCCGTCAGATCGTTGCGCGCGTAAGGGATGAGCCCAGCGTCGGCGGACCGCAGCACCTCGGGTAGCTCCCGATAGGAGCGGGGGCCCAACAGGTGCACGTTGGGCTCCGCCGCGAGCTGCGAGACGTCCGTGTGCGGGTCGCCGGGACCGATCGGTCCGACGAGCGCGAACGACCAAGACGGGCGAAGCCGGGCAAGCTCGGTGATAAGCGGGAAGTCGAGCTTGATCGACACGATCGCGCCGGTGAACACGATCCTTGGCGCGGGCAGGGATGCGACGGCCGCATCAGACGTTCCGGCCTGCAGGGCGCGCGAGAACAGCTCCGTGTCGGCGACGTTCGGCGCCTCCATTACGTTGCTGGAGATGCCCCTGAGGCGCCTCGCCAGTGCCGGCGCGCTGGCGAGCACGAGATCGGCCCGGGCTGCGAAGCGCTCCTCGGCAGCGCGAAAGCTCGCCGTGTCGATGCGCTCCTGGGCGGCGATGTCATCGACGCAGTGGTAGATCACGAGCGCCGGCTTCAGCGGGGCGATCAACACCTCCGCCTGCGGCACGTATGCCCAGAGGATCGGCTTCTGGAGACCCAGCCGCCTGGCCGCACGTCCAACGAGCCAAGGCAGCAGCCGCCGGTTGAGAGCACGCACGATCGCGTAGCGGTGAAACGGCAGGACGAGCGGAGAGATGACGTGGAGGCCGTCGGCGGAACGCGGCGGCCCGAGTCCCCGCCGCAGCCGCCGCCAGACCCGTGCGAGGTCCCGCCCGGCGAGCTGAGGCTGGCGCAGGCCGAGCGACTCGACGAATAGAACGCGGTTCTCGCGGGCAAGGCGAGACATCAAATGATGCTGGTTGGTCCACAGGTCGGTGTCCCAGTCGGCGAATCCCACGCACACGATGTCTCGGTCTCGCAGGCGTGCGCGGTCGGGCATCGGCGCCATGATCCCAGGCGCCGGGGCGTGTAGGCTCGCGCCGGTGCAGTCAGACGGTCAACCGCCGAGCGCTTCCACGCTCGAGGAGCTGCGCCGGCGCTTTCCGCGGGTCGCGGTCGTGCACGACTGGCTGACCATCCCGGGCGGATCCGAGCAGGTGGTGCTGCAGCTCCTGGAGATGTTTCCAGCGGCGGAGCTGTTCACGTCGGTGTACGACCCGGCGCCGTGGCCGGCGGAGATCAAAGAGCGGCCGGTCCATCCCTCCTACCTGAACCGAATCCCCGGTGCGGCTCGCCACTATCCGAAGCTTCTGCCGTTGATGAACGGGGCGTTTCGCTCGTTCGATCTCGCGGGCTTCGACCTCGTGCTCTCCAGCAGCCATGCCTGCGCCAAGAACGTCCGCACGCCGCCCGCTGCGCTGCATGTCTGCTACTGCCACACCCCGATGCGTTATGCGTGGGACGCGGAGTTCCTGCGGGGCGAGGAAGTCGGGCGCATCACGGGCCTGCTCCTGCCGCCGCTGCTGAGCCGGCTGAGGAGGCAGGACCTGGCCGGGGCGGAGGGGCCAGACGTGTTCGTCGCCAACTCGGCCCACGTGGCGGAGCGCATCGCCCGCTACTACGGCCGCTCCGCGGAGATCGTCCACCCGCCGATCGACGTCGAGCACTTCCTCGGGCTGGAGCGCTCGCCGCAGGACTACTACCTGACGTTCGGGCGGATCGTCCCCTACAAGCGCGTCGATCTCGCCGTGGCCGCGTGCGGCCTGCTCGGCAGGAAGCTCAAGGTGGCGGGGGCCGGGAGGGCGCTCGGTGCGGTGCGTGCGAGCGCTGGGAAGGACACGGAGTTCCTCGGCAAGGTCTCGACCGCCGAGCGCGATCAGCTTCTGAGCGGCGCCCGCGCACTGCTGTTCCCCGGCGAGGAGGACTTCGGCATCGTGCCGGTCGAGGCGCAGGCGGCGGGCACGCCGGTGATCGCCTATGGCGTCGGCGGCGCGACGGAGTCCGTGCTCGACGGGCGTACGGGTGTGCTGTTCGACGAGCAGAGCCCCGGCTCGCTTGCCGCGGCGATCGAGCGCTTCGAGCAGCTGCAGCTCGACGGCGAGGAAACCCGCCAGAGCGCCACGCGGTTCGGTCAGAGCCGCTTTCGCACGGAGCTCGCGTCGGTCATCGAGCGCGCGGCGCAGACACGGGAGGCCGACGCGCGCGAACGGGCGGGCCCCAGGGCGACCTGAGGGGCCCACGACGGCGGCCGCACCATTTGAGATGTAGGAACTGGACGGCCTGTTGCGCGCCACCCGCGGCGGGGGTAGGCTCCGAAGTGGCATGCGCGTACTGGTCACCGGCGCCAGCGGGTTCATCGGCGGTGTGCTCTGCGAAAAGCTCCTGCATCGAGGGCACGAGGTCGACGCGCTCGTCCGCAGGCCGGGCTCGGGGCCTCCCGGAACCCGCGCGCTGTCGGGGGACCTGGGCGATGGTGAGCGCCTTGCCGAAACGCTCCGGAACGAGCGACCCGAATGCGTGATCCATCTCGCCGCCGAGATCGCCTCCCAGCGCAGCGAGCACAAGATCCGCGAGGTCAACGTCGACGGCACGCGGCGGCTACTCGATGCGTGCCTTGCCGCAGCCGGCGCCGAGGCGGCCGGCTGGCCGCGCTTCGTGTTCTCCTCGACGGTCGTCACGGGCGACGCCGGTGGCGCGCTGTTGAGCGAGGATCAGCCACTTCCGGTGAGGACGCCGTACGGCCGCTCCAAGCAGGAGGGGGAGCGCATGGTCCTCCAGTCCGGCCTTCCCGCCGTGGTTGTGCGACCGTCGCACGTCTACGGCCCCGGCGGCTGGTACGCCAACGAGCTGATCCCCCGCCTGCGCCAGCCGGGCCGCTTCGCCGTGATCGGCCGCGGGGCCAACCTGTGGGACGTCGTGCACGTCGATGACGTCGCGGCGGCCCTCATACTGGCTGCGGAGAGCGCACCCGGCGGATCCACCTACCACGTCGTCGACGACGAGCCGCTCACCTTCTACGGGTTCATGGCGCTGACCGCCGAGGCCCTCGGGGTGGGGCCCCCGCGGCGCATCCCAGCCGCGCTCGCCCGCATCGTGGCGGGCTCGGCCGCGGTGGATGCGGTGGTCCGCTCGGCCCGGTCCTCGAACGCCAAAATCAAGCGGGAGCTCGGCTGGCAGGCACGATTCCCCACGGCGCGCGAGGGCGTCGCCGACTCTGTGGCGCGGTTGCAGAGCGACTAATGGGATGTCCTGAAGCGGACATACCGCGCGTAACCGACCGCGCCCGACGGGGCGAGCGGCGTCGCGCCCAGACGGTAGTCACCTGACGCGAGCGTGCCGAGGTTGACTGCCAGCCTGTTGCTCCCGGCATGCGCCTGGACTTTCAGCTTGAGCTTCGTCGCCACCCAGCGCACGCATGCGCCGGAGCCACTCTTGCAGCCGTGGACGTTGAGGCGGCGATAGATCACGACCTTGACCGTGCCGGCTGTCGAGAGCGTGTAGGTGACCACGAGCCTGCGCCGGCGCGTGCTGAGCTTGGATGCCGAGGCGTTGAGCTTCAGCTTGGTCAGGCTGATGAGTGGCGAGGCGCCGCTGGACCCGGGCGCCTGAGCCACGAGGCTGGAGCTCGTGAGGACCCCGGTGCTCGTCGTCTGGCCGGCAGTTTCCCTGGCTTCGCGTTCGGCCCTTTCCTGAGCTGACTCTTCACCGGCGCCCGACAGCGCGACTTTGGCTTCGCTCCCCTGGGTGACGATGCCAAATTCCCCGCTGACCGTGCCGCGCGAGGCCGGGGTGAACGTGACCGTCACGGTGATCGACTGCCCGGGTTTGAGCTTCGTGCCTTTTGCGGGCAGGCCGCTCGCCTGAAAGGGCCCGGTTGGTGGATTTACCGCCCTGACTTCGACTTCCGTGCCCGTGCTGGTGAGGGTGACTTCGCGCGCGAGGTGTCCACCGAGCGGGGCGGCGAAGTCAAGCGCTCCGCTGGAAGGCGTCAGCATCGGGCTGCTGAAGGCGATCAGCCGACCGTCGTGGTTGCCCACGTAGACGTGCCCGGAGCTGGCGTCGGGTCGCGAGAACTTGGTCGCGAGACCCACCTTCCCCGACCAGAACGGTTTCGGGCTGGAGCTGCCCGGGACGGCCGTGTAGGCGCGCAGTTCGGCTTCTTTTTCAGCGCAGGCCTTGACGGGGCAGAGCGTCGTCCACAGGATTCCGCTGCCGCTGGCCGTGCCGTTGGATGTCAGGATCGGCGAGCCAGAGCCGAAGGAGAATTCTTCCGGGGTCGTCGCCGCCAGGGAGATGTGCGGGTTGCCGGCTCCGTCCTGTCCGTATGTGAAGAACCTGAGGCTGTTCTTCGTCTCGTTGGAGCTCGCAGGTTCCGAAACCGACGGGACATAGACGTACCGGCCGTCCCCGGGCCACAGGGTTGCGGCACCCCACACCCCGCCGAAGGGGCCGAGCTCCTGAAGCACGCCATCGCTGCCGCCTGCACCTTGGCCCATGCCTCCCAGGTCGTCACCGTTTAGGACATAGACCGACCCGAACTTCCCCTCTTGGATGAGGGGATGTGGCACCGTTGGCGTGCCGAACTGAGGGGGAAGCGCGACCGGCGCCGAAGAGCCCAGGTCGATGTCCTTTTCGTCGAGCAGTTTGCTGTTGAACGGCGAGAAGAAGTCAGTCGCCTTGAGGCTGCCATCGGTTTGCGTCTGCAGGCTGACTACAGACTCTCCCAGGCGACCTTCCGGCGGAGCGTGGCCGGGGCCTTTCGGAGGATCGCCTGCCCCCGGCGTCGTGTTCCCGTTTCCAGTGCTGAACAGGATGCGACCGGGGCCGGCGGAGACGAGTCCGCCACCTGACTGCCACACCGAGCCGCCGTTGGCCGATGCTGCCCACATCGTCGATAAATGGCCAGATGTGGAGACGCCGATCACCCAACCCTCGTAGGGCGGGTGATCGCAGTGACTTCCGAACCCGGCGTACACGACGCCGTTCATCAGCAGCAGGCCGGGGCGCTGCAGCTCCTGGGCTGCCTGAAAGTTGACGCCTGAGAGATTCTGCGCATGGCCTTCGATCGTGACCGGAAAGCTGGGTAGCTCTTTTCCGCTACCGAGTTCGACGGCATGCATCCGCCAGACGATCGCTCCGCCGAGGACTTCGTTGGCGACGAAGTAGGCGACGTTGTGTTCGGTGTCGATCACGGGCGTCCCGGTGATGCCAACGCGCGGCTGAAGGTCGGCACAGGCAATCGGCGCTTCGAGCGCGTTGACTGGCGTGCCCGTCTTCCGTTCCCATCGCTTGGCGCCCGTCACGGGATCGATGCCGTAGACCCAGTTGTCCTCGGTCACCACCAGCAACACTCCGTTGGCTACCAGTGGTTGCGCATACACCTGGCCGGTGAGTTCGTCGCTGAACGCCTTTTCGAAATGCCCGCCGGCGACGACGGCGGGCGCAAGCGACGGCTCGTCCGGGTACCAGCCGGTGCGGAGATTGTCGGCAGCGCCGGTCACTTCGGCCGCAGGCGCCGCACCCGTAGAAGCCATCGTCATGACGACAGCGGCTACCACGCCGAGAACCGATCGCACCGTGAGCGTGCTCTTCACCGCCAACATCCCCCATCCATGAAACGCGCTGCTGATCCGTCAGCAGCCGCCTCACACGCTACAGCAGGGACCCCTCTAATGGAAGAGCTTGAAGTCCAGGTGCCGGGTGATGCCAGCAACGCCGGCGCGATTGACGGGCGTGGCGGTCAGACGGTAATCACCGGCGACGCGCGTGCCTAGTTTGACTGTGAGTAGGTTTTTCCCGCTGTGGCCCGCCACCTTGAGCCGGATCCGTGTTGACGCCCAGCGGTAGCAGCGCTTCACATGGCGGCGGCAGTGGTGGCTTCTGACCCGGCGGAAGACGGAGACGACGACCGTCGCGCGCGCCGACAGCGAATAGCTCACGGCGACCCTCTTGTTTCTGTGCGCCCTCAGGCGTGACGCCGATGCCCGGATCTTCAGTTTGGTCAGCACCGGCACCGCTTCGCGGGGGATCACGGGGCGCGTCACGCCGGCGGTGACAGCGGGGGGCGCGATACCGGAGGCAGAAACGCCGACGGAGAATTCACCGAATTGCGTATTGATCGCGAGCGAGTCGGTGAAGTGTCCCGGCGCCGACGGCCGGAACGTAACTTCGACAGTGACCACCTGCCCCGGTGTGAGTTTTGTTCCCGGCGCCGGCAGGCCGGTGACCGTGAATGGAGAGGAGCTGCCTCTCACTCCGAGCACTTCAACCACTTGTTTGCCGGTAACGGTGAACGTGACCACACCGCTGAGCTGCCCGCCCACGGGAGTGGCTCCAAGGTCGAGCAAGGCGGTAGACGGGGTGAACGGGCCGCTGAAGGCCATCAGCCGGCCTTCGTGGTTGCCCACGTAGACATGGCCGGCGCTGGCCAGGGGGCGTGAGAACTTCGTCGCGAGTCCGACTTTTTCGCTCCAGAACGGTTCCGGCTTCGCGCTGGAGGGAACGCCGCTGTATGCGCGCAGCTCGGCTTGTTCTCCGGCGCAGGCCTTGGCCAGGCAGTCGGTGATCCACACGACAGCGCTGCCGCCGGCGATGCCGTTGGAGGTGACGACCGGGGACCCAGATCCGAACCAGAATTCTTCCGGGGTCGCCGCGGCGGGTGCCAGGCGCGGGTTTCCGGCGGCGTCCTGTTCGTAGCGGAAGAAGCGCAGGCTGTTCTTTGTCTCGTTCGAGGAAGCAGGTTCGGAGACCGTCGGCACGTACACGTAGCGCCCGTCTCCGGGCCACACGGCCGCCGCGCCCCACACGCCGCCGTAGGGGCCCAGCTCTTGGACGACGCCGTCGGTGCCGCCTGGACCCTGTGCCATTCCGCCGAGGTTGTCGCGGTTGAGGAGGTACACGGTGCCGTACTTGCCGTCCTGGATCAGCGCGTTGGCCACGCCGGGCGTGGCGAAGTACTGGGACGGAAGGGCCACCGGGGCAGAGGCGCCCAGGTCGATGTCGCTTTCGTCGAGCGATTTGTTGTTGAACGGCGAGAAGAAGTCCAGCGCCCGCAGGCCGCCGCCGGGCTGCGCTGCGACCCGAACCACCGACTCGCCGAGCCGCCCTTCAGGCGGCAGGCTGCCGGGCCCGGGCAGCGGGTCCCCCGATCCCGGTGTGCTGTTGCCATTCCCCGAGGTGAAGAGGATCTGGCCGGGCCGGTCGGAGATCAGCCCGCCGCCGGATTGCCAGATGGAGGCGCCTTTGGCCGACACGGCCCACATCGTCGTGAGCGCCCCCGCGCTCGACACGCCCGCGATCCAGCCCTCGTAGGGAAAGTTGTCGCAATGGCTTCCGAAACCCGCGTAGACGACGCCGTTCATCATCAGCAGCGCAGGCCGCTGCAACTCCTGCCCGGCTTCGAAGTTCACGCCGGCAAGGTTCTGCGCCTGGCCCTGGATCCTGACGGGGAAGTTGGGGGCCTCTTCGCCGTTGTCGAGTTTTATCCCATGCATGTACCAGGCGATTTCGCCCGAGCCGCCAGACACGTAGCGGTGGGCTACGAAGTACGCGACGTTGCGTTCGGTATCGATCACCGGCGTACCCGTGACCCCGACGCGGGGTTCGAGGTCGGCGCAGTTGATCGTCTTGCCGAGCCCCGCTTCGACGGCCGTCCCGAGGTGGTCTTCCCATCGCCTCGCGCCGGTTACGGGGTCGATGCCGTAGGCCCAGTTTTCCTCAGTCACCACGAGCAGCGTTCCGTTCGCCATCAGCGGCTGGGCATAGATCTGGCCCTGGAGGCTGTCTTCGAAGACCTTCCCGAAGCGCGGCTTGGTCACGAACGAGGGTGTGAGGTAGGGCTCGCCGGAGTACCACGCCGTGCGCAGGTTGTCCGCGGCGCCCGTGACTTCGGCGGGCGCCGAGCCGGCGGTGGTGCACGAGAAGACCGCGACGGCGATGATGCCGAGCGCCCATCGCACCTTGAGCCTGTTCCGCGTTGTGGACATCCCCCACCTCACTCGCGTCGCTGATCCGTCAGCAGTGGCGCAAAGGGTAGCGAAAGGTGACGCGCCGGCGATGGAGCGCAGTGCGACCGGGCGGGATGCTCAGTGCGCTCGCGCCGTCAGACCGAACGCCCGCTCGGCCTCGTCGGCCACGTGGCGGGCGATCGCCAGCGAGGAGGTGGCGGCCGGTGACGGCGCGTTGCGAACGTGCAGGGCGCGGTCCGTTGCCGAGAACACGAAGTCGTCAACCAGCCGACCGTCCCGGCCGAGCGCCTGGGCGCGAACACCAGCGAAGGACGGCTGCACGTCGCCCGTGCGCAGCTCGGGAACGTAGCGGGCGGCGGCACGCACGAACGCCGAGCGCAGGGCCGCGTGGCGCAGCTCGCTCACGCCGGTCGCCCACCAGTGAGCGAGCATCCGCCAGGTCCCTGGCCAGCCGAGCGTGTCCAGTACGTCGCGCCGGCGCACGGTGCTGAGCCGGTAGGCGTCGCGGGCACCGGCCATCAGAGCGGTGGGTCCGATCAGGACCTCGCCGCTGATGTGCTTGGTCAGGTGCACGCCGAGGAACGGGAGGGAGGGATCGGGCACCGGGTAGATCAGCGAGCGGACGAGGCTCCGGCGCTCGGGAACGAGCCGCAGGTAGGCGCCGCGAAAGGGGACGATCCTGGGGTCCCGGTCGGCACCGGCCTCGACCGCCAGGCGATCTGCCCACGCCCCGGCGCAGAACACCGCGTGCCCAGCTTCCGTGGCGCCGTGCGAGTGGACGAGGCGCAGGGAACGGCTTCCCGCCGTCACACCCGTCACCTCGCAGCCTGTCGCGACGGTCCCGCCCCCCTCGAGCACGTCCTCGGCGTAGGCGCGCGCGACCGCGGGGAAGTCGACGATCCCGGTGTCGGGCGAGTGCAGGCCGGCGATGCCGCGCGCGTGCGGCTCGAGCTGCTCGATCCCGGCGGCGTCGATTCGTCGCAGGCCCGGCACCCCGTTGGCGGTGCCCCTGCGCTCGAGCTCGTCCAGGCGGGCGAGCTCGGAGGCATCGGTAGCGATGATCACCTTGCCGCAACGCTCGTGAGCGACCCCGCGCTGTTCGCAGTACTCGTAGAGGTCGCGCGCGCCATCGACGCACAGCCGCGCCTTCAGCGACCCGGGCGGGTAGTAGACCCCGGCGTGGACGACGCCGGAGTTGTGGCCGGTCTGGTGCGTGGCGATCTCGCTCTCACGCTCGAGCACGCACACCGACGCCTGCGGGTCACGGCGGATCAGCTCGCGCGCGACCGCCAAGCCGAGGATGCCGCCGCCGACCACCGCGATGTCACAACTCGCAGGGGCCTGAGGTGACTCTGACGTGGTGCTCGACATGGACGAAGGCTACCCGGCGGGTGCGGGGGCGCCGCGCAACGTGGCGGCTGCCGCGTTCACCAGGCCGGCGCCGTAGAGACGTTCGTCCCCGCCGCCGCCAAGCTTGCGCGCGGTGGCCCGCATCCGCGCGGTCAGCTGTGCGGGGCTTGGATGGCGGCCGAGCACTCCGCTGGCGATTATCAGCGCCGCCGTCGCCGAGACGTGCGGCGTGGCCATCGAGGTTCCTTCATAGCCGGACGGCACGCCGAAGAGACGCGGCGAGCTGCCGGAGAACGTCACCTGGTAGATGTCCCGTCCAGCCGGCTGTTCCGGGTGGCAGTTGGGATCGCCCGGGAGGTCAGCGTCGGGCCCGCCGCCCGGAGCAACGAGCGTGAGGCCCGTGCCGTCGTTGGAGTATGCCGCCAGGCAACCGTGCTCGGTGGTCGCTCCGACCGATATCACGTACGGCGCACGCGCCGGATAGGCGATCGCTGTGTGGCCCTCGTTGCCGGCGGCCGCGACCACGAGAACACCGTGGTGGTGGGCGAACCGCAGAGCTTCGATCAGCTCAGGGATGTCCGATGCGGTCACACCCGGCGAGAACTCGAGGCTCAGGTTGATCACCTGAGCGCCATGCCGGACGGCGAAGAAGACGCCTTCGGCGATCGTCGACGCTTCACCTTCGCCGCCGCTGTCAAGCACTCGCACAGGCATGATCCGCGCGCCGTAGGCCAGGCCGGTGAGCCCGTAGCGGTTGTTCGTCGCCTCGGCGATCGTCGAAGCGACGAATGTGCCGTGGCCGTTGCGGTCGTTCGGGAACTGGTTCTTCGAGACGAAGTCATATCCCTTGACGAACTGGAGCGCGCCGAAGTCGGGTGAGCGTCGAAACTTCCCCCGGTTCGCGTAGGCGACGCCCGTGTCGAGCACCGCCACGGTCACGCCCTTTCCTCCAGGGACGCCGTCCGCGGCGAGGTTGCCCCAGGCTTCAGGCGCACCCACGCCAAACTGGCCGGCGAGGTTCCACTGCAGCTGCACCCAGCCTTTCGGCACGCCCGCGCTGCCTTCGTCGTTTGGGAAGATCGCACCCGCGGTGTGCGCGATGTAGTTCGGAACCGCCCACTGGACGCCCTGCCGGGCACGCAGCCGGCGCAGGGCGCCGGACATGCTCTCGCCCCCTCGCAGGCGCACGAGGTGCGTCTCGGCGGCCAGCGGCCGCGGCGGATGGCCCGCCCGGGCGGCGGCCGCTGCCATGTGCCCCGGCCGAGGCGCGTAGCGGACGACTATTTGGTTCCTCGCATAGCCACTCGCCGGCGCGGCACGGGCGGTCGGGGCGAACGTCATCGCGGCCACAGCGGCTGTGAGCACCGCGATGGGAAGCACAGCACGACGGGTGCCGGGTGCAGAAAGTGGGCGGCCGGTGCGGGAAGACATGTGGGGTTTCAGTAATGATGAAGTGCCGAGAGCGGCGAGGAGGCACTGTCGCAGAGACCGCGGCGAAATCGATGAGCGAACGCTTCTTCCCACGCGACGATTACTTCATGAGCCTCGCCCTGCGCGAGGCCGAGCGAGCATTGGAACACGAGGACGTCCCCATAGGCGCGGTCGTCGTGCGTGAGGGCGAGGTGGTGGCCGCGGCCCACAATGAGCGCGAGCTACGCCAGGACCCGTCCGCCCACGCCGAGATCATCGCGCTCCGCGAGGCGGCGCGGGCGGCCGGCACGTGGCGGGTACTCGACGCGGTCCTATACGTCACGCTCGAGCCGTGCGCGATGTGCGCGGGCGCCATCGTGCTCGCGCGCGTACCGCGCGTGGTCTACGGCGCCGAGGACCCGAAGGCGGGAGCTTGCGGGAGCGTCATGGACGTTCTCGGCGAGCCTCGTCTGAACCATCGCCCGGAGGTCGCCGGAGGCCTGCTCGCCGAGGAGTGCGGCGCGCTGATCAGTGAGTTCTTCGCCTCGAGGCGCTGATGGCGATGCGTACCGCCCTGAAGCTCACAACCGGTGGTGCAGCCGCCGTGGCGGCCGCGGCGCTGTGGTGGCGCAAGCACCCGTCGGCGTGTCCATACGGTCAGCGCTTCTGGGTCGAGGCGCCCCATCCCCTCATCACACGCGCTCGCCTGCGGGCCATCCTCGACCCCCAGGCCGGCGAGCGGATGCTCGAGATCGGGCCCGGCACGGGGTATTACAGCCTCCACGTCGCAGAATGGCTCACGCCAGCCGGACATCTCGAGGTGCTTGATCTTCAGCGGGAGATGCTCGACCACACGATGAGACGTGCCGGTCAGCGGGGTCTCACGAACATCAGAGCGACCGTCGGCGACGCGCGGGCGCTGCCCTACGCCGACGGTAGCTTCGACGCGGCCTATCTGATCGCCGTTCTTGGCGAGATCCCCGACGAGCACAGCGCTCTGCGCGAGTTGCGTCGCGTCCTGGGACCCGAGGGCCGGCTCGTCGTCGGCGAGCTGTTCGGGGATCCGCACTGGGTCTCGCCGTCCGCGCTACGCCGCAGAG
>JAOPZV010000185.1 GCA_025963935.1 Solirubrobacterales bacterium
GTCGAGTCCTGGTAGGTCACCATCGGGACCTCCGGCGGCGCGCGATAGTCACCGCCGTTCTGCACGAGCCCGTCGAGCGGCCCCAACCTCTCCACCTGGTCGTTCACCGAACGCGCCCGCGCGGCAGCGTAGATGGCGCTGCCTTGTCCGACCGTCCACAGCCTTGCCTTGGCACGGCTCGGCTCACGCAGGTCGGAGGCTCGCATCCCGAGCAGGGCACCGGCCGCAAAGGCCGCACGAGACCATCCGCGATAGGGCGTGTCGGGAATCGCCTCGACGCGCTCGACGACTTCGCGCAGTGCGCCGAGAACGGACGCAGGCCAACCGGAGGAGGCCGTTGGATCTTCCGGATCCCCCATCGCCGCCATCCCTAGCACCAGGGTTTCTGGTGAACACCCCATCCCACCAGTCATCTTACATAAGAACGCTCTTACCGTCACTCGTCGTGCGCGACTTCCCCCGGTTGGCCACCTCGCCGAGGCAATCACTGATCATCCGAGCCGCGTCACTATGCTGCTCGGATGCCGGGTCGCCGCCTGCTAACAGCTGGTCTGCCGCTCGTGGTTTCCCGGATCCCTGGGCTGAGGCGCCTGCCGGTGTTCAAGCTGGTGGCGATCGCAGAGCTCGCCCTGGTAGCGCGCAAGCACCTGCAACAGCTCGATGCCACCGAGCGCCGTCGCCTGGCCGAGCTGGCGCGCCACGCACGCGGGATGTCGGCGGCCGAGCGCGAGGAGCTGCGTGGGCTGGTGGCCAAGCTCGACGCGCGCGCATTCGCGGGCTCGGCGGCGGAGCGCCTCTCACCGCTACACCTGCCGAAACGACTGACGCGCTCCCGCTACTAGCGGCGCGATCACAGCTCAGCGGTCAGGCGCGCGACGGTCCACACGAGGATCCCTGCCCCAAGGAGACGCCGGAGCCAGTTCTCGCCATCGACCGCCTCCTCCCAAGCCCAGACTGCGAGGCCGACTGTGAAGATCGCGCGGCCGGCGTCGTGCGCCGTGCCGTTTGCTGCCCCCGCCAGCGCCAACCCGGCGAACGCGAGGATCAGCGGGGGGTTGGGGAACTGCACGATGGGAAACCGCCGCGGCCAGCCCGCCTGCCCGCGGCGCCAGAGATCGGCGGCGCTCACGTCTCGCATACTCGCATGCTGCGCTACGGCCGGAAGGGCGGGGCCTCGCCCCAGCCCCAGCGCGGCACGGGCGCGTGTGCAACGGCCGCGGCGCCAGGCTGCGAGTTGTGCTGCGCGAGGCGCGTGCCCCACTCGACGTAGGCGACGAACGCCGAGCGGAACTCGGGATCCTCGGGCAGCTCGGCGTCATCGGCGGCGCGGCTCATCAGCGAGGCGAAGCGGAATCGCTGCTCGGCGGTGATGCCCAGGTCGTGGTGCTTGGCCAGCATCCGCTCGTAGCCGCCGAGCTTTTCGCTGTAACGCGGCGGACCGCCGAACACCTCACACCACCACGCGATCACATGCAGACGATGCTCTTCGGTGACCCCGCCCGGGAAGAGGGGCGAGAGCAACTCGTCACTTTCCACCCGGTCATAGAACGCATTGATCAGCCGCGTGAACGCGGCTTCGCCTCCGGCCCATTCGTAGAGGGAGGACAGCGAGGACACGCCGCCATCCTAGTCAGCCGGGAGTCTCAGCCGCCCTTCACGCGCAGCTTCAGGATCGTCTGCCTGGTGCGGAGCACACCTGCGGAGTCGCGCCACGCAAGGGTCGCGCGGACTGCGAGCAGTTTTGTGTGCGCGAGCAATCTGCGCGCCCGGCGCGAGAGCTGCAGGGTCACCGTCCTGCGTCCGCCGGTGAGGTTGAACGAGCCGGCCGCCAGCGTCACGACCGCTGTCTTCCCGGATTCGCCGGTGAGGGGGACAGCGCCGAGCGTGCGCAGCGTCACCGTACCGCTGCACCGTCGATACATGGCACAGCTCAGCTTGACCTTGACTGCGCCCGTTGTGCTCGCGGTGATGGACGTGCCCAGGACTTTCGCTCCGGCGATGCGCAGGCGCTGTTCAAGCAACGTGAGCACGCCACCACCCGGGCTTTGATTCGTGGAATTCAAGGCGATCAGGTTTTCCACTCCAGACACCGCCGCGGGTGTCGTGAGCGTTTCATCCGCGCCGTTGGCCGTTCCACCCGCGCTCGAGGCCACAGCTCGGAAGTGGTAGGTCGTGCTCGGCGTCAAGCCGGCAACCGAGGCGGAGACCGCGACGGCGCCGGTGCCCGATCCGGGGGCAGCGGCGCACGGAGCTACTTGGGTGTAGGAGGAGGAGGTGCCGTATTCGAAGCTGCATGTGCTCTCACCACCGTTGGGGTTGACCGAAGCGTTCAGCGTGGCTGACGTCTGTGTCACCGACGTCGCCGCCGCGGTCGCGGCCGTCGGTGAAGGAGGCGTGAGCTGGGCGATCTGGTAGGCAGTGACCGTTGACCCGGTGGCGAGCAGCACCCGCCCGCCCGCTGCGCTGGGAGACGCGAAGTGGTCGATCACCGGGGTCGGCAGCGTCTCGGTGTAGCGGGGAACCCCCGTGGCGGGGTCGAGGCCGTAGAGCTTCGTGCCTCCGCCGGTCAGGAATTTGCCGGAGACCACCCACACGAGGCCACCGGAGACGATCGGCGGCCCGGTCGCGTCGGCCGGCCCGTGCCACAGGGGGGTGAACGTACGCGCGTCCTGGTTGTAGGTAAGGGCACGCACCCCGTCGACGCAGTCCACGTAGATCGTGCCTTCGGCATACGCGTCGCCACCGAAGCTGCCTTCGCCCTGGCCTTCTTTTTTCACCCCTTTGCAGACTTTCTGTTCGTACACGGCGGGCGCGCCGGCGCTCATCGTGGTCTCGTCTATGAGGTAGCCCATTTCGTTCTTGCCGGCCTGGAACAGCAGGCCGCCCGGCAGCAGCTCGGGACCCGCGGAGCCGAGATCACGGTCGGTGTTGCTGTCGGCCTTCCAGCTTGGGGGCGCGAACTGGCCGAGCAGGGTCATCGAGGAGTCCAGCTCGAGGAGGCTGTCGGAGTGGTCGTAGGTCGTGACTTCCTGCCCAGTCGGGAAGTTCGGGTTCCCCGTGCTCACGTAGATGTGGCCTTCACCGTCTACGGCCGGCCCGCTCGTTCCCCACACCGCGCCGCCGCCGTAGGCCGGCGGTGCCGGCGTGTAGTTCCAGAAGCTCGGCGGGCCGCCGTCCTCGGGCGCTGCGACGACCGCCCCGCTGTACAGGCCGCAGTCGCCTGAGTTTCCGCCGAAGCCGAATATGACCCTCCCCTGGACGAGGTTCAGCGCGGGACGCTCGAGCAGCGTCTTCGGGTCGGCGCCTGCGGGATCCACCTGCGTGCTGAGCACGTTGTCACCGCTGGTCAGATCGAAGCCCTTCAGAACGTGGTGGATTGCTTTGGTCGTCGGGTCCCACGTGTCGGCGACCGCGTACAGCGCGTTGGTGGAGCGGTCGATCACCGGAGTGCCGACGATGCCGACCGTCGGTTTGACATCGCCGCATGTCACCGCTTCGCTGGGTACCGGCGTGCCGGCGCTTTTTTCCCAGATCACCTTGCCGGTCGAAGCGTCCAGTGAGTACACCTTGTTGCCCACGGTCGCCGCGTACACGCGCTGGCCGAGGATCAGCGGCTGGCTCCAGATCGGGGCGCCGAGGTCTGCCGACTGCCACGCCAACGTCGGTGTGATCGGGCTGGTTGCGTCCGGGTCCGCGCCCGAGCGTCCGGCGTCGTGGTGGTACGTCGTCCACGCCGGTTCGCCGAACGCGCTCTTGGCCAGCGGCCCGGCCAGCAGGCTCGACAGCAGGGCGACGAGCAGCAGTACGAGCCTGCAGATACGTGAAGGACCGCGAGCGCGGTCCGGGTTACCGGCAAACACATCCATGTTCCCCCCAGTTCGCCCCAGTCCCAGGCGACAGGCAAGCAATCTACAGGGATTTAACGCAAATTGCGAGGAGTGGGACGCATCTCCCTAATCGGTGTCCGCGATGCGTCGATACCGGAGGTAGACGACGCGGGAGGCGAACGTCCGTGTCTCGAGGAGCTCGACGTTGAGCCTCTGGGGCAGGGGCGGGAAGTATGGCGTGCCGCCTCCCAGCACGACCGGGCTGACGAACAGCCGGTACTCGTCGATCAGGTCCTGCTGCACGAAAGCGGAGGCCAGGCCGGCGCCGCCCACTGACAGGTCCTTGCCGGGCGCGTGCCTCAGCCGGTCGAGCTCCTCGGCGATGCCGCCCTGCGCCAGCGTGGCGTTGCCCTCGACCTTCTCGAGGGTCCTCGAGAACACGATCTTCGGCAGGTCCTGCCAGATGCGCGCGAACTCCAGCTCGGGGGCCGTGGCGGCCGGGTTCTCGTGGGCGGTTTCCCAGTAGAGCATCTCCTCGTAGAGGCGCCGCCCGACGAGATGAGCGCCGAGCTCCCGCGTCTGCTCGTTGTGGAAGCGATGCAGCTCCTCGTCCGGAGCCGACCAGTCGATCTCGCCGCCTGGGCCGGCAATGTAGCCGTCGAGTGAGACGCCCATCGAGTAGATCAGCGTGCGCGCCGCGGCTTTGGACGTGCGACTCACTTGCCGGTCTCCTGGAGTGAGCGGCCGCTGAGAACGGAGTCCGGGCGCTCGGCGACGATGTCCGAGCCGGGCTGCGCGTAGTCGTCGCGACGCTTGATCAGCAGCCACTGTGGCTTGGCTCCCGGACGCGTTCGCTGCAGGGCGAAGCCGCCGTGCAGCTTCTCTCCATGGAGCACGAACACCGCGTGCCCGCGAGTCAGAGCCTCCGGCCAGGCGACCCGGCCCCCCTGCTCATACGTCCCCCGGTCCCAGACGATCACGCGGCCGTCGCCGAGCGCGCCCTCGAATTTGTTGTGTGTCCTCCCGTGGTCCTCCACCTCGACGGCGAGGCGCTTGACGGCCGGGTCCATCGAGGGGCCCTTGGGAACAGCCCACGAGCGCATGACCCCGTCGACTTCGAGGCGCAGGTCGAAATGGTGCGCGGTAGCCGCGTGCTCCTGTACGACGAACGCGCCGGCGCTCACGCCGCGGATCGCGAACTGCTCGTGGCCCTCGACCGCGACCCCATCCGTCGTGACCTCCGTGACACGGGCGAGCGGCGGACCGTCGTGCAGGAAATGCACGACCGCTCGCACCGCGTCCTCGGGGCCCTCGGCATGAGCCACGAGCGTGCCGTCCTGTTCGTTGCGCACCCAGCCCTTCGCGCCGAGCTCGCGTGCGCGCCTCGCCGCCGCGTCGCGAAACCCGACGCCCTGCACCACGCCGCGGACGACAGCGCGGACGGCAGTCTCGATTGGTTGCCGATCGCTCACGCCGACAGCCTTACATCCGGCCGGTGTCGGGGTGTCGCCGGCCGATGGATGCGCCCCGCCAGCGCGTCTAGCCGTCGCCGCAGAGGCTTAGGAGAACCGCGTTTCGGCCGATACGAACCTGTGCGTCGCAGAGAGGAGCCACATGTGATGGACGTGTCGGCGCTGCGAAGGCGCGAAGCGACGATCGCGGCGGGTATCTGGCTGACGTTCGGCGTCGGTGGCCTGG
>JAOPZV010000192.1 GCA_025963935.1 Solirubrobacterales bacterium
GGTCCGCGTCCCGTCAGCGCGCCGATGAAGTCCTTGCGCGAGATCGCCATCAGCAGCGGGAGGCCGAGCTCGTGCATGCGCGCCACCTGGGCGAGCAGCCGGATCGTCTGGGCCGGGGTCTTGGCGAAGTCTGGGCCGGGATCGACGATCAGCTGCTCGGGGTTCACGCCCAGGGAGACGGCCGCGGCGATGCGCTCGCGCAGGAACGAGAGCACCTCGCCCGTGATGTCGCCGTACAGCCCAGGGTCCTGGAGCCGCTCCCGTGGCGCCGCGCGCGTGTGCATCAGGACGAGCGCCGCGCCGGTCTGCGCGCACACCTCCGCCAGCCGTGGGTCGCGCAGCCCGCTGACGTCGTTGACGATCTTCGCGCCGGCGTCGATCGCCGCGCGTGCGACCTCGGGCTTATAGGTGTCGACCGAGACGAGCGCGCCGAGCTCGCCGGCCACCCGCTCGACGAGCGGCACGACCCGCTCGATCTCCTCCTCCACGCTGACCGGCGGAAGTCCGGTCGAGGCGGACTCCCCGCCGATGTCCACCAGATCGGCGCCGGCCGCGAGCAGCTCGCGCGCTAGCTCCACCTGCGCGGCGCGGGTCGCGTGCAGTCCGCCATCGCTGAAGGAGTCGGGGGAGGCGTTGACGATGCCCATCAGCCACGGCCGCGCGCCGAGCTCCAGGACCCGGTCGACCGCTCGCAAGCGCAGAGGCGGCGCGCTCACGCCGGCGCCTCGGGCGCTTGCGACCCCGTGGGGGCGATGCTCGCCTGCGCGTCGCCGTCGGCGAGGACGCCCTCCGCCCGTGCCTCGGCGGCGAAGCCGACGAGCTCGGAGGCCAGGCGCTCTGCGCTCCAGCCGAGCTCGCGCGCGAGGACGCCGCCGACGAGCTCGACCGGGCCCGCGGGGGCCCCGTCGCTCTGCGCGCGCGGCTCGGCGGTGAGCTCGCGTGCCGCGAGCACGCCGAGACGCGTGCGCCTCAGGAGCACGTCGCCGATGCTGCGCGCCTGCTCGCGGCGCGCCGCCAGCGCGACCTCGGCGAGCAGGTCCGGAAGGCCCGCGATGATCGGCTGGGCGAGCTCGCCGCGCTCGGCGGCCAGAGCGAGCACGTCGTGGGCGGCGTGGCCGTAGCGACTCGCGAGCGCCTCGTAGGAGAGGTCCGGCACTCCCTCGACGCGCGGCAGCTCATCGACCGCGATCGCCTGGCCGAGCGGGATCTCGTGGGTCCGGCAGGGAGCGTCACGCGCGTCGCGCTCGACGAGCCGATCGACCGTCATCTTCGCCATGCGCCGCCAGGTCGTGAGCTTGCCGCCGGTGATAGTGATCATCCCCGAGGACGTCTCGTAGAGCTCCGCCTTGCGCGAGATGTCGACCGACTTCTTGGGGTCGCCGGTGGAGATCAGCGGACGCACACCGGCGAATGCCCCGGTCAGCTCGCTGGTGTCGAGCGCCGTCCCGAAGAACGTGTTCACCGCGTCGAGCAGGTAGTCGATGTCCTCTCCGGAGGGACGGATGTGCTCGAGCGGACCCTCGTAGTCGTTGTCGGTCGTGCCCACCAGCGTGTGTCCGAGCCACGGCAGCGCGAAGATCGAGCGCCCGGACCCCGCGGGAACGATCGCGCCCCCGACCAGCGGCAGGTCCTCGTTGCGGAGCGTGATGTGGGTGCCGCGGCTTGGCCGGATGCGCGGCAGCTCGGCCTCGTCGTGCAGCTCCTGCGGCCGCAGCTCATCGGCCCACACCCCTGTCGCGTTGACGACGTTCGCCGCGCGAACCTCGAACGGCGTGTCGCTCTCGACGTCCAGCGCGAGCACGCCGCGCGCGCGACCGTCGTGCTCCAGCAGGCCCGTAACCGCCACGCGGTTCGCGAGGACGGCACCAAAGCGTTCTGCCTCGCCCAGCACGGTGAGCACCAGGCGCACGTCGTCGGTCTGGCAGTCGTAGAACAGGTACCCGCTGGTCGGCTCGCGCGGTGCGAGCGCCGGGAGCAGCTCGAGCACCTCCTCGCCGGAGATCACGCGGTGGCGCTCGGGACTCCAGGACTCCGCCTCCTCAGATCCGACGGACCTGCCGGTCGCCTTCGCGTCGGCGGCGGCGGAGTCGCCTTGCGCGCGCTCGGAGCGCACTCGGCGGCCACGGCGCGAGCGCAGACGATCGCGGTCGACCGACATGACGTCGTACAGGTTCAGACCGACGCCGACGAGGCGGTCGGGACGGGCGCCCTCGAAGGCCGGCACCACGAGGGGCAGCGGGCGGACCAGATGAGGGGCCAGCGTGACCATCAGCCGCCGCTCCAGCAGCGCCTCGCGAACGAGCCCGAGGTCGAAGTGCTGCAGGTAGCGCAGCCCACCGTGGACGAGCTTGCTCGAACGGCTCGACGTCCCCGAGGCGTAGTCGGCGCGCTCGAGCAGCGCGACGCTGTAGCCGCGCGCGGCCGCGTCCAGCGCCACACCGGCGCCCGTGATCCCGCCGCCGACGACGACTACGTCGAACTCGTGCTGCGACAGCGCCGCGAGAGCCTGGCTGCGCTCGATCATCGAGCGCAGTCTCGCAGAGCGCGCCGGCCGGGAATCTAGATCTGGGCGAGCTCCGCGGTGATCTCGCTCACCGCGGACTTCGCGTCGCCGAACAGCATCGCCGTCTTGGGGTCGTAGTAGAGCTCGTTTTCGATACCCGCAAAGCCGGGGTTCATCGAGCGCTTGATCACGATCACCGAGGCGCTGTCGGACACTTCGAGGATCGGCATGCCGTAGATCGGCGAGGACGGCGTGTTCTTCGCCGCCGGGTTCGTCACGTCGTTGGCCCCGATCACCAGCGAGACGTCGGTGCGCTGGAACTCCGGGTTGGCGTCCTCCATCTCCTTGAGCTGGTCGTACGGCACGTCGGCCTCGGCGAGCAGGACGTTCATGTGCCCGGGCATGCGGCCGGCGACGGGATGGATCGCGTAGCTCACTTCGACTCCCCGCGACTCGAGCTCTTTCGTCAGCTCGCGCACGGCATGCTGGGCCTGAGCGACCGCCATGCCGTAGCCGGGCACTATCACGACGCGGTTGGCGTAGGCGAGCTGGATCGCCGCGTCGGCGGCGGTGGTCGAGCGCACCGTTCCGGCGTGCTCACCCGCGCCTTCAGCGCCGGCGACGGCCCCCCCGCCCCCGAACCCGCCGGCGATGAT
>JAOPZV010000219.1 GCA_025963935.1 Solirubrobacterales bacterium
CCAACATCGAGAACGACCTCAAGCAGTGCCGCTGGATCTCCCAGGCTGTGATGCACGGTGACCAGCGCCCATACCCCGTCATCCTCATCACGCTCGACGAGGAAGAGATCCCGATCTACGCGCGCGAGCACGGGCTGGCCGAGGACATCCCCTCGCTCTCTCGCGACCCCGCGATCCACGAGCTGATCCAGCAGGAGATCGACCGCGTGAACCCAAAATACGCGCAGGTCGAGCAGGTCAAGAAGTTTGCGATCCTCGACCACGATCTGTCGCAGCCGACGGGCGAGCTCACGCCGACGCTGAAGGTCAAGCGCAACGTGGTCAACGAGAAATACGCGGACGTGTTTGACGGGTTGTATGCGAGCTGACCGGCAACCGTCGGTCTAACTGCGAACATAGGACGAGATGCGCAGCGATCCATCAGATACCGGCGGCCTGTTCGTCGGCCGCCGTCCGGGGACAGCGCCGGTTCGCTTCCGCTCGCTGCCGGAGCGTGGCGGCGAGTTGCGCCAGCGCGTCGACGGCTCGTTCGCCAACGGCCTGCTCGCCGCTATGACCCTGCTCAGCCTCTTGTGCTGGGGCCCGATCCCGCTGGCGTGCCTGTGGCTGGGATCGGAGGCGAACTACCTCTCGGGGAGCGTCGGCCTCGGCATCCTCGTGGCCTTCGCCGCCCTGTTCGCCCTGCTGTTCGGGGCTCTCGCGATCCTGCGCCAGGTCGACCAGGCGTGGATCCTCGTGCGGCGCGCCGCCGGTCACGACCAGCGCACCGGCATCATGGGCCGGATCTTCGGGATCACCGCCGTCGTCTGCGCGATCGCCTTCGCAATCTGGTTCCTCATCATTCACGGGCCGGGCTCGAGCATGATCTCGGGCGGCTCGGGCGTGTGAGGACAGACCCCGCTCGCGCCGGGGGGGCGCACACGGTAGGCGTCACGGCCGCTGCTAGAACGAGGCCATAACGTGGGGCTGCTCGACTACTACCGGCAATTCGAGGGGATGTCCGAGGAAGAGGTCAACGCTCGCCTGCGCGAGGATGCCGCCGAGCGCAAACGCAAAGCGCTCACACGCGTCGAGACGCTCGACCTCTCGCAGACCACCTGGCCCGAGCTGCCGCACCCGCGGATCGTCACCGCGATCACGTTCGTCGCCCGCCGAGGGCTGCATCGCTACCCGCACGTGCATGGCTCTGACCTGCGCAACCGGCTGGCCGAGCGCCATGGCGTCGAGCCCGACCGTCTGATCCTCGGTAACGGCTCAGCAGAGCTGCTCAGCTCGGCGACGCGCGCGCTGATCGAGCCGGGTCAGCAGCTGCTGACCGTGTGGCCGTCCTACCCGCTGTTTCCCCTGATGGCCAGACGCGCTCACGGTCAGGCCGTCCGCATCACGGGCGGCGTCGACGCGCTGCTCGAGGCCGCGCAGGCGCAGGATGTGCGGGTGATCGCGCTCGCCAGCCCCAACGACCCAACCGGGGAGCTGCTGCCGACGGCGGAGCTCGAGCGGCTGCTCGACGGGCTGCCGGAGGGCGTGGCGGTGCTGCTCGACGAGTCGCTCGTCGAGTTCTCCGATGCGCAGCCCACGGGCTCCTCCCTGGAGCTGCTCGCCGGGCATCCGCGCCTGCTGGTGTTCCGCAGCTTCTCCAAGGCGTGGGGGCTCGCCGGCCTGCGCATCGGCTACGCGATCGGAGCTCCCGGCTCCGGCGACCTGCTCGCCGAGCTCGAGCCCGACCTCGGGGTCTCGGAGGTCTCTCAAGCAGGGGCGCTCGAGGCGCTGCGCAGCTGCAGCGAGCTGATCGACCGCCGTGTGCTGGCGATCTGCGAGGAGCGCCCCCAGCTGGCGAGGGAGCTGCGCCGCCGGGGGTTCGAGGTCAGCGACAGCCAGGCGAACTTCCTGTGGGTCGCGCATCCCGCCCTCGACGGCTCCGAGCTCGCGACGCGCCTTGCGCAGACGGGCGTGCTGGTGGCCGCCGGCGCAGCGCTTGGCGAGCCCCGACATGTGCGTCTCAGCATTCGCGGCGCCGCAGCCTCCACGCGGCTGCTCGACGCGATCGATAAAGCCGTCTAGCGGCGCCGGCCGCTCAGCCGCCGGAGCCGGCCTGTCGCAGCAGGGCTCCTGTCGTGCCCTCGAGGATCTTGCGCCAGGCGCTGACCTCCTCGTGCTCCTCGTCGAAGTGTTCGACGACCCGGCGGACCCGCTTCTCCGAGATGTTGATGCCGTGGCGCTCGGCGACGTCGTGATAGCGGTCATATTCGCCGGCCAGCTGCTTGGTCACCGACTCGAAGCCGTGACGGGCGATCTCCACACGCGAGGTGAAGCTCATGATCGAGGTCTGGAACATCAGTTCGTCGGTCGGCTCGGGCTCGATCAGGAGGATGTCGACGCCCGGATAGCGCTCCTCCCAATGCTTGGCCAGTTCGTGCAGCCGCTGATGGCCCACGAGCTTGAACACCTGATAGCCGATCTGGGCGAAGCCCATGTCCGAGATGCGGCGCGGGCGACTGCCGCGAAGGGTCCTGATCATGTCCGAGAAGTCGTTGACGAAGGGAACGAGCGGGTTGATCACCACGACGAGCTTCGCCCCCGCTTGGACCGCGAGGTCCAGGTTGGTCGTCGAGACGATCCCGCCGTCGATCAGTTCGCGGTCATTGACCTTCACCGGCGCGTAGACCATCGGGAGGGCACCCGAGGCGCGCACGGCCTTGGAGATCGGAACGTCGTCGAGGCCCTCGACCCCGAAGACCACGCGCTCGCAGGTGTCGAGGTCGGTGGCGGCGAGGTAGAGCTCGCACGCGAGGTCCGCGAAGTTGTCGGTGCGGCCCGGCTCGCTGAGCACCTCGTGGAGGTACTTCTCGATCCCGCCGCCCGTGTACAGACCGGACGGCAGGCCGTCCGCCAGGCCCATCACGACGTCCATCAGCGACACGCCGCCTGGCTGGGAGATCAGCTGGCGCGCCAGGGAGACCGCCCGCAGCGGCATCAGGGCGCCCTTCCGGGCGAACTCGAGCAGGTTCGGCCGCAGCAGGTCTCCGATGTCTATGTCCTTGAAGGATGGCTCCCCCTGGCGGGTGACCACCCTCATCATCTCCTCGGGCGTGACCCCGTTGGCGCACAGCGCGGCGATGAAGGAGCCCGCGGAGGTCCCCACGTAGACGTCGAACTGGTTGACCGAGCTGTTGACCGCCAGCAGGTCGAGCGCGCGCAGCGCGCCGATCTCGTACACGCCGCCTGTGAAGCCGCCACCGCCCAGCACGAGCGCGGTCTTGTCCGGCCGCGGCCGGCGCCGACGGTCGATCGAGGCCGGCCGACCGATACCGCGAGCGGCGAGCCGCCTGGTCCTCTCCTTGGACGCCCCAGCCTTCTTCATGGCCGGTTCGAGCTTGACAACCTTGCCCATGCTCGAAACATTCTATGACCGCGTGCCCCGGAATGGCCTTTCCATGTTCCTTATCCCCCTCCTGGGGCTCTCGCTGCTCGCCGCTCTGGCCCCCCAGAACGCCCGCGCAGCGGCGAACCTGGCCGAATTACAGGCCGATGTGAGCCATCAGCTGGCGCTTGCCGGACCGTCCGACGGCGCCTACGTCTACGACGTCACCGCGAAGCAGGCCGTGTTCTCCGAACGCGCCGCCACGATGCGCCCGCCGGCCTCGGTGGAGAAGCTCTACACGGCCACCGCGGCTCTCACGCGCCTCGGGGCGACCGCCCGCCTCACCACCTCCGTGCTCGGCGTCGGATCGCTCGCCCCCGGCGGGGTATGGCAGGGCAGCCTCTACCTGCGCGGCGGCGGGGACCCAACCTTCGGCAGCTCTGCCTTCATCCGCGCGCACTACGGCGGGCAGGGCGCGAGCGTCTCGGCGCTCGTCAGGCAGCTCGTCCGCGTCGTCGGCATACACCACATCACGGGCTCGATCGTGGGCGACGAGTCCTATCTGGACCCATTGCGCGGCGAGCCGTCCAGTGGCTACGCGCGCGACCCCTTCCTCGAAGGCACGCTCAGCGGTCTCGCCTTCGACCGGGGGGCGAGCGGCTCGGTGCGGGGAGCCCATGCGCCGGCCGCCTATGCGGCGCGCAGGCTGTGGGCGGCGCTGAAGGCCGACGGCGTGAGCATCCGCGGAGGGAGCGGTGCTGGCAGCACGCCGCCGGGCGCCGCTGCGCTCGCGCAGGTGCAGTCTCCGCCGGTCGCCCAGCTGCTGGGCCTGATGCTGCCGCCGTCGGACAACTTCTTCGCAGAGACGCTCCTGAAGGACCTCGGAGCGAGCTTCGCAGGCGCCGGCACGACGCCTGCCGGATCCTCGGTGGTGTCGAGCACGATCGGCACGCTCTTCGGCTTCCGCCCGCGGGTCCTCGACGGCTCGGGCCTGTCACCCGGCAGCCGGACGTCCCCCTACCAGGTCGCCACCCTGCTGGTCGGCCTGGCCGGGACGCCGACCGGCACCGTGCTGCGCGAACGCCTGGCCGTGGCCGGGCGCAGCGGCACGCTGATGAAACGCATGCGCGGAACCGCCGCCGCGGGACGCTGCCAAGGCAAGACGGGCACGCTGATCGGCGTCTCCAACCTGGTCGGCTACTGCCAATCCTCGGACGGACACCTGCTGGCCTTTGCGATCTTCACCGACGGGATCTCCGTCGAAGCTGCGCATCTCTTCCAGGACCACATCGCCATCACGCTCGCCGGCTCGAACACCGGTCTGCCCGCCAAGAGCGCCACTCGCTCCTCATCGCCTGCCGTTAAGCGGTAGCGCGCGCTAGCTTGGTTCCTGCTGGCGCTGTTCCTGTTCGGCGGTCTGCGTCTGTTCGAGCTGCACGCCTTCGAGATGTTCGCGCGCCTGTTCGCGTTCTTCAGGGCTCGGGTGCAGTTCGGCGATTTCCTTCGTTTCGGCTTCGTCGTCTTCCCGTTTCAGGTGGTAGATGACTCCGCCCACGATGCCATGGCCGGCCTGCGTCGACAGGGGGCCGCCTTCGCTTGCGACCCAGCCCGAGAGCGGCACGGCGACGAGGACGACCAGCGCCATGGCGCAGAGAACGTTGCGAGCGCTCGACATGCGACCCGCTTCGGCGCAAACCGCCAGGCGCTTGAGCGGCGGGGCCGGGCAGGCAACAGACGGCTAGTGCTGCTCGAGCAGGCGGCGCAGCGCAGCTTCGTCGAGCACCGGAACCCCGAGCCGCTCGGCCTTCTCCAGCTTGGAGCCGGCGCTCTCACCGGCGACGAGGTAGTCGGTCTTCTTGGAGACCGACCCGGTCACTCGCCCGCCGGCCGCCGTGATGCGCTCGGTGGCCGTCTCGCGCGACCACTCCGGCAGCGATCCCGTCAGCACGAGCGTCCTGCCGGACAGCGGGCCCTCCGACGGAGGCGGCCCCTCTTCGTGGAAGCGCAGACCGCGCACGCGCAGGTCCGCGATCAACGCTCGCATGCGCTCGTCGGCGAGCTGGGTTGCGATGGAGTGCGCCATCTTCTCACCGACGCCCGGGGTCTGCGCGATGTCCTCGGGTGAGGCGTCGAGCAGCGCGTCGATGTCGCGGAAGCGCTGCGCGAGGTTGCGCCCCGTCACCTCCCCCACCTCCTCGATCCCGAGAGCGAAGAGCACGCGGGCGAACGGGCGCTCCTTGGAGGCCTCGATCGCCGCAAGCAGGTTGTGAGCAGAGAGCTCGCCGAACCCCTCGAGCTCCAGCAGCTGCGACTCGGTGAGGCGGTAGAAGTCGGCTGCTGTGTGCACCAGGCCGCGCTCCTGCAGCAGAGCGACCTGCTTCTCTCCGAGGCCGTCGACGTCCATCGCGCCACGCGAGACGAAGTGCTTCAGCAGCTGCCACGCACGACCGGGACAGAGGGGATTCGGGCACTTGGTGAAGACGCCTTCCTGCGGTTTGATCGTCTCGGTGGAGCAGAACGGGCAGCGCTCCGGGGGGGTTGGCAGCGGCGGCCGGTTGGCGTGCTCGACGACGTGCGGTGCCGGCGAGACGACCTGCGGGATCACGTCTCCGGCGCGAACCACGATCACGTCCTCGCCGGCGCGGATGTCCTTGCGGACGATGTCCTGCTCGTTGTGCAGGGTCGCAAGCTTGATCGTCACGCCGCCCACCGCGACCGGCGCGAGCATGGCGTAGGGGCGCAGGTCGCCGAACTTCCCCACATTCCACATAACCCGCTCCAGGCGCGTGACCGCGGTCGTGGGTGGGAACTTCCAGGCGACCGCCCAGCGCGGGTCTCGCCCCACGGAGCCGAGCCTGCGCTGCAGCTCGAGATCGTCGACCTTCACCACGACGCCGTCTATCTCGAAGTCGAGCTCCCCCCTGCGCTGCTGCCACTCCAGGCACTGCGCGATCACCTCGTCCTCGCTGGCGAGCAGCTTGACGTCGCGGTTGACGCGAAAGTCGTGCTCAGCCAGCCACTCCAATGCCTGGGAGTGCGTGCTGAAGGACAGCCCTTCGGCGACTCCCACCTGGTAGCACCAGATCGACAACGGTCGCTTTGCGGCGTCGGCGGGATCGAGCTGGCGAATCGTGCCGGCCGCGGAGTTCCTCGGGTTCATGAAGGTCGACTGGCCGGCTTCGGCCCTGCGCTCGTTGAGCGCCGTGAAGTCCCGCAGCGACATGTACACCTCGCCGCGCACCTCCACCAGCGCAGGGGCGTCGCTGATCCGCAGCGGGATCGCACCGATCGTCCGCAGGTTGTGCGTCACGTCCTCGCCGATCTCGCCGTTGCCGCGGGTCGCGCCGCGCTCGAGAACGCCATCGCGGTAGACGAGGCTGATCGCGAGCCCGTCGATCTTCGGCTCCACCACGAAGCGGAAGTCCGGATCGGAGATGCCCTCCCTGGCCAGGTGGTTGCGCATCCGCTCGACCCACGCGCGTAGCTCCTGCTCGGAGCGCACGTTCCCGAGCGACAGCATCGGCTCGAGGTGGGTGACCTTCTCCAGACGCCCAACCGGCTCGCCGCCGACGCGCTGGGTGGGCGAGTCCGGCGTGGCAAGCTGGGGATGCTCGCCCTCCAGGCCGCGCAGCTCGTCGAGCAGCGCGTCGTACTCCGCGTCGCCGATCTCCGGATCGTCGAGGACGTAGTAGCGGCGGGAGTGGTGCTCGAGCAGCTTGCGAAGCTCGGCCGCGCGCTTGGCCGCCTTCGGCGGGACGCCGTCCGCCGCCCCGTTTGACCGCCCGCGGCGCGCTGCTCCGCTTGGACGTTCGGTGGCGGGCTTGGCCCTGGGACTCACGGCCTCGCGTCGGGCGCGACCGGGGCGAGCAGCTCCTCCAGGTCGAAGCGCCGCAGCGCCTCGAGGCTCGGACGGTCGGTCAGGTCGAAGTGGATCGGCGTCACGGCGATGCGCCCGGCCGCCACGGCGGCGAGGTCGGTCCCCGGCTCGTCGTGAAACCCCGGGTCTGAGCCGTAGATCCAGTAGCGCCGCCGGCTCGGCTCCTCGCTCTCGAGCTTCAGCTCGTCGCGGTAGATGCGCTTGCCGAGGCTCGTAACCTCCACACCGGCCGGCTCGCCCGCTGGCACGTTGATGTTGAGCAGCGTCCTGGCCGGCAGCGGCACGTCGTCGATGCGCTCGACAAGCCTCGCCACGAACGCCGCGGCGACGTCGAAGCCGAAGCCGCCGTCGAAGCGGTAGTCGAGCGCACGCGCGCCGGACTGCTGGGAGACGGCGATCGCGGGCAGCCCCAGTACAACGCCCTCGAGGGCCGCCGCGACGGTCCCCGAGTAGGTGATGTCGTCGCCCAGGTTCGCGCCGTGGTTGATGCCCGAGACCACCAAGTCGGCCTCGAAGTCCTCCACCACCCCGAGGCTCGCGAGCCGCACGCAGTCCACGGGGGTGCCGTCGGTGGCGTAGCCGACCGTCCCGTCGGAGAACGGCACCTCGGCCACCCACAGCGGCCGGCGCGTGGTGATCGACCGGGCCATCGCGGAGCGGTTCCCGTCGGGGGCGATCACGGCGAGGCGCACCTCGTCGAGCTCGGCCAGCGCGCGCCGCATCGTCTGCAGCCCCTCGGCGTCGATCCCATCGTCGTTTGTCAAAAGGACGCTCAGCATCTTCAGGCTCCAGCATAGGGTTCGCCGCGCCGGGCGGAGGTGATCGCCGCGTTACGCGCCTCGCGGGCGCGCACGGGGCGCCGGCTTCAGAACTTCAACGGCAGGTTGGTCACGGCCCGCAGGTACGGGTCGGTCTGCCACTGCGGGTCGCCCGCGAGCGCCAGGTCCGGGAACTCCTCGAGGAGCATCTTGAAGGCGACCGGCGCCACCATGCGCACGAGCGGTGCGCCTATGCATTCGTGGATCCCCGCTCCGAACCCGAGGTGCTGTCGTTCGCTGCGGTCGATCAGGAAGCGGTCGGGATAGCGGAACTGGCTCGGATCGCGGTTGGCGGAGCCGACGACGGCGCTCACTTTGTCGTACTTGGCGAACTTGTGCCCGCTCAGTTCGGTGCTCTTGGCCGCCACGCGGTCGATCAGGTGAACGGGGCCGTCGTAGCGCATCATCTCCTCAATGGCCCCCGGCAGCAGCGACCAGTCATCGCGCAGCTCACGCAGCTCGTCCTGGTTCTCGAGCAGGTTGCGTATCCCGGTGCCGATGATGAACGTCGTCGAGAGGTAGCCCGCGACGACGAAGTCAAACGCACACACCTGGACGTCCTGGTCGCTGAGCCCCGCCTTCCCCAGCGCTTTGACGAGCTTCACGAAGAGCCCGCCCTTTTCCGGCTTTTCGAGCAGCATCGCCTCGAAGAACGCGATCAGCGCCATCGAGGCCGTCGCCCCGCCCAGCCTGACCTGCGCCGACTGCTTGATGTCGTGCGCGGCGGCGATCTGCGCCTGCCAGGCGATCAGCCCGTCCCAGACACCGGGGATGCGTTTTTCGTCTTTGGGGATGCCGAGGAGCGTGAACAGGACGCGGGCCGGCAGCGGCAGCGCGTAGTCGTCGACGAGCTCGAAGCGCCCCCGTTGACGCGCTTTGACGAGCAGCGGAGCGGCCAGTTCTTCGGCCCAGCCCGGCGCCCTCTGGATCGCCTGCGTGAATTCGGGCTGTACGGCGCTGCGGATATCTTCGTGTTTCGGCGGGTCCGAGCCGAACATCCCGGCGGGAAAGCTCGACATCAGTCCGTACGGTCCCCACACCGGCGTGGGAGGCATGCCGGGCGGGCTCTTCACCCACACCTGCTTGTTGGTCAGCACCTCCTTGCAGTCGTCGTAGCCGAATATCCAGTCGGCGGCATAGTCGTTGACCGGGTAGATAGGCGCGTGTTCGCGGAACTCCCCGTAGGTGGGATAGGGGTCCCTGAGGAACGCCGGGTCGTGGGGATCGAATTTGGCCGGGTCGAAGCCGTTAGACATGGTCCGCGTCCTTCTGCGCCACACATGGAGGCCCGAGCGTGCTGAGCAGCCAGGCGCTCAGCTTCGGCGTGATCGTCAGATGCTGGTAGTTGGCCTCAGCGCACGCATAGTCCTGAAAGGGGCTCGCTCCGGATCCCGGCGCCGGCACCGCCGAGAAGGGGCCGGTGTTCAGATCCAGAGCGCTGACCGTCGGCACCTGGCAGCTCTCGTCGAGCGCGTGCTTCACCGTCCCGCAGCCCGTACCCGAGGCGATCGCTGCGACCTGCGCGTTGTAGAAGTCCTGACCGCCCGGCGCCACGTCCCATGCCACGCCGTCCTTGAAGTGCAGCGGCACGAGCGCTTGCTGGGCGGCGAGAAACCAATGGCCCTCGCCGAGCGTCTGCTGCCCGGTGCCCGTCAGCGCGTGCAGCGCGACCGCGAGCCACGGCTCGGCTGACCAGTCGAGGGTGCGGATGCCGGCCCGCTCGCTCGCGGCCCCGTCACCGCGGCCGCACGAGATGGCCAGGCGGCGTGGGAGCTGGGGGTAGTCGCCGAGTTCGGAGAGCTCCTTGATGAATGCCTCGCGCAGCGGGCTCGTCTGGACGGTCCCGCCGTGCAGCCACCAGAGCACGAACTGCTGGTTGGCGGGCGAGTCCAGGAGCCACGCCTCGGCGGCGAGGCCGGGCAGGTGCGGCGCGAAGGCATGCACGAACCACTGTGCTCCGAGGCTCGTGTAGCTGCCGGCGTGCGGCGTGTCGATCGTCAGGAACACGCACGCGTTGTGCCGCTCGCCGTCGTGCTCCATCCTCAGCAGTGCGAGCCTGCTGACGAGCCCGCCCATGCTCACGCCGCCCACGACAAGCGGCTCGTCGGTGCGCTGGTTCGCCGCGCGGATGCACTCGATGAGCACCTCGGCGTTCCGCTCGATCGCATCGGCGCCCTGGTCGAGGCCGACGATCACGACGTCGTAGCCGGCGTCGCGCAGCGCCTCGGCGGTCGCCTGCTGGTTGAGCGTTTCATACAGGTAGTCGGCCGGGTGGCCGCCCGGAAACCCCTCGACGATGACCAGCGGATGGCGAACCTCTGCGGCGCCCCGCGCCCGGTAGACATGTGCCGTGCCGGTGTTGCCGCAGGGAGCCTTCAGCGGCCACTGCTCATCGGGCGGCGGTGCCGGCGGCTCGTCGCTGAGCGAGAGCGTGAAGCTCGCCTGGAGGATCTCCGTGCCGTAGTGGCAGCGCAGTGCGACGTTGGCGGCCCCTCCACCGGGATAGTCGACCTCGAGCGGCGTTTCCGGTTCGATCGCACGGAAGCCCTGCCCGTCGCCGGGATCGATCTCGACCGAGTCGGGCGGCGAGACCCCCGGGTTGGAGAGCAGCAGCGCGGGGGTGAGCAGGAAGGGCACGCGCCTGCCCCGGTAGGCGGGCATCGCACGCCCCCACTGCTCGTGGAGCAGTCCGCAGCAGAGGAAGGCCTCGCGCACTTCGATCTCGCCTTTGATACTCGGCGGCGGGTTGCGCAGGGGCCGGCCCTCTGCGACAGCGCGATGCACGCGGTCGAGCAGCGCCGCGCTGGGCACGGCGTAGCGAAAGCGCGCGAGCGCCAGCGGCAGCGGTCCGTCCGGCCGGCGGCCGGTGAGGAGCGCGAGCAGCTCGGGCAGCGGCCTGACGATCCCCGGCGCGAGCGCCCCGCATTCCAGGCGCATGTAGTCGAATTCCCAGCCTGGCTGCTGCAGCGAGGGCCCCCCGGGGCTGCCGTCGGGCAGCGGGGCACCCCACCACACGAGAATGCCCGGGGGAACGCTCGCCGGCGTCGCGCTGTGCAGCAGCGCCCTGAGCTGTTCGGCGAGCTCCGGCGGGAGCTGTCGCGCGCTCATGGCTTGGCGGCCGAGCCGCCCGGGGGTCCCGCGATCCCGGCCAGCTGGCGCAGCCCCCCGATGCCGGGGACGAAACAGTAGACGCTGCCGCGCGTCTGCACCAGGCGCGGCAGGTTGATCATCACGATCGGATCGCGCGCGTCGCTCGTGCGGAGCACGAACTCACCGCCGTCCTCGGGCTGGCAGCCGAGGATCGGCTCGCGCGTTCCCCGCAGTCCGTGCGTGGCGAGGTCCATGTTCGCCCAGACGCGCAGGATGAACTCGTACTGAAGTTCGAGGTCACCGCAGATGAACATCCCGACGAGCCCCCGCTCCTTCCCGTCGCCCTTCTCGAACGGCGGCCCGTAGGGCATTCCCCGCCTGATCAGCCGCCGGCTGTGGGGCCGTCCCATGACAAGCGAGCTGCGCGGGTTCAGCCGCCGGATGTGCGCGCCGATCGGGCAGCGCCGACCGTGAGCGTCGTCGAAGAACGTCGTGTGCCCCTCTGCGGGGGCGTAGTCGAAGTTGTTGATCTCGTGCTCGGCGAGTTTCGGATCAGGACTCTTGGGGTCGGGCGAGAGGGTCAGCGGCGCGCCGTGGCGCCAGCGCCCCATCAGCTTGGCCGCGACGAACTCTGGGGAGCCGAGCTTGTAGCGCTTGCTCCAGTCGACCAGCAGGTCTTCGAACGCGGCGACATCCTGCTCGAGGATGCGGAACGCGGCGTACGTCCCGTTGTCGGCCAGCGCGGGCGGCAGGCTGCCCAGGTAGTTGCCTCCGTAGACGTTCTTGTATCCGCAGCCGAGGAGGAAGTCGCCGGGCTCGCACTCCGGCTGCATGTCGGGGCGTGCGCGGCCGGGTGCCCCCTGGATCCGTGGCTGGGCGATCCCGTCGCGGTAGCCGAAGTGCACCCTTCGTTCGGGCAGGGCGTCGGCGTCGAAGGCGAGCATCTCGGTGAGCTTCGCGTCGCCGAACAGCTTGCGCAGGAGCTTTGAGAACCGCTCGAGCGGCCCCTTCTGGTGCTCGTTCGTGTACAGCGAGAGCAGCATGTGCACGTCCGGTTGCGCGGGATTGCCGAGGATCCAGTTCTTCGGCCCGCTCCTTTCTTCCTTCTGGTCGCCGAGCCCGACGCCCTCGGGAAAGTCCAAGTCGACCTTCAGCGCACGAGCCGCGGGGCCTTCCTGAAAGGCGGCCGGGAAGTCCTTCAGGGCTCCTTCTCGGACTCCCAGCGCCTTCAGCCCGGCGAACGTCAGACCGAGGTTGAGCCGGTAGTGCGGACGGACGTTCGGCCTCCAGTGCTGCTCGGTGGAGATCTGCGGGCTCTGCGTCTCATCGCCCGACACCAGCCCCGCGAGGAACGCCTTCGCGCGCTTGGCATCGGTCACGCCCAGCGCGAAGTGGCGCGCGTGCGCGAAGCCATAGCCGCGCAGGAGGTTGCCCTGGATGTCCGCCAGGTCCATCCCCGGTGCGGCCGTCTCGCCCTCCCCCGCTGCCACCTCCGTGTTCGCCGCCACCAAGCCCCCTACAGTCGCCGCGCGCCGCGCAGGATGTCGATCACCGTGATTTCCGGATAGGCCGACCACACGCTGATCGGCAGGTTGTGATTGGTTATGTATTCGGCGAACTCGCGTGCGTAACGCTGCACCGGAAGCGGCGGCGCCCCGGCGATGAACTGCAGGATCTGGTCGAACTGCTCTCCGACCACGCCGACGAAGTCCATGATGTAGCTCGACAGTCCGCCGTCGAACTCGGTGATCACCCACAGCGTGGAGAGATCGGGGCTCGGCAGGAAGCGAGCGAAGTGAACGTAGTGAAGCTGCTCGAGCTGTTCATGGATGCCCTGCTCGGCACCTCTCAGGTAGCCCAACAGGGCCGGCATCTGCGCCGGGTTCTTCAGCGGCAGCCAGACGTTCAGGCCGTTCTGGACCTGCCCCTCGAGGGTGAAGTGCAGTGACGGTTCGGGCGCAGTGGCAGCCGGGGTGAGAGGGTCGCTGGTCGCGATGCGCGCGAAGAGCATCAGACGCTCTGCGCGATCCGCAGCTGTCGCGTGGCGCCGAGCTGCTCGAAGGTCGCGATCGCCTCGGCGAGCAGCACCTCGCGCTGGGGGCCGACGAGGTCGTGGCGGATCATCTCGAGGCGAGCCCGCGCGACGTCGTACTCCACGCCGAGCTCCCGCGCGATCGACTCGGCCCTGCGCCACGCGCGCAGGGCACGCTTCCGCCTGCCCCGCTCCCACTGCAGGCGCCCTACGAGAAGCCAGCGGCGAGAACGGATGCCGTCGAACCTCGAGGCGATGGGCCGCAGGGCGCGGCAGGCGCGCCTGCCGCGCCGCTCGAGCGCCGTGCGCTCTGCTGCGCTCGGAGCGCGCTCGAGGAGCTCGAGATACACCTCGGCGGCCCCGGTCGCGAACTCCGCCCAGTGAAAGCCCGTGGGAGTTTCCTTGGTGACCATCTCGATCACCTCGTCGGCCGCGCGCATCGCCTCCTCGTCGCGCCCTTCGGCCAGACGGGTGCCGGCGGTGCTGTAGTGCTTCTCGATCTGTGCGTGGCCGTCGGTCTCCGCCGTCTCGATCGCGAGGGCCGCGTCGAGCGCGGCGCCGGCGCCCTCGGTGGCTCCGCGGCCCAGCGCCGTCTGGACCTCGTCGAGCAGCGACCAGGACTCGACCTGCGGGTTGGTGTTGCGCGCGGCTAGCTCGCGCGTGCGCGTCCAGCAGATCTCGGCTCCGCGGAAGTCCCCCCGGCAGATGAACAGCGCCGAGCGTGTCTGCCAGAGCTCGGCCTCGAGGTTGTAGTCCCCGATCTCGCCGAACAGCTCGAGCGCGTGATCGTTGGCGGCGATCGCCGCCCCCCACTCGCCACGCTGGGCCTCGATCAGGGCGCGCAGGTTCCACACATAGGCAAGCGCTTCGGAGTGGCCTTCACGCTCGGCGAGCTGTGCGGCGCGTGCCGTGTACCGGTCGGCGAGCGATCCCAGCCCCAGCAGGCTCATCACCCCGGCGGCCGTCGCGAGCGCACGCGCGAGCTCGGGCGATGGTCCCGCTTCCTCGCCGAGGTTGAGCCCGGCGAGCACGAGGTAGCAGAGTGCGCCCCCCGATTGACCGGTCAGGTAGTTGATCTGACCGAGGATCTTGTAGCAGTCGACGGCCTCGTCGAGGGCTCTGCCCTCGCTGCGGCGGCGGTCGCAGTAGCGCTTGGGGAGCGCAAGATGAGCGAGCTGGCGGACCGCCGCGCGGAGCAGTCCGAGCGTCACCGGAAGCGTGCCTTTCGGGACGGGGCGGTCGAGGCGTCCGACGGCCCGTTCGAGCAGGACGCGGCTGCGCTCGAGGTCTCCGAGGAAGTAGTGGGCGGTCGCCTCGCCCTTCTCCCACAGCGCCATCGGCGAGGCGTCGCCGGCGTGCGCGCCCGCCCCGGAGACGAGGGTCGCGTAGAACTGCGCCGCCTCTCCGAACGCGCCGCCGCGCAGCGCTCGGTGAGCAGCGCGCTCGAGGTATGGGATGGCCCGCTCGGGCTCCTCGGCGAGTCGCCAGTGGTGGGCCAGCAGCGCGGAGTGCCGCTCGAGCTCGCCTGCGCCGTGGGCGCGCTCATACCATTCGGCCACCGCGCGGTGCAGCGGCCGGCGCTGTGACTGGGTGAGCAGCCCGTACGCGACGTCGCGCGTGATCTCGTGGCGGAACGCGTAGGCCGGCTCGGCTTCGGAGCTCTCACGCTCGATCAGGTCGAGCGAGCACAGCGTCTGCAGGTCGTCGGCCACCGAGGCCCGTTCGTCGCTCACCGGGTAGGCCTCGGTGACGGCGCGCACGGAGAAGGTGCGGCCGACCACCGCGGCCACCTTGAGCGACAGCTGCTCGCGTGGGCTCAGCCTGTCGACGAGACTCAGCACCGCACCCTGGACCGTGGCCGGGACGTCGAGCGACTCGAACTCGCCCAGCACCGCCCGGCCGCGCTGCACCTGCACGATTCCGCTCTCCTGCATCGTCTTCACGAGCGCCTCGCAGAAGTAGGGGTGCCCGGCCACGCGATCGTCGATGAAGCTCGTCAGGGCGGCCGGGAGCTCGCTCACCCCCAGCAGGCGACGCACCAGCTCGGCGGTGTGAAACGGCGAGAGGCTCCCCAGGTGAACCGGCTCGCGGGAGGCCATCGTGACGAGCGACTCGTACTCCTCGGATCCGGCCATCGGCCGCGTCGTGATCAGCGTGAACAGCCGCGGCACACCCGTCAGGACCTCGCGCAGCAGGCCCCAGGAGTTGCTGTCCAGCCACTGCGCGTCCTCGACGAGCAGCAGTACGGGCGCCGAGCGGGTGACGCGCGCGAGGATCCTCGCCAGCAGATGCGTGGTGCTGTCGGCGCGAAGCTCGCCGCTCATCGCCCTGGTGAAGTCGTTGTCGGGGATCGTGAACGGCAGGACGCTCGAGAGAAGCGGCAGCCCCCGCAGGGCGTCGGGCGCGTCGCCGACCAGCTCGCCGACACGGCGTTCGAGCTCCTCGGGACCGGAGAGCTCGCCGTCGAGCCCGAGGACCGCCGCGAACACCGGCCGCCATGCGTAGTAGCCGGTCGAGCGCTCGACGGCGTCGGCCGGCGCGGTGAGGACCCGCACGCCGGCTCCCGCGGCGAGCCGTGCCACCTCGGCGGCGAGCGCCGACTTGCCGATGCCCGCTTCGCCCTCCACCACGATCGCCGCGCGATCGCCGCGCGCGCTGAGCAGCCCCAGATGCTCGGCGAGCATCGCTCGCTCGGCATCGCGGTTGACCAGACGCGCATGCCCCTGCGGCACCCCGGATCCGATTCCATCCAGGCGCCGGACGGCGACGGGCTCCGCGCGTCCCTTCAGGGCAATCGGCGGCAGCTCCTGGAAGCGGTAGCGATCGCTCACGGTGGCGGCCGTCGCCTCGTCGCAGAGGATCTCGTGGCCGCCGGCGTGGGCCAGGCGGGCCGCCAGGTTCATGACGTTCCCCGACAGCGTGTACTCACGCCGCAGATCGCTCCCGAACAGGCCGCAGAAGACGCGGCCGCTGGCCACCCCCACCGAGCAGGGCACGCCCATGGCGTCCAGCTGTTCCTTGACGGTCACGGCAACCCTCAGGGCCCGCTCGGGATCATCTTCGTGGGCGCGCGGAGGGAGTCCGAAAACGCCGGAGAGCGTCAGGCCCTTGTTGTCCAGTCCAGGCTTGCTCGCCCCCTCAAAGCGCACGATCGTCTCCTGGAATGTGCGCAGCGCGAGCTGGCTGCGCTCGAGCTGCTGCGCCCATCCTCCGCCGGCGTCCTTCAAGCTCACCATCACGACTGTCACCCGCCGCAGCTCGGCTAGCCATTCCACGCCGGCGGCCGCCTCCCAGCCCCGTATCGGCGCTGGGACGAACGGCCTGAGGACGTCGACCGGTATGTCGAGGTAGCGCTCGTGGGGCGCGATGCGGGGCGTCTGCGGCGGCGGCGCCGTCAGCGCGACGAGCCCCGTGTCGCCGAGCTCAACGCCCTGGGCGAGGCCGTCGAGCTGCCGCCAGGCAGATCTGGCCACGGCGACGCCGCCGGGCGGCGCGCCCTGCTCGGCCGCCGTGACCTCCGCGAAGGGCTCTCCCAGCGGGAGCAGCTCCCAGCGCCCGTTGACGCCCCCGGCGATCGCCAGGTGCAGCTCGCCCGCGGCGATCCCGATTCGCGTCCGCAGGCGCCGACGGCCGGCGTCGTCGCGGTGGCTCGCCTCCTCCTGGAAGGCGAGGGCTGCCTGTGCGGCCCGCGCGGTGGCGGCCGGAAGCGCATCGGCGTCGTCGGCCAGCCAGCAGCAGAGAAACGCATCGCCGGTGCCCCCCAACACGTCTCCGCCGTGTTCGTAGACGATCTTGGCGAGGTGGGTGAAGTAGAGGTTCAGCGCTTGGCCGAGCTCGTCGAGCCCATCGGGTCCGCTCTCGGAGAGTTGCTCGACGCGCGCGGTCCAGCCCTCGATGTCGGTGAGCATCAGCGCCGCGTGAGCGCGAAACGTCTCGGCGCCCGACGGAGGTGGCGAGGCGGCCAGGCGACGGCCGAGCAGCGAGCTGACGTAGCTTGCCGCGTTCAGCGGCGAGCCCCGCGGAGGAGCCGATCCGCTTTCGCCCTCGGAAAGCTCGCGCGCTGCTGTGGAGTTTGACGGCAAGTTCCCCCCTGCGCCGTTGTGCTCGTTCAGCCTACCACCGGGATTCACGCATTTGGATGACGCTCGTCACTGTTTGCGGGGTGGCAACCCCGCAGGATATCTGCCAACTCTTGGACGAATTCGCCTCGGTTGTCCCAGTAGCTGTGTGCCTGCAGGCCGCCGCCTCGGCTTTGGTGAACGTTGTCCACCTGCCGGTCATCGACGGTCACGTGCCACGGCTCACCGCTGCTCGGGTTACGCCCGACGAGCAGCCCGATGTCCTCGCCGCGGTGCTCCCCGATGGGCTCGCCCGGCCGCCAGGCCTGCGCCGGGTCGAGCGGGTCGGCGACTGGGTCGCGCGGGTCCCAGAAGTTGACCCACCTCGACTTGGGCACCGGCTGTTCGAGTCGTGCTGCGAGCTGCCCGACGAGCGGGCCCCAGGTGAACAGGTCGATGTACTTGCGGATCGGGCTTCCGGCGGTGACGAAGGCGCACAGCTTCTCCCCCGCCGGATCCTTAGGGCTCGCGTCCTGCCACGTGTAGAACGGGAGGCGCGCGAGCACGTCCCAGCAGACGACCGTGCCCTGGCTGTGGGCGTTGATGACGACCGCCTCGACGTCCTCACACGCAAGGATCGTGAGCAGCGCGTTCTGAACGAACCCGCGCACCCGCTCGCGCACCATGTTGAGCTCCACGTACGTCGCGACGTCCACAGCGAGCGCGCGGATGATCGTGGACGCTTTCGGCGGCTTGTCGCTCCTGCGCCGGCGCAGCAGGCCGGTTCTCAGGTCCGTACGGGGGCGAAGGCTCGGCAGTGGCGGGTGTCCCGTCCGGCCCTCCAGCGGCGGCGGCGGTGGCGATGAGGTCCCCCGGAAGAGGGCCCAGAGATCCCTGGCGAGGAGCTTGAGAAAGCCAGGGATCGTCGCGTACTTCCTGAGCGAGATGATCGCCCGTCCGAGCGTCCCGAGGACCGGGCCGAATTCGGGCGTCGCCGGCTCGAGGGGTGCGTAGACGAGCGCCACATGGGCAATCGTCCCGTCTGCGACCAGCGGTTCGCGTAGACGTTTGAGGCCCTCGGCTGTCGAGCCATCGACGCTGCTCTTCACGTAGACGACGGTGTGCGGCGGCTGGGGATCGTGGCCAAGCTCTGGGAGCACCTCCTTCAGGCCGGCATGCAGGGCGTCGGCGTAGCCTTCTTCGGCGAGGTTGCCTTCCTTGTCGGCGGTGGCCGGTTGCTCGAAGCCGATGCCGTGCACCGTCACGAGCACGAGCAGCTTCTTCCCCAACTTGTCCCCCATCGACCGCTCCGATCACTCTTCGAGACGCATGGCGAGGGCCGCCGGGGCCCACCATTCGAACGGTCTCGCCAGGCTACACGACTTCTGTCAAGCGGCGTCCAATTTCTGTGAACCGGTGTGGTAGGCGACGGCTGCGAGTGCCAATCCGTGCGCCGGCGCGGTGCTGCCGGCCTCCGATCGCGGCTGACCGTCGAGCAACGCGATGAACTCCTCGACGGTGCGCCGCCCGCTTGCCACGTCGAGCATCGTCCCGACGAGCACCCGGTTCATGTGGCGCAGGAACATGTCTGCCTCGATCCAGAACTCGAGCAGCTCGCCCTCGCGCCGCCAGTCGGCCGAGACGATCCGGCAGCGAAAGCGCGAGTGCTCGGACTCGGTGGGCGTGAAAGCCGTGAAGTCGTGCGTTCCAACCAGAGCGGCGGCGCATGTGGCCAGCGCCTCCTCGTCGAGGGGTCCGCTCCACCAGTAGGCACGCCTTCTCTCGAACACGCTGCGTGCGCGCCGCGCGAGCACGCGATAGCAGTAGGTCCTGCTGAGCGCGTCACGGCGCGCGTTGAAGCCCTCCGGCGCCGGTTCGGCGGCGAGCACCGCGAGGTCGTCGTCGAGCAGGCCGTTCAGCCGCAGCGGGTCGACCGCCTCGTGGGCGTAGCTTGCGACCTGAGCCCACGCATGGACTCCGCGGTCGGTGCGCCCGGCCACCGACAGCGTGAGGGGGCTGCCGTCGCGGTCACACTCGCCGAGCACGGTGCGCAGCGCGCGCTCGAGCTCCTCCTGCACGGTGCGCTCCTCCGGCTGGCGGGCCCAGCCGGCAAATCCCGTCCCGTCGTACTCGATCGTGAGCTTCGTGATCATCCCGCGCGGCGCCCGCCGCGAGCCCGCGAGCTCAGACGAGCTCGATGAAGACCATCTCGGTCGAGTCGCTGCGGCGCGGCCCGAGCTTGAGGATGCGCGTGTAGCCGCCAGGCCGCTCGGCGTAGCGGGGCGCGACGTCCTCGAACAGCTTGTGCACCGCGAACTTGTCCTGCGAGAGGGTCGACAGCGCCTGGCGGCGGGCATGCAGGTCGCCGCGCTTGGCGAGCGTGATCAGCTTCTCGATCTCCGGCTTGACGGCCTTCGCCTTCGCCGCGGTCGTCTTGATCCGCTCGTGCTCGATGATCTCCTTGCTCAGGTTCATGAGCAGCGCCTTGCGGTGCGCCGAGTCGCGGCTGAGCTTGTTGCGTGTCTGCTGGTGGCGCATCGACCGGTGAAGTGTACGGCGCCGCTAGTCCTGGCGGAGGTTGAGGGCGCGGGCATGGAGCGTTTCGATGACCTCGTCGATCGACTTTTTGCCGAAGTTCGGGATCGCGTTCAGCTCGGCCTCGGACTTCGAGATGAGGTCGCCGACCGTCTGGATCCCGGCCCGCTTGAGGCAGTTGTAGGAGCGCACGCCCAGCTCGAGCTCCTCGATCAGGATGCCCCACTCCTCGCCCTGCAGGGCGGCCGGCGAGCCGCCCGCCCCGACGGCCAGGCCGTGACCGTCGAGCTGTCCGCCGGGACCGGCGCGCAGCTCCTGGATGCGGTCGGCGTCGGTGAAGATCGCCAGCTGGGAGATCAGCAGCTCGGCCGCCTCGCGCAGCGCCGCCTGCGGGTCGATCGACCCATCGGTCTCGATGTCCAGGGTGAGCTTGTCGAAGTCCGTCTTCTGACCGACACGCGCCTGCTCGACGGCGTAGGCGACGCGGCGCACGGGCGAGAAGATCGAGTCGATGGGGATCACGCCGATCGGCTGATCGGCCGACTTGTTTTCCTCGGCGGGGCGGTAGCCGCGACCGCGTCCGATCGTCATGTACAGCTCGAGCTTGGTTTTCTTCTCGAGCGTCGCGATGTGCAGGTCGGGGTTGAGGATCTCCACGCCGGCCGGCAGGTCGATGTCCTTGGCGGTGATCTCGCCCGGTCCGGTGACCACCAGCGGCGCCTCGACCTCGCTCGCGTCGGAGTGCATGCGGCACACGACGCCCTTCAGGTTGAGCACGATGTCGGTGACGTCCTCCTTGACGCCCTGAATCGTCGAGAACTCGTGCGCGACGCCCTCGATGCGCACGCTCGTGACGGCGGCGCCGGCGAGGGAGGAGAGCAGTACGCGGCGCAGCGAGTTGCCGAACGTGTAACCGAAGCCGCGGTCGAGCGGCTCGATCGTGAACGTTCCACGATTCTGCTCCACGGACTCGCTGGTGATCCGGGGGATTTGGAAGTCGAGCATGAGAGTCCTAACGTCGTTTTGGTGTCGCACCGGCGTCGCTGGGACGCCGGCTCTGAGGCGCCGTCACCCTTCCGGGCGGCAGCACAGGGAAATTTCCTTCTACTTCGAGTACAGCTCGACGATGAGCTGCTCCTGCACCGGCGCGGCAACCTCACGCCGCTCCGGCTTGCGCAGCACCTTGGCCGTGAGCGACTCGTGGTCGGCCTGCAGCCAAGCGGGGATCTGTCCAGTGAGCTCCGTTGCGTCCCTGACGACCCGGGTGGCCGGCGTCTCCGCCTTGATGGCGATCACGTCGCCCGGCCGCACCTGGTAGCTGGGGATGTCCACCCGCCGGCCGTTGACCGTCCAATGGCCGTGACGGATCAGCTGGCGTCCCTGGCGGCGCGAGGCGGCGAAGCCAAGGCGCACCAGCACGTTGTCCAGCCGGCACTCGAGCAGCGCGAGCAGGTTCTCGCCGGTGATCCCCGGCTGACGCGAGGCCTTCACGTAGTAGCCGTGGAACTGCCTCTCCAGCACGCCGTAGTAACGGCGGGCCTTCTGCTTCTCGCGCAGCTGCACACGGTACTCACTCTGTTTCAGGCGCCCGCGTCCGTGCTCGCCCGGCGGATAGGAGCGGCGCTCAACGCCGCACTTGTCGGTCAGGCAGCGCTCGCCCTTGAGGAACAGCTTCTGTCCCTCGCGCCGGCACTGCTTGCACTGCGGGCCCGTATCACGCGCCATCTCAGACCCTCCGCCGCTTGCGGGGGCGGCAACCGTTGTGGGCCTGCGGCGTCACGTCCTTGACGCCTGTCACGTCGAGGCCGGCGGCCTGCAGCGAGCGGATCGCGGTCTCGCGGCCGGACCCGGGGCCCTTGACGTAGACCTCGACCTTCTGCAGTCCCTGCTCGAGCCCCTTGCGCGCGGCGGCGTCGGCCGTCACCTGGGCGGCGAACGGCGTCGACTTGCGCGAGCCCTTGAAGCCCGCTCCGCCGGCGGACTCCCAGGCGATGACGTTGCCCTGCGTGTCGGTCAGCGAGACGATCGTGTTGTTGAACGACGTCTTGATGTGGGCCTGTCCGATGGGGATGTTCTTTTTCGGCTTGCGCCGGCCGCGGGCGCGTTTCGGGGCTGGGGGCACTACTTCTTACCCGCTTTCTTCTTGCCCGCTACCTGCATCCGCTTCGGGCCCTTGCGCGTGCGCGCGTTCGTCTTGGTCTTCTGGCCGCGCACCGGCAGGCCACGTCGGTGGCGCAGGCCGCGGTAGCAGGCGATGTCCTGCAGCCGTTTGATGTCCTGGGAGCGCTCGCGCCGCAGGTCGCCCTCGACCGGCTGGCCGTCGTCGATCGCGTCGCGGAGCTTGGCCACCTCGTCCTCGGTGAGGTCGCGGATGTAGGTGTCGGGGTCGACGCCGACATCCTTCAAGAGCTTGTTGGACGTCGAGCGTCCGATCCCGTAGATGTAGGTCAACCCGATCTCAGAACGCTTGTTCAGAGGCAGGTTGACGCCAGCGATACGTGCCACCTAGCGGATCACCCCTGGCGCTGCTTGTGGCGCTTGTTCTGGCAGATCACCAGCACCACCCCATGGCGGCGGATGATCTTGCATTTCTCGCACATCGGCTTTACCGACGGTCTTACCTTCATGATCCCTTTCGGCGGCTGGGTTCCGGCGATCCGGCTCTGGCTGCCGTTGCGGCCGCCGCTACCGGGTCGTGGAAATGCTCTTCGCGCGCGCAAGAAGCCTCGCGCTCGAGCAGGACTCCCCATCCTAGCAACTTCCGCCTTGTCGCAGAAGGCGCTCCGCGAGGGGCATCTGGCCGCCGATCGCAACGACCGCGGAGGGGTTCGCTCGGGCTCAGCCGGCGCTCGCGACTTCCTCGACGGCGTCTGGGCCGGCCGCCTCGCCGGGCCGATGCCACGGCGTCAGGACCTTCGGCCCGTCGGCGGTCACGGCGACGGTGAACTCGAAGTGCGCGGCCGGCGAGCCGTCCTGGGCGAAGATCGCCCAGCCGTCCCCTCCCATCCGCACATCGGGCCGGCCGGCCGTGGTCATCGGCTCGATCGCCAGGACCATCCCCTCCTCGAGCAGCGGCCCCTTGCCCGGCTTGCCGTAGTTCGGCACCTGCGGGTCCTCGTGCATGCTGCGCCCGACCCCGTGGCCGACGAGCGAGCGCACGACCGCCAGGCCGGCGCCCTCGGCGACCCGCTGGATGGCGCCCGAGACGTCGCCCATGCGGTTGCCTGGACGGACCTCTGCGACGCCTGCGTGCAGCGACTCCGCGGTGCCGGCCAGCAGCGCCTGCGCCTGCTCGCCGATCTCCTCCACGGGAAACGTCCGCGCGGCGTCGGCCACCCAGCCGTCGAGCGTGACCCCCACGTCGATCGAGATGATGTCGCCGCTCTTCAGGCGGTACGGACCGGGTATGCCGTGGACGATCATCGAGTTCGGCGACGCGCAGATCGACCCCGGAAAGCCCCGGTAGCCCTTGAACGTTGGCGTTGCGCCGCGCGAGCGGATGAAGCGCTCGGCGGCCGCGTCGAGCTCGGCGGTGCTCACGCCCGGGCGAATGCGGCTCTCGATCAGCTCGAGCGCCGCCACGAGGATCGTGCCGGCGCGAGCCATCTTCTCGATCTCCTCGGGGGACTTCTTGATGATCACCCTGGGAGCTTAGCTTGCGCTGCTAGAGCGTCTCCTCGAGCCGCAGGGTCGCGACGGTGGCCCTGATGTGCGCGTGCACCTCGTCGGGGCCGCGCCGCCCGTCGAAGCGCCGCAGCAGCCCGGCGCGATCGTAGTAGTCGACGAGCGGCTCGGTCTGGGAGTGGTAGACCTCCAGGCGCTTGCGGATGGTCTCCTCCTTGTCGTCGTCGCGCTGGACGAGGCGCGCGCCGTCCTGGTCGCAGACGCCCTCGTGCTTGGGCGGGTCGA
>JAOPZV010000241.1 GCA_025963935.1 Solirubrobacterales bacterium
CCTCGAGCGGCGCGAACGTCGCGACGCCGAGCTCGGGCGCGCGCCAGCATCTCGCAAGCCTGCCGCTGGCGGCCCAGGCGCAGATCTCCGCGGCGCTCGGCGGCCATTCGTCGGCCTACCGCGTCGACGCCGTGCGCGGAGGTGTCGCGCAGGCGCGAAACAGCGCGCAGCGCCTCGCGGCGCGCTTCTCCTCCGCCGGAGTGCAGCTGCGTGCGGGGGCCCTTCAGCTCGGTCTGAGCCTGCGGGGGATCGGCTACGGGACAGCGCTGCGGCCGGTCGAGGCGGTCACGCCGAGCGTCAACGGCAACCGGGTCACATACGCCCACCAGCAGCTCAGCGAGTGGTACCTGAACGGTCCGCTCGGACTCGAGCAGGGATTCACTGTTCCACGTCCGCCGTCCGGTCGACCAGGCGGTCCGTTGACACTGTCGCTCGCTCTCGCCGGCATGACGCGCGCCTCGCTCTCGCCGGGCGGCCGGAGCGTCGTCCTCGGGACGCGCGACGGATCCGCGCTCAGCTACGGCGCCTTGAGCGCCAGCGACGCGCGCGGGCGCACGCTGCCGAGCAGCCTCGCGCTCGACCGCGGCCGGCTGTTGCTGCACGTCGACGCGCGGGGCGCGAGCTTCCCGGTGCGGATCGACCCGCTCGTCCAGCAGGGCGCGAGGATCAGAGGCAGCGAAGAGGTCGGCGGCGCGCTGCTCGGCTTCAGCGTCGCGCTGTCGGCGGACGGCGACACCGCCCTGGTCGGCGGCCCCCGCGACAACGGCTTCGCCGGGGCCGTGTGGGTCTTTACGCGCTCGGGCGGCATCTGGACGCAGCAGGGCCCGAAGCTCACCGGAGGGGAAGCCACGACGGGCGGCAGCCCTGGGTGCGGGGAAGCGGCCGGCGAAGAAGCCGACGAATGCAGCGTCGGGCGGAGCGTCGCGCTGTCGGGCGACGGCAACACCGCGATCGTCGGCAGCCCGCGGGAAACCGGGCCGTGCCCACGGAGCAGCGAATGTGCCAACCAGGGGGCCGCATGGGTCTTCACGCGCTCCGGCTCGACGTGGAGCCTGCAGACGAAGCTCACCGGCGGGACGGAGGAGACCGGCGAAGGTCGCTTCGGCCACAGCGTCGCGCTGTCCGCGGATGGCAACACTGCGCTGGCCGGAGCCCCGTCCGACCACAGCGCCCCGGGCGCCGCATGGGTCTTCACCCGCTCCGGCTCGACGTGGGCTCAGCAGGGCTCCAAGCTGACCGCCGGCGAAGAGCAGGGCGAAGGGCATCTGGGGGGCAGCGCCGCGCTGTCGGGGGACGGGAGCACGGCGCTGATCGGAGGGCCCGGCGACAATGGCTACGCCGGCGCCGCGTGGGTGTTCAAGCGCTTCGGCTCAGGCTCCGAAGCCTTCTGGAGCCAGGTCGGCACGAAGCTGACGGGCACCGAAGAGCAGGGCGCCAGCCACTTCGGCTTCAGCGTTACGCTCTCCGGCGACGCCACCACGGGCCTTGTCGGCGGCCGCGCCGACAACTCCCATGCGGGCGCGGCGTGGGCTTTCGCACTGTCCGGGTCCTCGTGGGCACAGCAGGGCAAGAAGCTCACCGCCGGCGCTGAAGGGAGCGCCGAAGCGGAATTCGGCTACAGCCTCGCGCTCTCGCAGGACGGCAAGCTCGCGCTGATCGGGGCTCCTCGCCAGGAAGGATCCGTCGGGGCAGCCTGGCTGTTCGCGCGCTCCGCCGACACCTGGATCCAGGACGGCCCCAAGCTGACCGGCGACCAGTCGCACAAAGGCCTCTTCGGGATGAGCGTCGCGCTGCGCGCCGACGGCACGACGGCACTCGTCGGAGCGCCGAATGAAGACGGCAAAGCGGGGGCCGTCTGGGTGTTCGCCGACCCGGCGATGCTGCCCGCGGTGGAAGCCCTCGCCCCCGACGCCGGTCCCCAGGAAGGCGGCACTCCGGTCACCATCACAGGAAGCCGCCTCGGCGGCGTGAGCGCCGTGCGCTTCGGACCGACCCCTGCCGCGAGCTTCACGGTCAACCCCGACGGCTCGGTGACCGCGGTGTCTCCGGCAAACCCGAAAGAGAAATCACAAGAAGGGAAAGAAGGCAAGGTCCACGTGATCGTGACGACCCCCGAAGGCGAAAGCCCGCCCGTGCCTGCCGCGGTGTTCACCTACGTGATCCCGCCCGTGCTCGCCGGTGTCTCGCCGGCCGAAGGCCCGACGACCGGCGGCACCAGGGTCACGATCACCGGGCGGCACGTCGGCGAGAGAGCCCAGTCGGTGAGCTTCGGCGCGCTCGCCGCGAGCGGCCTGACGGTGAACTCGCCCGAATCGCTCACCGTCACCGCTCCCCCACAGCCTGCCGGCACGGTGCGCGTCAGCGTGAGTACGGCGGGCGGCCAGAGCAAGCCGGTCGCGGCCGACAGGTTCACCTATGTGACCCCGCCGAACGCTCCCCCGCCCGCGACGGGCAGCGGCGCACCGTCGGGCGGAGGCGTGCTCGGCTTCACATCCGGCTGCAGCGCCTCGCTTCTCAGCCGCAGCCTTCCGGTGCTGAGCCGCGGTCGCGCGACCGTGAAGCTAAGGTGGCGGGGGGCCGGGACTTTCCTCGGCAAGGTCAGGCTCACCGTCAGGGTCAAGAGCGCCAAGAAGGTGCGGACCAAGACGATCGCCACGGGAACCTTCGCGCTCGCGCCGAACCGAACGCGCACGCTCGTGGTCCGGCTCAACGCGGTCGGGCGCGCGCAGTTCCGCTCCCACCACGGACGCCTGCGCGCCAGCCTGCTGATCCTCAGCATGGCCTCCGGCCGGACGCAGGCCCGCAGTGCGAGCGTTCGTCTGACGGTGCCGCCGAAGCCCCGCCGCACGACGGCGCCCAAGCACGCCTAGCCGGCCTGCACGGAGAGCCGGCAGCGCGGCTCGACTATTGTCGTCGAGCGATGGGTCGAATCCCGATCAACATTGCGGAGCTCGTCGGCGGCACACCGCTGATCGCCCTGCCTCGCATGCTCGAGGGCACGCCCGCGCAGGACACCGGAGTGGAGCTGTTCGCCAAGCTCGAGTCGCAGAACCCGGGGGGGAGCGTGAAGGACCGCATCGGCGTTGCGATGATCGAGGCCGCCGAGTCCGAAGGACGGATCGAGCCCGGCCGGACGACGATCGTCGAGGCGACCAGTGGCAACACCGGGATCGCGCTCGCATTCGTCTGCGCGGCCAAGGGCTACAAACTCGTGCTCACGCTGCCCCAGGGCATGAGCCGCGAGCGGGCGAGCCTGCTGCGCCTGTACGGGGCACGGGTCGAGATCACCGAGTCGCTCGGCGGAATGGCCGAGGCGGTCGAGGCCGCGCGCGCGATGGCCCGCGCGGATGACGTGTTCCTCCCCGACCAGTTCTCCAACCCGGCCAACCCCGAGATCCACCGCCGCACCACGGGACCGGAGATCGAGCGTGCGCTCGACGGCAGCGTGGACGTCCTCGTAGCGGGCGTGGGCACCGGCGGCACGATCACGGGGGCGGGGGAGTACCTGCGCGAGAACGTCAACCCGGCGTTGCGCGTCGTGGCCGTCGAGCCGAGCGGCTCGCCGGTGCTGTCTGGCGGAGCACCCGGGCCGCACCGCATCCAGGGGATCGGGGCGGGCTTCGTGCCCCCGGTGCTCAACCGCGAGCTGCTCGACGAGATCATCCCCGTCTCGGACGACGACGCGATCCACACGGCGTGGTCGTGCGCGCGGCGCGCCGGTGTGCTCGCGGGGATCTCGTGCGGTGCGGCGCTGTGGGCGGCGCTCGAGGTGGCGGCGCGGCCGGAGTCGAAGGGCAAGCGGATCGTCGTGGTGATGCCGGACTCCGGTGAGCGCTACGTCTCGCAGACGTTCTTCGCGCCCTAGCGGCTCAGCCGAGACACGCTCGATACACAGGCCTGGACGCTACGCTGTGGCCATGCCCGGTTTCGACACGTTCGCGCGGGTCGCCAAAGAGGTGCGCCGGGACGTTCTCGCCGCGCGAGACCGGGATCCGGCGGCGCGCGGGGTGGCCCAGGGCGAGATCCTCGCCACGTGGCCAGGCATCCATGCGCTGCTCGCCTATCGCGTCGCGCACGCCATGCACGCAGCCGGGGTCCCGTTCCTTCCGCGCCTTGTCTCGATGCTCACCCGAGCGGTCACGGGGATCGAGATCCATCCCGCCGCAGCGATCGGCGAGGGCCTGTTCATCGATCATGGCGCCGGAGTGGTGATCGGCGAGACCGTCGACATCGGGGACAACGTCACGCTGTACCAGGGCGTCACGCTCGGCGGGACGGGTTTCGCGACGGGCAAGCGCCACCCCACCGTGCAGGACAACGTCACGATCGGCTCCGGAGCAAAGCTTCTCGGTCCGATCACGATCGGCCACGGCGCGAAGATCGGCGCGAACAGCGTCGTGATCACCGACGTGCCGCCCAACTCGACGGTCGTCGGCAACCCGGGCCACCCGGTGCGCGTTGACGGCCGCCGGGTGGAGGGGCCCGACGCGGACTGGATCCACCTGCCCGATCCGATCGCCGAGGCGATCCAGGCGCTCGCGAGCCGCATCGGCACACTGGAGCGGATCGTCGCCGAGCTGTCCGAGGAGGACGAGCCCCAGCAGGTCGCCGAGGTCCGTCCGCTGCGGACCGTCAAGGGCCCGAACCCCGCCGGCGGCTAGCCGGGCGAGCCGCCGGCCCGAGCCGGCACCCGCGAACCGCAAGCCGGTCCCCGGGCGCGGTTCCCGTGCCTCCTCGCGGCTGCCAACGCCGGCCGCGCGCGCATCTATGCTGGGAGCTGATGCCCGAAAACCCGCATGCCGAACACCTCCAGGAGCTGCTCGAGGACCTGAACGAGCCGCAGCGCGAGGCGGTCACGCATGGTGAGGGCCCGTTGCTGATCCTCGCCGGCGCGGGGAGCGGCAAGACCCGCGTGCTCGCCCACCGCATCGCCTTCCTGATCTACACCGACCAGGCCCAGGCCGGCGAGATCCTGGCGATCACGTTCACCAACAAGGCTGCCTCGGAGATGCGCGAGCGCGTCGAACGCCTGCTCGGCAGGGCAACGCGCGGGATGTGGCTGATGACGTTCCACGCCGCCTGCGCGCGCATCCTGCGCGCCGAGGCACAACGGCTCGGATACACCAGGCAGTTCACGATCTACGACCAGGCGGACTCCCGCCGGCTGACCAAGCGCTCGGCCGACGCGGTCGGCGTGGACCCGAAGCGCTACACGCCCGCCGCCATCCAGAACCAGATCTCCGCCGCCAAGAACCTGCTGCGCGACGCCGCCGAGTACCGCCAGGCTGCCGCCTCACCGTTCGAGGAAATGGTCGCCGACGTCTACGACGTCTACGAGCGCGACCTCCATCGGATGAACGCGATGGACTTCGACGACCTGTTGTTCCGCACCGTCAACGTGCTCGAACTCTTCGAGGACGTCCGCGAGCGTTACGCGAGCGCCTTCGCGCACGTGCTCGTCGACGAGTATCAGGACACCAACCACGCGCAGTACCGGCTGCTGCAGCTGCTCGTCGGGGGCGGGCGCCAGGAGCCGGCACGGGGCCGGCGGACGAGCCTCCCCGGTCACCGCAACCTCGCAGTGGTGGGGGACGACGCCCAGTCGATCTACAGCTTCCGCGGCGCAGACGTGCGCAACATCCTCGAGTTCCAGGACGACTTCCCCGACGCGCGGGTCGTCAAGCTGGAGCAGAACTACCGCTCGACCGAGACGATCCTCTCGGCCGCCAACGCGGTCATCGCGAACAACCGCGGCGGCATCGCCAAGCGGCTGTGGAGCGAGCTCGGACAGGGAGAGCAGATCCAGCTCCGCACGCTCGAGGACGAGCACGCCGAGGCGCGCTTCGTCGTCGGGGAGATCGAGCGGCTGGTCGACGAGGGCGCCTCGCGCGCGGAGATCGCGGTGCTGTATCGCACCAACGCGATGTCGCGGGTGATCGAGGACACCCTCGTGCGGCGCGAGATCGCCTACCAGGTGATCGGCGGCACGAAGTTCTATGAGCGCGCGGAAGTCAAGGACGCGATCGCCTACCTGTCGCTGATCGCCAACCCGTTCGACGTGGTCAGCTTCACTCGCGTGGCGAACTCGCCGAGGCGCGGCATCGGCCAGACCTCGCTGGCCCGCATCATCTCTCACGCCGAGGCCCTGGGCGAGTCGGTGTGGCAGGTAGCCGCCGAGCCCGAGCTGATACCCGGGCTGGGCGCGGCCGCGATCAAGGCGCTGCGGCGCTTCATGGACACGATGCAGGAGCTGCGATCGATGACCGGCGTTCTCGGCGACCCCGAGCGCGGCGAGCAGGCCGCCGCCCCCCGGGCTGCGGCCGCCCCGATCGCCGACCTGCTGGAGGCCGTCCTCTCGCACACCGGCTATGTCGAGGCGCTCGAGGCCGAGCGGACGATCGAGGCTCAGGGCCGCATCGAGAACCTGCAGCAGCTGGTGGAGGTCGGCCGCGAGTTCGACGCCATCGCCGACGACGACGAGGGCGCCCTCGACGTCTTCCTGCAGCAGATCGCGCTCGTCGCCGACGCCGACACGCGCAGCGACGAGGAGGGTCTCGTCACGCTGATGACAGTTCACAACGCCAAGGGGCTCGAGTACCCGATCGTCTTCATCGCCGGATGCGAGGAGGGCGTCTTCCCGCACTCGCGCGCACTTGACGAAGGGGCCCTCGAGGAGGAGCGCCGGCTGTTCTACGTCGGCCTGACCCGGGCGATGCGCCAGGTCTACCTCTCCTCGGCCCGACGGCGCGCCGTCTTCGGGGCGCAGGCCTACGGGATGCGCAGCCGGTTCGTCGAGGAGATCCCGTTCGACCTCCTCGAGGAGCCGCAGGAGCGCGTGTTCCGGGCGGGGGCGCTGGGCGCCGGCCTCGCCAGGACCGGTTTCTCGAACGGGGTCCGGGCGGGTGTCGCCGCGGGTGGCAGCTGGAGCGGCGGCTCGCCGCCGGGGCGCCGCGGCTCGGAGACGCAACCGGCGCAGAGCTCTTTCCGCCTGGGGGAGGACGTGATCCACGCGGCCTTCGGCGACGGCGTGGTGACCGGGGTCGAGCCGGGAGGCGTGATCGTCGTCCGCTTCGCCGACGACGGCTCGGAACGCAAGCTGATGGCCGAGTACGCGCCGGTCGTCAGGCGCGCCTGAGGATGATCATCTCCAGCCCCAGGCTGCGCGCGAGCTGAAGCGCGTACGATCCGCCCCGATGTCCGGCAGTCTCATCGACGGAAAGGCGATCGCCGCACGCGTGCGGGCCGGCGTGGCCGGCGAGGCGGAGGCTTTCCAACGGGAGGTGGGGCGCTCGCCGGGCCTCGCCACGGTGCTCGTCGGCGAGGATCCCGCCTCGGCGATCTATGTCGGCGCCAAGCAGCGCGCCTGCCTGGAGGTCGGCATGGTGCCGTTCGACAGGCGCCTGCCGGCGCAAGCCTCCTTCGAGCAGGTCGCGGAGGAGCTCGAGAGGCTCAACGCCGACGCTGCCGTCGACGGGATCCTGTTGCAGCTGCCCGTGCCCGAGCCGCTGGACGGCCCCGCCCTCACGGCGATGATCGACCCGAACAAGGACGTCGACGGCCTGACCCCCGTGAACGTGGGACTGCTGTCACTCGGGCGCCCCGGCCTGCGCCCGTGCACGCCCGCCGGTGTGATGGAGCTGCTGGCCGACACCGGCGCCCAGCTCGAGGGAGCCGAGGCGGTCGTCGTCGGCCGCTCGAACCTGTTCGGCAAGCCGATGTCCCAGCTGCTGCTGGCGGCGAACGCGACCGTCACCGTGTGCCACTCGCGCACGCGCGATCTGGCTGAGGTCTGCGCGCGGGCCGACATCCTGATCGCCGCGGTCGGCCGGCCGCGGCTGATCGGCAAGGACTTCGTCAAGCCCGGCGCCGTCGTGATCGACGTGGGGATGAACCGGCTCACCCCAGAGCAGGCCGGCAACTCGAGCGGCCTGGTCGGGGACGTGGACTTCGCCGCGGTCGAGCCGATCGCGTCGGCGATCACGCCGGTGCCGGGCGGCGTCGGCCCGATGACGATCGCACTCCTGCTGCGCAACACGCTGCAGGCCGCCCGTCGCCAGGAGGACGCCGCCTCGCCCGCGTCGCACGAGGGGAGCGCCGCATGAGGTGGCCCGCGTGGAGAGAGACATGAGCCTCAGGCGGATCCGCGCAGGCGAGCTGCTCGCCCTGCTCGGGGCGGGGCTCCTCATCGTCTCGCTGCTCGAGCCGTGGTACGAAGGCCAGCTCGGCAGGCTTGACGCGTGGGACACCTTCGGCCCCGCCGTCATCCTGCTGATGGCAGCCACCAGCGCCGCCCTTGCGCTCGTGATCAGCACGCTGACCGAGCGCAGCGCGGCGCTGCCGGTGTCGAGCGCCGTATGGAGTGTCCTGCTCGGGCTGATCGCGGTGATCGCGGCGATCGTGCGGGTGCTGGAGCGCCCCGACCACACCACCTCGCTGTGCGTCGGCGCATGGCTCGCGCTGGCCGGCGCCGTCGCGGTACTCCTCGGCGGCTGGCTGTCCCTGCGTGACGAACGCACGTCGCTGTACGAGCCGGCGAGCCCCGAGCCGCGCCCCAGGCCGTAGCCCCGGCGCGCCGTAGAATGCGGCAACCGTGATCGAACGCGACGAGGTGCTGCACGTTGCCCGGCTGGCCCGCCTGGCGCTCGGCGAGGACGAGCTCGAGCCGATGGCTCGTGAGCTGTCGGCCGTCCTCGACCACGTCGCGAAGATCGGCGAGCTCGACCTCGAGAACGTGCCGCCGACCTCGCACGTCGTTGACATGACCGGCGCGCTGCGGGCCGACGAGCCGACCCCGTCGCTCCCGCGCGAGGTGGTGCTCTCACAGGCTCCCGTCGCCAGCGACGAGGGCTTCCTGGTTCCAAGCCCACAGGCATGAGCGCGGCCGGCATCCTCGACCTGACGGCCGCCGCGGCGGCCGACGCGATAGCCGGCGGCTCGCTGTCGGCGGGTGAGCTGTTCAATGCCTACCGCGAGCGGGCCGTCGAGGACCGCGCGGCGGGCGAGGCCGGCCTGAACTGCTTCACCTGGGTCGCCGAGCAGTCCGCGGGAGCAGACCACCCGGGCCCGCTCGGGGGGGTGCCGCTGGCCGTCAAGGATCTGTTCTGCACCGAGGGGATTCCCAGCCAGGCCGGCTCGCGCATCCTCGAGGGCTATCTGCCGCCGTACACCGCCACGGTCGTCTCCCGGCTGCACGCTGGCGGCGCGCCGCTGATGGCGAAGACCAACCAGGACGAGTTCGCGATGGGCTCATCGAACGAGAACTCCGCGTTCGGCCCGGTGCGCAACCCGTGGGACCGCACCCGCGTGCCGGGAGGATCCTCTGGCGGAAGTGCCGCGGCGGTGGCCGCGGGACTCGCACCGTGGGCGCTCGGCACCGACACCGGCGGCTCGATCCGACAGCCCGCTGCGCTGTGCGGGATCGTCGGGCTGAAGCCGACCTACGGGGCCGTCTCGCGCTACGGGATGATCGCGTTCGCCTCCTCGCTCGACCAGGCGGGCCCGCTCACACGCGACGTCACCGACGCCGGGCTGATGCTGCGCCATATGGTCGGCCGCGACCCCTGCGACGCGACCTCGCTGTCCGTCCCGCACGAGATCGAGCTGCCGAGTGCCGAGCGACTGGACGGCGTCAGGCTCGGCGTGCCCCAGGAGCTCACGGGGGAGGGGATCGAACCGGGGGTGCTCGATGCCTTCCACGCGGCGCTCGAGCGGGCCCAGGAGCTCGGTGCCGAGGTTCACGACGTGCACCTGCCGCACGCCCCGCACGCCCTGTCGGCCTATTACGTGCTCGCGCCGGCCGAGTGCTCCTCGAACCTCGCGCGCTACGACGGAGTCCGCTACGGCCTGCGCGCCAGCGATCCGCACGACCTGCTCGACATGTACATGCGCACCCGCCACGACGGCTTCGGCGCGGAGGTCAAGCGCCGCATCATGCTCGGCACCTACGCGCTCTCCTCGGGGTACTACGACGCCTACTACGGGCGCGCCCAGCGCGTGCGCACGAAGATCGCCGAGGACTTCCGCGCGGCCTTCGAGCAGATCGACTTCGTTCTCACGCCGACCGCCCCGAGCGTCGCGTTCCGTCTCGGCGAGAAGACCGCCGATCCCCTCGCGATGTATCTCAACGACTACTGCACCGTTCCGATGTCGCTGGCGGGCATCCCGGCGATCTCGATTCCCTGCGGAAGCAGCGAGGGCCTGCCCGTCGGCCTGCAGATCGCCGGTCCGGCATTCAGCGAGAACCGGCTGCTCGACGCCGCGCTGGCGCTCGAGCAGAGCTTCGCCTTCGACGCGAGGCCGGCGCGTGTCTGAGCAGCCTGCCAGCGGATCGAACGGCACGGCCGGCGGGGGACCGTTCGAGGCCGTCATCGGCCTCGAGATCCACGTGCAGCTCGCCACCAGGACGAAGATGTTCTGTGGCTGCGAGCTGTCGTTCGGCGAGCCACCCAACACGCGCACCTGCCCCGTGTGCCTGGGGCTGCCGGGCAGCCTGCCGGTCGCCAACGCGCGCGCGGTGCACTTCGGGCTGATGATCGGCCTGGCCCTCGGCTCCGAGCTCGCCCCGCGGTCGATCTTCCACCGCAAGAACTACTTCTATCCAGACCTGCCGAAGGGCTACCAGATCACCCAGTACGACGAGCCGCTGTGCCGCGGCGGAGCGCTCGGCGAGGTGCGCATCCACCGTGTGCACCTCGAGGAGGACGCCGCCAAGCTGATCCATGTGGGGGCGAGCGGGCGGATCCACGGCTCGGACACGAGCATCGTCGACTTCAACCGCGGCGGCACGCCGCTGGTGGAGATCGTCACCGAGCCGGACCTGCACTCGGCAGAGCAGGCGCGCGAATGGCTGACGCTGCTGCGGATCACCCTGAAGGCGCTGGGGGTGTCCGACGTCGACATGTCGCAGGGATCGCTGCGCTGCGACGCCAACGTCTCGGTTCGCCCGGTCGGATCGACCGAGCTGGGGACGAAGACCGAGCTCAAGAACATGAACTCGTTCCGGTTCGTCAAGGACGGGATCGAAGCGGAGATCGAGCGGCAGATCCGGCTCCTGCGGGCGGGCGAGGAGATCGTCCAGGAGACGCTCCACTACGACCCCACCACCGGCCGGATCAGCTCGCTGCGCTCGAAGGAGGAGGCGCACGATTACCGCTA
>JAOPZV010000243.1 GCA_025963935.1 Solirubrobacterales bacterium
CCGGGCCGGCTGGAGCCGCGGGACCGCAGGGACCGAAGGGTGACCCGGGCGCGCAGGGACCGGCCGGCCCACAGGGGCCGTCAGGGAACGCCTCGGCCACGGTCGCCACCGCGACCGGCGCGGTAAACACTCCGATCGCTGTCCAGTGCGGGTCGGGCAAGATCGCGGTGGGCGGCGGTGCCAGAATGGTCGGCGGCGGACTGGGCGCGGTGCAGGTATCCGCTCCCATCAACTCGAGTGGGGCAATCGCCGCCGCGGGTGACACTCCGACCGGCTGGACCACCACCGTCGTGGCTGGGAGTGGTGGCGAAAGCACCGCGGCTGTTTACGCGATCTGCGCTCCGTGACCGCGGAGCCGCGCTCCCACCTTGGCAGGTCGGGCGAGGCGGTTCCGACCAGCCTCACGACTACAGTCACCGCAGCATGTCGAGCCCTGTCGAACCGACCAGGGGCCCTGCACTGAGACCGACGCGCGTTCCGAGCGGCCGCAGCATCGGGCGACTCCTTCCAGCGGTCGTCGTGACGGGGCTCTCGACCGTCGCGGCGATGGGCTGTGGCGGCGCGGGTACGCTCGATGCAGCGCGCATCGAGAAGGCGATCGAGGTGAGCATCGCCCAGCAGCGCCACGTCCTCTCGATCGCTGTCTGCCCAACGCGGGTCGCACGGCAGGCGGGCAAACAGTTCACCTGCACCGTGACGACGGCGAACGGCCAGCAGGTCCGCTTCGTCGTCACCCAAAAGGACGACAAGGGGCACGTGAATTACCAGGCGGCAGGCGCGTAGCAGGGCGGCGAGCAGCAGCTCGCCGGCGTCCTCTCGGTCCAGCTCGTTGATCGCCTCGCGCAGCGGTGCGAGGTCGCTGGCGGCGAGCGCGAGCACCTCCCCCAAGCCGCCGCGACACGTCGCCGTCTATTGCGGCTGGGCGCTCGGGGCGACCGACGTACCGGCGAGAGCCGCGCGTTAGTGTTCACAGCAGGATTTCAAACGGCAGGTGATGGAGGCCGCATGGACATTGCAGACAGGCTGAAGGGCCTAGCGAAGCAGGCCGAGGACGCGGCGGTCGAGCACAAGGATCAGCTCCACGAGGCGGTGCACAAGGCAGAGACAGCTGCCGATCAACGGACCCAAGGCAAATATCGCGAGCGGATACAGAAGGCCGGCGCCAAGGCGCACGCGCTGGTTGAGAAGCTTCCGGACGCCGAGGCACCGCCGGACGGCGGAGAGAGCGCTGAGGCAGATCACGCGCCGGGGGCCGGCTAGCAGCCCCGGCGGGACTCCCGGTCAGGCTCCCACGAGCAGCCAGACGGTGAGCGGTTCGGCTTCCCAGCCGGGCTCGCGGAAGGATCGCACCCGATACCTGCGTTCGGCCAGAGTCACTTGTCCGGAGGTGGGTAGCCGGGCGGCGGCGGCGGCGCCGAGCGACGCGCGTACGTGCCCACTCGCGCCACGGACGGCGACATCGGCACCCGTGATGTGGTGGACCAGCTTTACGAAGCCGGTCACATCCTGGATCGACACCAGCAGGGTTCCAAGAGGGCGCCCATGCAGCCGCAATGCCCGCGTCGCCGGTGCGACGACGTATACACCGTCGCTGTTCAGCGTCGCGTTGACGAGCACGCGCGCTCCACGCACGACGCTTATGCGCGTGACGTGCGCGAAGTGGTTGCTCGGTCTTGTGAGCTGGCTGTCTGCCTCGGCCTGTGCGCCGGCGAGATCGCCACGGCTGAGGGAGCTGAGCAGGATGGCGTCGCGCGAGATGCGCGTTGTTTCCCTTCTCAGCTTCGTGCCTTTGGTCTCGCGTTCGTAGATCCGTGTAGCGAGCTTCACTGCCGCGGCGATGCCGGTCTGGCCCGTGGTGGCCGAAGGCAAGGTGGGCCGATTAACCAATGCGTGAGACGATTGCTTCACAAACGAGCGCGGCGGATGGTCGGACGGATCGGCGGCGGGCGCCGACGCACAGGCGCCAAGCATCGTCGCAACGACGGTTATCGACAGCGCCGTGGCGTACCTCGGCGCGCGGGTGCGCTTTACAGGGCCAGCCGGGCGCGGCGGAGGTGACATGCCACGAGGATGATCCCACCTGAGGGGCGCCGTGAAATGAGCCTTTTCTCACTTACCTATGCGCCCATCGGCGCCCGATTTCAGGTGACGCATAGCGTGCCTCGGGGGCTGCCCGGCGGGCTGCGCGCCGTCAGCCAAATGCCAGCTGAACGACCAGCAGAGCGGCGATCGCGCCCACGCAGAGAACGTGCCCGCGGAAGATCGATCTCGCCAGCACGCTCTGCCGCTCGGCCGAGTCGAGGCGGGAGCCGAGCCGCACCGCGCGCGGCACGATGCGCGCGCCGGCGAGCGCGATCGGCGCCACGGCTATGGCGAGCGAGGAGGGCCCGACCCACGCCGCCTGGTCACCGGAGGCGATCTCGACGACGAGGCCAGCGAGCGTCGCCAGCATGACCGCGGTGATCAGCCGGTTCATCGGCCTGGCCGCCGTCGTCACCCGGCGGTAGTAGGCGGCGATCGACTCAAGGACCTCCTCTGGCAGCTCGCGGTCGCGGTGCCCGAGGACCTGCACGTCGAACATCAGGTCGAACCACAGGACGGCGAGCAGGAAGCCCGCGCCTGCCGTGACGAACGCGCTCAAGGCTCAGCCTCCTCTATGAGCCGAGGCGCACGCCGACGTGCGGATGCAGCCGGTCGTTGGCCTCGGAGTAGGTGCGGGCCAGGGCGTCCACTTCCGGCTGTGTGAGCGTCGCGCCGAACACGCGTGCGCCGCCGAGCTTGAGATAGCCCGAGCGAACCCCCTTGCCGACCTGCGCGAGGTTGAAGTGACCGTCGTAGACACTCTCGATGTACAGCGCCACGTTGGCCCGCGCGAAGCGTGCGGCTGTCGGAGTGCCGTGGGCGATCTGGTCGATCGCCGCGTCGATCTGCTGCCATCCGTGCGTGGCCAGGCCGCTGTAGCTGCGGAACAGACCGGCAACCGCGGCCCCGGGACCGGTCAGGGCGGCGGAGGGCGTTTCTTCGAAGACCGACGGCAGCTTGAGCTTGGCCGCCGCTGCCGCCGCCGCGCGTATCGGCCCGCGCGAGACGGTCGAGGTGTCGGCCGGCAGGCCGTTTGCGATGAGCGGCCAGGCCACCTTGGTGGCCGCCACCTCCGCGGCGACGGGGCCCTCGACGCGCTGCAGCGCGCGGCTGACGACGAGCAGGTCCTGACGCTGGAGCCTCAGGCCGGTCGAGCTCGCCGGCTCGCTGCGGCCGCAGCCACCGGCCGCGATGACGGCCGCGCCCGCGAGCACCAGAGCAGCACGGCGCATGCCGTTGACCCGGGCGGTCTCGCGTCGGGCCGGCGTGGGCGGCCTAGGTCCCGAGCAGGTCGACCACGAACACGAGCGGCGCGTTCGGCGGGATCGTCGGCGGCGAGCCTTTCGCTCCGTAGCCGAGCGCCGCGGGAACGATCAGTTCGCGCCGGCCTCCGACCTTCATCCCGGGGATGCCCTGGGTCCAACCGGCGATCAGCCCGCCCGTCTGGAGCTGGAAGGTTGTCGGCTGGCCGGATTTCCAGGAGGCGTCGAACACCTTCCCGCCGTTGTAGAGCGCCCCCACGTAGTTCACGGTGATCGACTTGCCAAGCTTGGCTTCCGCGCCGGTGCCCACCACGAGGTCCTTCACCACCAGCTTGCTCGGCGCTGCGCCCGATGGCGGGGTCACCTTCGGTTCGGTGGCGAGTGGGCCGCTCGTCGGCGTCGTCGCCGTCTTCGACGCCGGCCCCGATTTCGCGAGCGCGCTGTCCGCGCTGTTCTCGTTTCCGATCCCGATCGTACTGCTGCTCGAACCGCCCGAGCCGCAGCCGGCGATCAGGATCGCCACGGCGAGCGACACGACGGACAGGGCTGCGCGGAAGCGCATCGAGGTGGCCTTCGAGGTGGGCACGGCCGGGCAGCCTACCGCACGGCGGCCCACGCAGGGTGCGTTACGATCTGCGCGGACCGTGCTAGGCGGGGAGGTAGCGGTGCCCTGAACCCGCAATCCGCTCTAGCGGGGCTGAATTCCCCTCCGAGGGATCTTCGGCTCTGGTCGCTCCGTCGCCCGGGGCGTCGATGGTCCGGGTCCCGCGCGGTGTCGGCTTGCGAACCAGGTCAGGTCCGGAAGGAAGCAGCCTTAAGCGATCACCGGCAGGCGCAGCGGGAGCTCCCGGATCGGAGTCGTGGGCGGCGATCGGCGCCAGAGCTCGGAATCCCGACGAGGGGTGCACGGTCCGCTATCTGCAGCGCTGGAAGATCAGCCACGAGCGGTTCGCCGCGACCTCCCGGAAGCCTGGAGGCACGGTCACCGCCTGGTGGGGATCGCGCGGATCGAGAGCGTAGTTCGCTTCCACCTCCCTGCTCGCGGGGTCCACGTAGGACCCCGAGGCGAGGGAGCCCACCTGTGCGCTGCGGATGTTCACCGGGCTTGTCTTCAGGTACAGCGCGAGCAGGGGAATGGGGGCATGGTTCGGCACCCCGACAGGCCCGCAGCTAAGCGTGATCGAGTGGCTCTCCACGAGCGCAACCAGGT
>JAOPZV010000258.1 GCA_025963935.1 Solirubrobacterales bacterium
GGCGCTCTTCGAGGCGACGCGCATGCAACGGGCTGTCCTCGCCGCAGGCGAGCTTGTGCGCGAGCGCACCCGATGCTCCAAAGCGGTCGGCGAGCGCGGGCCGCCCCAGCTTCACCAGCTCACCCAGGGTGCGCACCCCGAGACGCGTGAGGGGCTCGACCAGCGCCGCTGTTTGCTCGCGAAAGCCGAGCAGCTCGACCGGCCGCCCAGCGAGCCAGCTGCGCGCCTCCTGAGTGGGCGGGCCTGCAATCAAGAGCGGCCGGCGCGAGCGCACAGCGAGCGCGGCAGCCATTGCGCAGAAGCGCGTCGGCCCGCCCCCGATGCGCGGCGGCCTACCGAGCCCCGCAGGCTGTGCGTCCTGGCCGTCGGAGCGGCAGGCATGCCGGGCGGCGGTGATCGTCGCGGCGTCCGTCCCGTGGATGCCGCGCAGGCCGTCCGTGTCGAAGTAGGCGAGCCCCGGGCGAGCGGGCTCGACGGCGGCGCCGATCGATTCCAGCGCACACAGCATGCCCTCCCATCTCTCGGCCGCCCTCACGGGATCCGGAGGCACGAGGACGAGATCGGGGCAGCGGGCGAGCGCCTCGCCGAGGACCATTCCGGCGACCACGCCGCAGGCTTCAGCCGCTCCGGAGACCTCTCCCACCCGACCGACGGGACTCACGACCGGGCCGTCGCCGGCGGCCGGATCGGCCGCACGAGTGCTCCGCGATCGCCCGGCGCCGAGCATCGGCGCCACCGCCAGCGCCCGTCCCGCCAACGCCTGCTCGACGATCTCTGACCGGTCTGCGGCAGCGACGAGGAGCTCGAATCGGGGCAGGTACACGCAGACGACCATACGAACATATGTTCGCATATGGCCGGCGCCGCGTCAATCCATCGTCAAGGGCCCCTCGGCCGCCCCGCTGAGGAACTGGCGCACGAAGGGGTTCGCCGAGGAGAACATCCGCTCGGCGTCACCCGCTTCCACGATCCGGCCGCGCCACAGCAGGGCGATGTACTCACCGATCTGCCGCGCCGAGGCGATGTTGTGCGTCACGACGATGTAGGTGCCGCGGTGGATCGCGTGCATCTCCTGGATCAGGTCACACAGCAGCGCGGTCCGCACGGGGTCCAGTCCCGAGTCGGGCTCGTCGAAGATCACGATGTCCGGCTCCATCACCAGGGCGCGCGCGAAGCCGGCTCGCTTGCGCATGCCGCCGGAGAGCTGGGAGGGCGCGTCGTCCATCGCGTCCGCCAGCCCCACGTCGGCGAGCCGCTGGGAGACGCGCTCGGCGATCTGCACCTCCGAGAGGTCGGTGTGCTGGCGCAGGGGGAAGGCCACGTTGTCGAACACCGACATCGAGCCGAACAGGGCGCCGTCCTGGAACAGCACGCCGATTTTCCGGCGCAGAGCGAGCAGCTGGGGCATCGTCAGGCTGGGAACCGATTGACCCCGCACGACGATGTCGCCCGAGTCGGGGAACATCAGACCGATCATGTTCTTGATCAGCACGCTCTTGCCGGTGCCGGACGGCCCCAGCACGACCGTGATCATGTCATCGGGGAAGGCGACGTTCAGCCCGTTGAGGACCGGCACCCCGCCCAGGCGCTTGTACACCTCCGTGCAGCGGATCGACCAGTCGCCGGCGTCGGGGTCTCCCGAGAGCTCGAGATCGTCGGTGTGGTACTGGAAGTCGTCGGGGGTCATTTCCCTCCGTATGTTACGTGGGGGAATTGGCTCGTCTGACCGTTGAAGCTGAACGGTCCCTGCTGGATGCAGACCGGAGCGGGGACTTCGTTGGCGTGCCCGGGCGCGTTGGCGACCTTGAACTGGATGATCTGTTCGATGATGCTTTCGGAGATCGTTTCGTTGGCTGGCCCGCTGACCGAGGGGGCGGAGCTCGCGCAGGAGCTGCTGCTGAACACCGGCAGGCCGGTCGGCAGCGAGCGCAGCGCTCCCGTGTGGAAGTAGGGGTTCGACCGGTCGGTGCCGATGCGCGACGGGTAGAGGGCGAGGCTCTCCGGGCTGAGCACGTTCATGGACGTCAGCAGGTGCGCCTGGGGACCCGCCGTGTCGCTGCCGTTGCGGCCGTGGAACTCGGAGGCCGCTGTGAGGTTCGCGAAGAACGCCTGCACCTCGGGAACGTATTCGCCGGTGTACTGCAGGAAGGGGTCGAGGTTGTGCAGCACCGGCCTGAGGTTTTCGAGCACGGGAACGGTCAGGTCGAGGGTCTTCTTGACGTCGGGGAGGCCGACCTTCGCGGCCTTGGTGAGCGGGCCGAGGGATGTGAGGAACTTGTCGAATTCCGGAGCGAACGGCTTCGCCGCCGTGAGCAGCAGCGACAGCTGGCGCTCGGCCGGGCGGAATTCGTCGAGGAACGGGCTGGCGTCGGCCGCGAACGCGTCTAGTTCCTTCAATGCGACGGTCGAGTTGTGCTCGAAGGTGGGCAGCGCCTTGAACGCTTCGGCGAAGCCCTGGCTGCCTTCGGCGGCTGCGTGGAAGGTGCGCTGTCCGTTGGCGATCAGCCCTTCGAGCTGGTGGTCGCGGCTGGCCAGCGCGTTGAAGACGACCCCGGTGTTGTGGACGAGCGCCCGCACCGCGCCTTCCTGAGAGTTGAGGATGGTGACGAGCCTGTTGGCGTGTTCGACGAACGGTTCGAGCTTGGCGAAGGAGGCGTTGATCTGTTCTCCGCGACCGTGGATCCCCACGGCGAGAGCCTGTTGCCACACGGCGAAGGCGCGCCGCGTCTTCGGGTCAAACGCCGAGAGGATGTCGTCCAGGGTCACCGACGGTTCGACCTGCGCGTTGGCGAGCTGTCCCTCGTCGTGCAGGTACGGACCCGTGCTCCCCTGCGGGTTCAGCTGCACGAAGGTCTCGCCGAGCAGCGTCTTCTGGCGGAGGATCGCGTGCATGTTTGCGCGGATCGGCGCGTATTTGCCGGATAGTTCGACAGTCGCGTGCGTGCGGCCGTCCTTGCCGAGCTTCAGCGCGATCACGTGGCCGACGTTCACCCCGCTGATACGGACGTCCGACTGTTCGGCGAGCGCGAGCGTGCGGGGGAACGCCACCGTGAAGCGATACCCCTTCGGCTTCAGCGGCAGGGGCCCGCCGAACGACTCCCACAGGAACATCAGCAGCCCGAAGCAGCTGAGCACGAACAGGATGATCACGAGGATGTTGCCGAGTGTCGGGGCGCGCTTCTGCATCTCAGCCTCCGCTCCCCTTGGCGGCTGCCGGAGCCTTCTGGGCAGTGGCGGGGAGCCCGCCGCTGATCGGCGCCCCGAACACCCCGCCGGCCGGGGCATGGGCGCTCGTGTGAGCGCGCGCGGCCGCTGCGGTGGCGCCTTTGATCAGTCCCAGGCTGACGCATTCCTGCTTGGTCGGCGGCTTCAGCAGGCTGACGAGCAGGTTCACCGTGGGGTTCACTTCCGCGACGCCCGTCAGCAGCGGCAGGATTTCGCAGTTGAAGTACACGAGGCTGCGGCCGACGGCGCCGTGGGCGTCGGCGGTGCTGACGACGCTGTTGAGGTTGTGGTTGCCCCAGTCGAGGAAGAACAGGAACCCGCCCTTGCTCGGACCCGGGTTGTAGGCGAGCTCGTTGAAGAATTCGTTCAGCACCGCAAAGCTGGCTGCGAGTTTGGGGAACGCTTCGCCGGCGCCTTTCGTCGATGGCGCGAGCTGGTTGACGACCGGCAGGATCTGCCGGGCGAACGGGCGGATTTCGTTCTTGATGATCGGCGTCGTCGTCTTGGCCAGCCGGCGGGTCGCTTCGTTGGCGGGACCGAGCGCGCTGGCGAACGGTTGCAGCTTGTGCAGGGTCGGGCCGAGGACCCGCGTGGCTGTCGCGAGCTTGCCGAGGCCGGTGCCGGTCTTGTGCAGCGCGCCGGGGAGAAGCCGCAGCGTCTGCTGGACGTTGGCGTCCTCCTTGGCGAACGTCGCGAACACCGCGTTGGATGAGTCGATTAGTTCGGCGAGCTGTTTGTCCTTGCCGCCGAGGGCTTCCATCAGCAGGCTGAAGTTGTGGATCGAGCGGGCGACGTTGGAGTGGCGGATTTCCACCTGTTCGGCGATCTTCTGGAACTCGCGCGCCGTCGGATCGAAGCGCTTGAGCGTCGCCGACAGGGCTGCCGAGTTGTTCTTGAGGCCCTGCCCGAGGCCCGCCAGCAGCTCCTGCAGATAGGCGCGCGTTTCGGCGTCGAGGCCCGCGAGGAACTCATCGAAGTTGACGTTCGGCGCCGACTGCGCGAGGCCCAGCACTTCGCCGCTGCGCAGCCGGCCCGCCGACGGGGACCCGGGGTTGACCTCGATGGTGATGTCCTGGAGCTGGGTCTTCGGTCGTATCAGGAGCGTCGCGTTGTGGTAGATGCGCGCGTATTTGGGGACGATTTTCATCGTCACCGTGGCCACGCCGCCCTGCAGGTCGACGCTCGCGATTTCGCCGATCTTGGCGCCCGCGATCGTCACCGCCTGGCCCTGGCCGGGCGTGACTGCCTGCGCGGTCTGGAACTCCGCCTTCAGCGTGTAGTAGCTGCGACCGAAGACCGGCACCCAGCCCGGGAGCTAGAGGTTCTCGTGGGCGAGGATGTAGCCGCCGACGGCCGCGGCGATGATCACCATCGTGACCACGGCGATGAATGCCGTGCGGTAGCGCTCAATCTGGTCGCGGACGCTGAGCCCGCCCTCGTGTCCCGATGCCGGCGCGTTGGGAGCCATCATCCGTTCCCGTCCGCCGGGCCCTGGGAGAGAGGACCGGTGAAGTTGGGCAGGGCCTGGGTGTAGCACGGCACGAGCGGCTGGTAGGGCGGCTCTTCGGCGGGGTAGGCGGGACGCGTTCCCTGCGGCGGCAGCGGCGAGCGGCTCAGCAGCTGCAGGCCTTCACTCTTGCTTCCGAGCTCTTTGACCTTCTGCGAGCGGAGCGTCTGGCCGCTGTTGCCGACCATGAACTTCGCCATCACGCCGTTGCCGTCGAAGTGCTGTCCGATGCTCCCGAGGCCCACGAGGCTGTACCAGAATTCCTTGTAGTTCTCGACGCCGGAGGTGCTCGCGCCGTCCTGCAGCTTGGTGTTGCCGGCGGGGTAGAGCACTTTCGTCAGGCATTTGTTGAACAGCTCGGTCTGCTTGAACAGCGGGACCTGTTCCGCCTCGAGGCTGGAGAGCGACGGCGTCGCGGCCGCGAGTCCCTTGGCGACGCCGCCGAGCTCGCTCGGCAGCAGCGAGGCCTGCACCTGTTCGATCCACGGAAGCGCAGCCGCGACCGTCGGGTTGGTGGCCCTCACGCCGGGGAGGATGGCGCGCGCGAACGTGCGCGTCGGGGGGAAGGACGCGTTCAGCGAGGCGAGCCCCTGCTGGATGCTGAGCAGCGAGCTGGGAAGCTCGGCGACGGTGGCGCGAAGCGGCGCGGACTGCGCGGCGAACTCCGAGAAGAACGTGTTGAAGTTGCCGATCAGTTCTCCGAGCTGCTGCTCGTGGACGTTCAGAGCCGAGGTGACTTTGCCGATGCCCGCGACGAGTTTGGAGAGGTCATGCGGTTCGGTGCCCGTGATCGCCTGGTTGATGACTGCCGTGCCGCGCAGCGAGGGAGGCCCACGGTGGTAGGCCTTGTTCAGCGCCTGAGCGGCGTTGATGCCACGCACCTCGGGGTCCTGTTCGGCGTTTTCCGCGGCGTTCGGCTTTTTCGTCAGCGAGTCGCCGTATTCGATCAGGAACGTCTGCAGGTTCGAGCGCGTGTCGGTGTTCAGGGCGTCGAGCACCTGGTCCAGCTGCACGGGATCGGAGGTCTGGGTGATCGGGACGGTCGCCCCCGAGGTGAGCGTCTTCGCCGAGGGGCTGCCGGGCTGCAGTTCGACGAACCAGTTGCCTTCGAGGAAGATCCGCGGGCGGATCTTGAGCGTCGCATCGGAGTGGATGGGCAGGCCCTTCGATTCGATTTCCATGGTGACCAGGCCGGCCTTGCCGGTGCGCGTGACCGAGCTGACCTTGCCGACGTCGACTCCCGCGACCCGCACCGGCGACTTCGGGTGGATGTTCACGGCCGTCGCGAAGACGGCCTTCAGGCGGTAGCCGTGTTTGAACGGGATGTGCTTGGTGAAGCCGAAGTACACGAGGACGACGGCCACCACGATGACGACCGCCCCGAGCAGCAGCGGGTTGTAGCGCTGCAGCTCGACAACCGGCACTTCCTCGTGGCGGCGCCACCAGCGTCTGCGGCTCATTTCTTCTTCGCCTTTACCAGCCCGAGGGCCTTGAGGGTCGCGGCGGGGTACGGTTCTCCGCGGAGGTCCTGGCCACGAGTCGTCAGTTCACGCTTGTTGGCGACGGAGTTCGCGGGGAGGTTGCCGATCACTGCCTTGCCTTCGAGGTAGGTCTCGTTGCCCGCTTCGCAAAGCTGCGGCTGGCCGGGGCCGGCGACGTTCGGATAGGGGTTCACGTGCACGTGGTTGTTGTCGTTGATCGTCGTGCTGTGGAAGCCGTGTTCGGTCGAGGGGCCGTTGGCCGGAGCGGAGGATGGATAGCCCTCGTTGTTGGGCCCGGGCGGCGCGAGCACGAAGCCCGAGCGCGCGAGCGTCCCCACGCCGACGTTCTCGGACTCGAGGCTCGCCACGTTGCGGAACGCCAGCGTCAGGTAGTTGCAGACGGCCTGCGCGGGCGCGATGCCGGCGAACAGCGGATTGCCGACCTGCAGCGTCTGCGTGAGGTCTTCGAGGCCCAGCGAGGCGACGGGGTTCTGAGCGAACGCCGCGAGCGCCTGCGAGGAGGCCGCCAGCTGCGTGTTCAGTTCGGTGGCCGCCTTCAGGTTGACGGCGCCTTCTGCGAAGGCGTGGCCGAGCGGTGGCGCGACGGTCCGCAGAGCCCTCGCGCTGGGCCGCAGCAGGTGCATGAACTGCGCGGCCTTTTCGATGAAAGGCGCCTCGAAGGGCAGCGAGTGGATGGCCTGTTCGAGCGAGGCGGGACCGCCCTCGGTCGCTTTTTCAAGCGACGGCGCGACGCTCGCGAAGGCTTTGAAGAAGGTGTCCTGGTCACTGAAGAATTCGGCGTTGGCCTGCGCGACCGGCGCGTTCTGAGACGCCACTCGGTCGAGCGCTATCCAGAGCTCGTGCAGGCCGGTCTGGGGAAGGGCCAGGTTGTGCAGGACGGGGACGGCGTTCGTGACGAGCGGCCGCAGTTCGGCGATGGTGTTGTTCAGGCCGAGCCCGCGACCGGCGAGCCCGTTGCCGAAGTTGTTCGTGTTCACTTTGATCGCGGTCCGCGTCTTGGCGTCGAACATGTTGAAGAGTTCATCGATGTTCACCGGTTCGCGGGTCTGCGCGACGGGCAGCGTCTGTCCAGCCTTCAGCGGCTGGCGTGAGCCTCCCTTTTCCAGTTCGAGATACTTCAGGCCGATCGCGGAGACCGACAGCACGATCGCTTTCGTGTCGGCGGGCAGCGGTTCGATGCCCTTTTCGAGTTTGAGCGTGGCGATCGCGGTGATGCGGCCGGTGGCGGGGTCCTGGTGCGGTTTCAGCGAGCTGACCAGCCCGACGCGGGTGCCGGCGATGCGCACCTGGTTCGAGGGGATCAGCCCGGACGCCTCCGGGAGCGCGACTTTGATGTTGTAGGTCGGGACGAACGGCAGGCCATTGTTGGCGTTGTAGGCGAGGAACACCGCCACCACGACGATCAGCGTCGTGACGGCGCCGATCAGCAGCGGGTTGCCGGCCAGGGATGTGCTGCGCCGTCTTTTCATCAGGGCGCCGCCAGCGGGTCGCAGGTGAGCAGTCCGTTGTCGACGAACGGCGAGGAGCCATCGCCGGCTGGTTGGGTCGCGCCGCCCGGGCAGCGCCGCAGCCGTCCCGATTTCAGGGTTTCGAGCGCTTGCTGCGGGTTCGCCGGCGTCAGCGTGTTGTTTTCGCCGATCTTGAAGTCGGGCAGCACCGGGGTAAGCCGCGCGTAGTGGCCGTTGGCGTCGTAGTAGGCGCCGCTCTGGCCGAACGTGCGAAGCGTCCCCGACAGGTCGGGGGCGTAGGGGCCGAAGAAGGCGGTGATCGGAACCGATTCCTGCAGTGCGGTGACGCTGCTGGGCGCGCTCGTCGTGAGGGTCTTGGCGAGCGCCGGCAGCGCGCGGATCAGGTCCGTGAGGTCGTTGTTGGGTCCCGTGCGGTTGAACGCCTGGTTGAAGTTGTGAACGGCCGGGGTGGCGGTGTTCACGAGCGGTCGCAGGCGTTCGAGCAGGGTCGTCAGCGATTTGGTCGTCGGCCTGGACGTGTCGACCAGCTGTTTGAGCGCCCTGAAGGTCGACGGCAGTTCGGCGAACGTGCGGTTGCCCTGGCGCAGCGTTACCGGCAGCTGTTTCAGGCCCTGGGCCAGCTGGGTCTGCTGGGAGCCGATCGCGCCGAAGGTCGTGTTGGCGTTTTCGATCAGGCTCGACAGCTGTTGTCCGCGTGCGCCGATCGTCGTGACCGCCTTGGCGGTTTCCACGAGGAAGCTCGTGAAGATCGGCTGGTCGCGGACCAGCTCGGAGAAGAAGTGGTCGCTCGCGCTCAATGCCGGCGGGAAGTATTCGGTGGACAGCCCGAGGTCTCGCCCGGCGCCGGCGTACTGTTCGGCTGAGCCCTGGAGGAACTGGGCGAGCCCCTTGCGGGTCTTCGGGTTGAGCGCATTGAACAGCTGGTCGAGGTCGACGACTTCACGTGTGGCGCTTGCCGGGAGCGTGGCGCCCGCCGCAAGGGCACGGTTGTTGTTCGGCCCGGGCGACAGCGCGATGTAGCGGTTCGCCACGCTGGACAGCGACGGCACCCTGACCTGCGCGACGGTCCCTTCGTGCAGCGGCGTCAGCGAGGAGTCGATGTGGATCGTGATGCGCGCCTTGAAGTCCTTGGTTAGCACGATGTTCGTGATGCTTCCGACGGGCACCCCGCCGACCTGCACCTGGTCTCCCCTGACCAGCTGGCCGGCTTCGGGGAACACGAGCTGGTAGTTGGAGCCGCCGCTGCCGCCGAGCACGAGGAAGGCGATGATCAGCACGACGAGCGCGAGCGCCCCAACGGCCAGTACGCGACCGAGGCCGGCCCGCGACTGGCGCGGGCGGCCCGCCGGGCCTGTCGGGCTCGGCGGAGGCGGCGGGGCCGCAGGGGGACTTGGCGGGCTAGCCGTTGCCACCGGATTGCCTTCCGTTGCTGGTCGGGAGCGGGCCGGGAGTGTCGCGGATCGCCGCCGAAGAGGGGCCGCGCGCCACCGTCGGGTCGGGGATCTCTCCGAGCCGCGCAATCAGCTTGATCCACTCGCTGGGCGTCAGCACCGAGCTCGGTGCACCGGCGGCGTGTGCGCCCGCGCCGCTCGGAGAGCTGAAGGCGACGTGGATCGCCTTCCCGGCGCGCTGGCTTGCGACGGCGCCCACTGCGCCCGGGTAGCTCATCAGGCTGACTATCTGCCGCGGCCTGGTGGCGCCCTGCAGCATGAGCAGCTTGCGAACCGTGTCGTCGGCGATCGAGCCCGAGCCCTGGTGACCGGCGACCGGGACGCCGTTGATGGCGGTTATGTCGACGGCCTCGCTGCTCGCGCTCGCGCCCGCGTTCGCCGCAACGGCGACCGACGTCGGGCCGGCGCAGCTCAGCCCAGACACGGTGGGCTTCAGTCCGGACACCGACAGGTACTCGAGCATCCCGAGCACGCGCTTGTCGACCCTCCCGGACTGCACGACCTGGCGTCCGCAGCGGCCGAGGGCGATGCCGGGATCGTGCAGGACCTGCGGCTCGAGCTGCTGCTTTGACTCCAGCAGCACCTGACCCGTCGTCGGCGACGTGGCGAGGAACGGGTTCTCGCCCTTCGCCCTGAAGATGGATGTGTTCTCGAGGGCCACCCAGCCGTCGAGGATCGGCTTCGGGTCGATCGCCGGAGCGCTCGCGTCGGCAGGGTGAACCTGGAAGATGATGTGCGGCTCGCCTGCCGTCGAGCCCGCGGGTGCAGCGGCGCGCACATGGCCGAGCACGGTCCCGGCGATCACCTGCACGCCCGCACGGAGCGCATGCAGATAGACATCGTTCGACCCTTCGGTGAACACGCGGAGGCCCTTTGCGGGAGGACGCTGCGCGACGGGTGGCGCGGGCGCCACCGGTGCCGGCGGCGGCGGTTCGAGAGCGGCGGCTGCGCCAAGCGCGAGCGCCGAGACGGTCGCGCCCTCCGACAGCGGCGAGCGTGGCTGGGCGCCCGCGGTCGCCGGGCCGGTCGGGGCCGCTTCGGCCTTGCCGGGCGCGCCGATGCGGTTGCTGACGGCGCTGTGGAGGTGGGGCGCGAGAACGGGATACACCGCGGAGACGTCACCGAGGCCGGCGTAGACATACGTGTTGCCGAAGGCGTCGCGCAACGCGACGGAGCGCCCGAGCGTCGGCGAGTTGCCGATCTGCACGATTTCGCCGTCCTGCACAGCGATCACGGGAGCGCCGGCCTGCGTGTAGATCGTCGTGCCTGCCAGCGTTCGCGGCGTGCTCGAGCCCTTCGCGGCCACCGCGGGGAAGCCGTCGCTGAAGTGAGCTTGGGCATGCACCGGGAAGCGGGCCTCGGTGATGCCGGTGATCGCCCCCAGCAGTTCCGCCGGCGTGCCGCCGAGCAGCTGTGCGCGGAGCATCACCGAGTCCACATACGCCTGCGAGTGGTTGTAGGAGAAGACAGCGGAGCGGATCGCGTTGCCGCCTCCCGCCGCGCGCAGGTAGCGAGCCGCGGCGAAGATCGCGTCGGCCGGGTTGTAGGGGTCTTTGTAGCCGTCGCCGTTCGCGTCCACTCCGTACTGCACCCACGACGCGGGCAGGAACTGCATCCAGCCCTCGGCGCCGGCGCTCGAGACGCTCAGGTCCCGGCCATAGTCGGTCTCGACCTCGTTGATCGCCGCGAGCACCTGCCACGGGACGCCGTATGCGGTTCCGGCCGCCTGGAAGATCGGCAGCAGGAACGGCGGGATCCTGAAGCTTTCGATGAAGAAGCTGGGAATGCCCGAGATCGAGGAACGCAGCGCCAGAGGCAGCGAGGGCGTGAGCGCCGAGGGCGACAGCGCCGGGTGCTTGGCGCGCGTTTCGGCGCTCGCGGGTCCTTCAGGAGTGCCGGCCGGCGGCTTGGGTGCGGCGGCACCGGGCTTGGGGTGCGTCGCAGTTGGAGATCCGCCGCCGCGCGTGCTGCCCTGTGAGCGCTGGGCCTGTACCTGCGGCGGCGGCGTCGCTTCAGCGGGCGCCGGCGACGGCGGCGCCGGCGCTCCGGTTGTCGGGCCGGCGGGAGCCGGTCCCCCCTGCGCGGTCCTTTCGGCGGCGGTCGTTTCGGCGGCGGTCGTTTCGGCGGCCGGCGCGGGCACGGCAGCCGTCGCTTCGGCTGTGAGAACGGTCGCGGGCGCGAGCACGGCGAGGCCGGCAGCGGCGACCAGGACGGGAAGGAGGGGCAGCTGTCGTGATCTCATCGCGCCGCTCAATTCCCGAGGAGGTAGTTGAGGAGCAGGCCGCCTGCGCTCGAGCCTTCGGCCGGCGGGGCGTAGTAGGTGGTGCCGGCGGTGGAGCCGCCGACCGGCTGCGCGGTGGGGCCCGAGCCGCTCGCGGGCGCCGCCGCGGTGAGTTCACTGATCGATGGCGTGGAGCCGGGGTATTTTTCGCGCGCCTGGGCGGGGCTGGCCCCTTTCAGCACGGCGAGCGTCCGTGCCATCACGAGGCCCGTGGTGCGCGGGTCGATGCTCGCGGCCGACGCCACGGTGCCGGAGGCGGACGCGCCTTCGGCGACCCCCGTCGTGCTGAACAGTTTGCGGTTGCACTGCGACGACGGTTTGATGCCGTACGTCAGGCAGGCGGTTCCGACGCCCTCCGCCCGCAGGAAATGGCCGAGCGAGTCGTAGCCGTTGGCCGTGCTCGCGCCGAGGAAGATGAAGTCCATGATGCGCTCCAGGCCGCCGGTGTCGCGGAGGCTCGTGAGCAGCGACGCGAGGTTGCCGGTGAAGGGCTGGGCGGCGTTGCCCAGCGCCTGCAGGCGTTTCAGCAGCGGTTGGGTTGCGAGGAGCGCGGGACCGGACAGTTTCGACGTCTTGCCGAGGTTCTGGAAGAACTTGGTGGAGCTGCTGGAGAAGCCGGGTATGTGCGTGAACGCCTTGTTGATCCCGGGTGCCGCGGCTCCGAGATCGGTGAAGGCCGGGGTCGTCTGGTCGGCGAAGCGACCGAGCCGTTCCATCGCCGGTCCGAGCTGTTGCAGGAACGGCGGGAACAGCTGGAGGTTCCGCGCGAGCGCCCCGCGATGCGCGGCGGTCGCCTTCGCGACGGTGTTGCTCTGGACGATGAAGTCGGCGACCTTCGCTCTGACCGCGGCGAACGGAGCGAGCGCCCGATCGGAGTCGACGGCGAGTTTTGCGAGCACGGTGTTCTCGCTCGAGAGGATCGCGAGCACCTTGTCCAGTTCCTGCAGCGCGGGATTGGCGCGGCGGATGACCGCGCTTAGGTCGCTTCCGCGCCCCGCCAGTCCGGCGCCCAGCTCATTGAGGATGATCGTCAGGCGCTGGCGTTCAGGCAGCCGGTTTATGTCCCCGAGCAGATCGACGTCGACGGGGCTGTGGGTGTTCACCACCGGCAGCAGCCGTTGGCCTTCGCCTTCCTGGTGCTTGGCGATCTTCTGCAGCGGGGGCGGCAGCGGCGTTCCTGCCACTCGCGGCTGTGTGGGCAGGCAGTCGACGTACTTCTCGCCGATCAGCGCCTGCGGGCGGACGGTGCAGCTGGCGTCCGCGCGAAAGTCCTGGAAGCCGGGGTTCGTGATGTTCAGCAGGACGGCTGCCTTGGCCGCGGGCGTCGCCGTGACAGACCCCACCGTGCCGACCTTCACCCCGTCGATCTTCACGTCCTCGCCGGAGATGATGTTGCCGGCGTAGTCGAAGATCGCGCGCACCGTGTAGGTGCCGTTCGAGCCACCTGCCGAGGTGGCGAGGAGGACGATCGCTGCGAGTGCGGCCATGCACGCGAAACCGGCGATTCCGGCCGCGAACCTCCTCCGCCCGACGCTCTCCGACCTCACCCAGATCCTTCCTTGCCGTTCACAACGAGCCGGGCGACCCCATCATCCGCTGGGGCCGCCCGTACCACTTGCTTCGGTGGAGCTTACGCTTCCACGCGTTTCAACTCCGCTGGTTGGTCAGTGCTTGGGGCACGGCAGCGAGTACGGCACTGCCACGGTCTGCGGCGAGAGGCCGCCGAGTCCTGCGAACAGGAGTTCCGCCTTGCCTTTCCACGAGCCTTTGCACTTCTTCGGCGTCATGCCGTAAAAGACCGGTTTGCCGTGCGACTTGAACGCACTGCCGACCTTGACGTTGATGAATTCGACCGACGCGTCGGGTGCTCCCGACACGGTTTCGACGAGCGGCACTTCCGTGATGAGCTCAGGACCGAATCCGCCACCACCGCCGAGGCTCGTGTACTTACCTTTCGAGAAGAATTCGAGCTGCACCGGCGAGTGGCCTTCGGTGTAGAAGCCGAGCCCGCCTGCGATGTAGAACGATTCGATCGTCACTTGCTCTTTGGTCGGTTCGCCTTTGCCGAAGCGGACGACGCCTTCCGCGTGACCGGTCGGGCCTGCCTTCGATCCTTTCGGGCACTTGGCCGGTTCCTTCGCTTCGAGTGTCGGCGTCGGGCACGTCTTGAAGCCCGCCGTGTGGATCTTGGAGCCGGTCGGCAGGAAGAAGTTGACGCCGATCAGCGGGGGCGGGAATCCTGCGTATTCGGTCCCCGAGATGTGGAACGTCGCTTCAGCGGCCGCACCAGCGCCGAGGAAGTTGCCGGTGTGGGAGAAGCCGGGGATCGGGACTGCTTTGGCTTTCAACGTGACCACCGGCGTCGCCGACGCCACGCTCGTGAGCGCGAGTACGGCAAGACCGACAATGGCAAGACAGGTGGATGCTCTGCGCATCAGTTTTCTCTCCTCTTTTGATGGACAGGTCCGCCTCGATCCGGGTAGCTCCGGAGCCATGCCGGTCCGGCGACATCGAGATCCCCGGCACAATACCCGGGGAACAGCGGGGACATTCTTCGGCCGAACCTTATCCTTCCGGCGCAATCCGTTCAAGCTGGAACGATTGCGGCCGGCCGAAGGCAGGCTGAGTACGCGCACCCATGGCATGTGGGGGGAAATTGCGCGCCATATGAGGTGTATACCCTGAGGCTGTACGGAGTAGCGCTACGGCGAGAACATTAAGGCTGCGCTTGACGGTTATGGTTCGGGCGCGGACAGCTCGAGCTCGGTGCCGGCGAAGCGCACGCCGACGGGCTCGAGGATCACCTGCCTCGGCCCCTCCTCGACCCGGCCGGCGACCATCGCGCTCAGTCCGAGCCGCTCTGCGATCTCGACCATACGCGCGCCGCTGCCGGGGGCGCCGTAGAGGGCGTAGCCGGCGCCCATGTTGAACGTCGAATACGCCGCCGGTGCATCGAGACCGGCCTCCGCGACGAGGTAGCTGAGCACGGGTGGCACGTCCGGCAGTCGCTCGATGCGATACGTCAGCGGGCGCGGGGGGCGCATCAGCTTGAGCAGGCCATGGCCGGTCACGTGACTGATATACGTGAGCGGCACCGCCGCCTCGATCAGCGCGGCGACGAGCGGGACGTACATGATCGACGGCTCGAGCAGCGCCTCGCCGAGAGTGCCGCCGCCGGGCAGCCGGGTTGCATAGCCGTCGGCCAACCGCCCGGCGACGAGGCGTGCGAGCGATGCCCCGTTGGCGTGCAGTCCGCTCGAGGAGACGAGCACGATCTCGTCGCCGGGTGAGAGACGCTCTCCCAGGATCGGCTCGTGCCCCTCCGGTACCGCTCCGACGGCCGCGCCGGCGAGCTCGATGTCGCGCTCGTCGAGTAGGCCGGGCAGCGACGGCGACTCTCCCCCACCCCACACGCAGCCGGCGTCCGCGCACGCCCTGCGCCATCCCTCGAGCAGTGACGCGGCGCGCTCGCGTTGCAGGTACCACTCGGAGGCGCCCGTCGCGAAATAGGCGTTGACGACGAGCGGGAGAGCGCCGACGCAGCAGAGATCGTTGAGGATCGCCGCGACCGTGTCGTAGGCGACGTCCGCGAAGCGGTCGATGCCCTGGCTCTCCAGGACTTGACGCGCCACGACCGACTTCGTCCCGAGCCCCTCGACGACGAACGCCAGCGTCTGGCCTCCCAGCTCGAATACGAAGGCCGGCTCCCCACGCGAGGCGTCGAGCGCACGCCCACCCCTTGCCGTGAGCAGCGAGGACGTGGACAGCGCCTTGGCGATCGCCAGCCGCTTGCCGGAGTCGAGCGCCTCGTAGTCCACGCCGGCCGCGCGGTAGCTGGCGCCTCCTTGGCTCATCGTGGATGATCCTAAGCCCATTGCCGCGAGCGAGGAGAACCGATGGACTTCCAGCCGAGCGAACGTTGTTCTGAATTCAAGGAGCGCCTCACCTCGTTCATGGACGAGCACGTGTATCCGTCCGAGGCGATCTACGAGCAGCAGCTGCGCGAGTCCGGCGACCCTCACCACCAGCCTGCCGTGATGGAGGAGCTCAAGCAGCAGGCCCGCGAGGCTGGGCTGTGGAACATGTTCCTGCCCGACCCCGACCACGGCGCCGGCCTGTCCAACAGCGACTACGCCCCGCTCGCGGAGATCCTCGGCCGCTCGCACATCGCCTCGGAGGCATGCAACTGCTCAGCGCCCGACACGGGCAACATGGAGGTGCTCAACCAGTTCGCGACGCCCGAGCAGAAGGAGCGCTGGCTGCTGCCGCTGCTCGATGGGGAGATCCGCTCGGCGTTCGCGATGACCGAGCCGGACGTCGCCAGCTCCGACGCCACCAACATCGCGACGCGCATCGAACGCGACGGCGAGGACTACGTTCTCAACGGACGCAAGTGGTGGACATCCAACGCGCTGCATCCCCACTGCCGGATCATGATCGTGATGGGCAAGACCCAGCCGGACGCCCCCGTGCACAAGCAGCAGAGCATGATCCTCGTGCCGCTCGAAACCGCCGGCGTGAGCGTTCTGCGCGGCCTTCCGGTGTTCGGTTACCAGGACCAGGAGGGCCACGCCGAAATCGACTTCAAGGACGTGCGTGTCCCCGCGTCCAACCTGATCGCCGGCGAGGGCGACGGCTTCATGATCGCCCAAGCGCGCCTCGGCCCGGGCCGCATTCACCACTGCATGCGCGCGCTCGGCGCCGCCGAGCGCGCACTCGAGGCGATGTGCAGGCGCGCGATCAGCCGTGTGACGTTCGGTCAGCCGGTGGCGAGCCGCGGCAACATCCAGGACTGGATCGCGGAGTCGCGCATCGAGATCGAGATGGCCCGCCTGCTGACGCTCAAGGCCGCATGGATGATGGACACCGTCGGCAACCGCCAGGCGCGCACCGAGATAGCGGCGATCAAGGTAGCTGCGCCGAACGTCGCGCTGAAGGTCGTCGACCGGGCCATCCAGGTGCACGGCGGTGGGGGCGTGTCCGACGACTTCCACCTCGCCTGGGCGTACGCGCATCTGCGCACCCTGCGGCTGGCCGACGGGCCCGACGAGGTACACAAGCTGTCGATCGCGCGCCGCGAGCTGGCGCCTTACATACCGCGCGAGGCCTGAACTCTCGCGCGCCACGCGGGCCTCCCGAGATGGTTGCCACGTATCGATCGAATGGCTACTCCTGAGTAGCGCCTGGGAAAACGGGTAGATCGGAGTGGCTGGCGCGCGGGCGCCCAGTCCAGGTAAACGAGGGAAGAAGAGGCTCGATCGCATGACGCACCGTCGCCTGATTGCCGTGCAGAAACCGCTCATCAGCGCGCTGCTCGCTTGCGCGCTGTCCGCGCTCGCGGCATCCTCCGCGTTCGGCTGGGGCCCGCCCCCGAAATGGGAAGCGGGCACCTGCAACGGCACCCAGCTCACGGTGAAAAACTGCGAATACACGAGCCCGCCGAGCGTGTTCTACACGCAGGCCGCAGGACACCCGTCCTGGGGGCTGACCGGCTTCGAAGTCGCGCACACCGGCTCGGGTGAAAGCCGCCGGCCCGAAGAAACGCTCAAACGAATCCGGGTCGACGTGCCCCCCGGCTTGGCTGCCGACCCGCAGGCCCTGCCCGCCTGCAGCCGTGCGGAATTCAGTGCAAACGCCTGCAGTCCGCTCACGAAAGCCGGGTTCGTCGAACTCGAAGCCTTCGTCGGCGCGCCGGTCGAAAAAGTCCTGACGCTCGAAGGCAACGTCTACAACCTCCAACAGGAGGCCGGCCTGCCGCTGCTCTTCGGGATCGAAGTCAAAGGCGTCCCGCCGCTCGTCGAAAACACGCAGCTGCTGCTCGAAGGGCACGTCAGCTACGCCAAGGAACCGGCGCTGGAAGCGCGCGGTGTCCCCTCCGGCGACTTCCACGAGTGGTTCCAGATCGACAACATCCCGCCCGAAGTCAGTGTGAAAGTCGGCCCCCTCGCAGTCAACGCGAAACTGCAGACCCTCAAGTCGAAGCTGTTCTTCGACGGCCACGCCGGCAACGGCAACTTCCTGACGCTGCCCAGCGAATGCGGCCCGCCGAGCAAGTCGACCTCGTACATCGAACTCGAAGACGAAAAACACGAGGTCGTGAGCGCACCCACGGTGCCGCCCGTCGGAGTCGACGGCTGCAAAAACGTCCCGTTCAACCCGACCACACAGGTCAAACCGCAGACCTCCGGCTACGACCAGCCGGATGGCGCAATCACCAACGTGCTGGTCCCCCAGAACGAAGGCGAAAATGAAGTCAACACGGCCGACATCGTCTCGGGCCACGCGCTGTTCCCCGAAGGCCTGACGCTCAACCCCTCCGCCGCGCACGGCCTCGAAGCGTGCCCGCCCGGGCTCGTCCACTTCGAAAGCAAAGAAGCGGCACAGTGCCCTGCGGGCTCGCGGGTCGGCAACGTCAACATCGAAACGGACCTACCGAAAGGCTCGCTCACCGGCGGTGTCTACCTGGCCGCGCCGAGAGGCACACCCATCACCGGCCCGCCGTACGCGATCTACATCGTCGCCGAAAGCGTCTATGACGTGAAGGTCAAGGTCGAAGCGACCGTCACGCCCGACCCCACCGCGGGGCGCCTGAAAGTCGACGTCGTGAACAGCCCCGTGCACCCCTTCAACCTGCCGCAGCTGCCGTTCAGCAGCGCCACGCTGACGCTCAACGGAGGGCCGCGCGCGCCGCTCGCGAACCCACTGACCTGCGTCGCGAGCAACACCGAATCTGACTTCATCGCCTACTCGGGCGAAGGCATCCTCAAAGAGTTCAAGCCGGCGTTCCCGTTCGCGGCCACGGGCTGCCCCGCCGCGATCCCGTTCTCGCTCGGCCAGTCGACCAGCCAGACCAGCAACAAAGCCGGCGCCTTCACCAACTTCACCTTCAACCTCGGCCGCGCCGACGGCCAGCAGAACATCTCCAGCGTGCAGACGACGCTGCCCGCGGGACTGGTCGGCCTGATCCCGTCGGTGACGCTGTGCCCCGAACCTGGAGCGAACGTCGGCACCTGTCCGGCCAGCAGCCAGATCGGCACCGCATCCGCGACCGCCGGCGTCGGCAGTGAACCGTTCGGCTTCTCCGGTCCCGTGTACCTGACCGGCCCGACCAACGGCGCACCGTACGGTCTCTCGATCCCGATCGAGGCGGCGGCCGGGCCGTTCGACCTCGGGCGCGTCGAGACACGCGTGTCGGTCGGCGTCGACCCGCACAGCGCCCGCGTCATAGCGACGGCGACCCTGCCGCGGATTGTCGGCGGGGTGCCCCTGCACCTGCGCAGCCTCAGCGTCGCGGTGACGAAGCCGAACTTCCTGTTCAACCCCACCTTCTGCGGCCCGCTTGCGACGGACTCGAGGCTGACCTCCACGTTCAATGCATCGCAGGGCGTCTCGAGCGCCTTCGGCGTGACGAGCTGCGGGGCGCTCGCGTTCAAGCCGTCATTCAAGGTCGCGAGCAGCACGAAGACCTCCAAAGCGAACGGCGCTCCCCTGCAGGTCAACCTCACGCAGGCTGCCCACCAGGCGAACATTCGCTCCGTGTTCACGCAGCTGCCCCTCCAGCTTCCCTCACGCCTGACGACGCTGCAGAAAGCTTGTCCGCAGGCGACGTTCGAAGCCAACCCGGCGAGTTGCCCGGTCACCTCCGTGGTCGGCAGCGCCACGGCGAGCACGCCGGTCCTGACAGGCAACCTCACCGGTCCCGCCTACCTGGTCTCCCACGCCGCCGAGGCGTTCCCGAACCTCGTCCTCGTGCTGCAGAACGGCGGCGTGCGCATCATCCTGGAAGGCACCACGGACATCAAAAAGGGCATCACCACCTCGACGTTCGCGGCGGTCCCCGACGTGCCCGTGTCGAGCTTCGCGCTCACACTGCCGACGGGACCCCACTCCGCGCTGGCCGCATACGGCAACCTGTGTGCACACAGCCTGATCATGCCGACCGTCATCACGGCGCAGAGCGGAGCCGTGTTCAAGCAGAACACGAAGATCGCGGTTGCCGGCTGCGGAATCAGGATCGTCCGCAAGAAGGTCCGCGGGCACACGCTGCTGCTCACCGTCCAGACGCCGGCCGCCGGCCGAGTCACGGTGAGCGGACGGAACCTGAAGAGCGTCAAGCGCAGCGTCCGCAAGGCGACCACGACCACGCTCCGAGTTCGGCTGGGCCGGGCCGGCTTGAGCGCGCTGAAAAAGCACCGCCGTCTGAAGGTCAAGGTCCGCGCGCTGTTCGTTCCGCGACGGAAGGGCGAATCCCGCTCGAGCGCCTCGACCTCGGTCACCATCAAACGTTGACCTCCGCGCGCCGGCTACAGGCGCGGATCTAAAAAGGCGCCCGGAGCATCGTCTACCGTTGCGCCACCGAATGTGGGGATTCGCTCTGCAAGCGCTCGGCGCCGTCCCGCCGACCGCCATCGCCCTCGCTCTGACGATGACAGGCGTCTCCGCGGGCGCTTCGCCCGTGACGTCCCCCGCGGAGCAGATCAGCGCTTCGGCCAGCGCGACGGAGCTGACGATCGGCGCCACGCTCGCGGTCGCCGGCGCCGTGACGATCGACGGACACGGTGTCGCGGGCGCACCGCTCGCGCTGCAGAGCGAGGCATACCCGTTCCGCGGCTTTTCGACGACCGCCCATGTCACGAGCGGGCCGGACGGATCCTTCTCCTTCAGGGGAGTGCTGCTCGAACGCAACAGCCGCCTACGCGTCGTCGCCGACGGTGCCTCGACGCCGAGTAGCCGCCAGCTGCGGGTGTTCGTCTATCCCGCGGTCGCGATCAGCGCACGACGGCTTGGGCCCGGAGCCACACGTCTGAGCATGCGGATCCGCCACGCCGTGGAAGCGGGCTCACCGTCGGTCAGCGCTCTGTGGTTCACGGCCCCCCGCGGCACGCTCCTGTTCCGCCTGGCAGCCGTCACGCCGACTCGCGAGATCGCTCCCGGCGTGTCCTACGCGAGCACGGTCGTGAACCCACCCGCCACGCGGTTCGCCTACCGCGTGTGCCTGAACCCGGCGTGGGAACGAGCGATGGGGCGCTCGGCGGGTCACGGGC
>JAOPZV010000260.1 GCA_025963935.1 Solirubrobacterales bacterium
CTGCTAGCACGGTCACCTCGAGCTCGGAGCGGTAGGGCTCGAGCAGCGCCTCGAGTTCCTCCGCGCGCCCTCGCGTGAGGATCTGCGTGCGGCGTCCCAGGCGGGCCGCCTGCAGCGCGCTGTAGAAGGCCGTTCCCCCGGGCTGGCGGGACCCGTCCTCGAGCACGTCCACGGTCACGTGTCCGAGCGTCGTGTAGTCGAAGTCGAAATGCATCTTGCTCACCCTCTCCGCTGAGGATCCTGTGCGACGATTCTCCACCTCCCTGCATGCCCGCCGCGCCGCGGGGACCACTCGCGTATACCAAATCGAACGACCGCGCCGTTTGTTGTGCCTGCTGAGCCCCAATGACGCCTCGCTTCCCTGACAGCCTTCGCCCGCGGGCCCTGCCCGTCCTCCTGGCGCTCAGCGTGCTCGCCGCGGCGGGTACGAGCGCCCAGGCGGCGACGCGGCTCCTCGCGCGCCCCTCGGCCGCAGCGCACCCCTCCCGGGCTGTCAGGGCGCCCGCCGCCACCCCCTACCCGGCTGGTGCCACGCGTCCCTCGAAAATCGCGCAACGCTCCGAATTCGCCCGGCCCGCTGCCCGCTCCGGCGCCCGCGCCGGCGGCGCCGCGAAGAAGAAGCCCTCGCCCAAGAAGCCACGCAAGCCCGCGCTGCGCGGGAACCCGCTGCGCGGCCTGCTCGCCTTCGAAGCGATGCAGCGCTACTACTACATCCAGGGCTCCGGGCTCTACAACGGCGAACCGTTCTCCTACCTGTGGCCCTTCTCGCAGGCGCTCGCCGCCAACGTCAGCCTCGCCAGCGTCCACGGCATGCCGGGCGCGATCGGACGGGAACTGCGAGCACGGCTGATCGGCCTGCGCAACTACCTCGACGTCAACAACTCGGGGATGCCCGAGGGCACCTTCACGAGCACGCTCGCCGCCTTCGACGGCACCGTCGCGCCACCGGCGGGGCCCGGGGGGGCCAAGTACTACGACGACAACGACTGGGTCGGGATCGAGCTGATGCGCGTCTACCGGCTGACGCACGAACCGGCGGCGCTCGGCAGCGCCGAGGCGATCATGGCGTTCGAGATGGCCGGCTGGTCGAGCGACCCGCAGCTGCCCTGCCCGGGGGGCATCCCGTTCTCCAACGACGCCGAAAACACGGACCGCAACACCATCACGAACGCTCCCGCGGCCGAGCTCGGGGTGCAGCTCTACCGTGCGACCGGCAACGTCCAGTACCTGCGCTTCGCCGAAGGCGCCTACGAATGGGTCCGCCGCTGCCTGCTGCAGCCCAGCGGCATGTACGCCGACCACATCACCGCCAAGGGCGTCATCGTGCCGATGCTCTGGAGCTACGGCCAGGGCACGATGATCGGCGCCGGGACGCTCCTCTACCAGGCCACCGGCAACGCCGCCTACCTCTACCAGGCGCGTCAGACCGCACGGGCGGCGCTCGCCTACTTCACCCCCGAACGCCTCGCCTCGGAGATCCCCTTCTTCCCGTCGGTGTACTTCCGCAACATCCTGTACCTCGACTCCGTCAGCCACGACCCCCCAGGGCCGAAGCTCGCTCAGGGCTACGTCGACTACGCCTGGCAGCACCTGCGCCTGTCGAACAACCTGTTCGTCGCCGGCTCTCCGGCGTCCGCCCAGCTCCTCGTGCAGGCGGCGATCGTGCAGATCTACGCGCTACTGTCCTCACCGGCGCGTACCTACTTCTAGACCGCCGCGAACAACCGGGATGGGGAGCGGCCCGGCGGAGCTGCCGCTTTGGATAGGCTCTGAGATCGTGTCTGAGACGACCAACCTCACAACGGCCGAGGGCCTCGACGTCCTCGAGGCCGAGCTGGCGCAGCTGGAGGGCGACGGTCGCAGGGAGATCGCCGAGCGCATCAAGACCGCGCGCGAGTGGGGCGATCTCAAGGAGAACAGCGAGTACCACGACGCGAAGAACGACCAGGCGCACCTCGAGACGAAGATCGCTCGCCTGCGCGAGAAGATCGCCGCTGCGGTCATCGTGGAGGAAGCGCCGGCTGCCAGCGGCGGGGTGGTGTCCTTCGGCTCAACAGTCGTGGTGCGCGATCACGACGGCGTCGAGCAGACCTGGCGCAGCGTCAGCTCCCACGACGCCGCCCCCGGCGAGGGGCGCCTGTCGGCCGAATCGCCGGTCGCTGTGGCGCTGCTCGGGCGCGCCATCGGCGAGGACGTCTCCGTGTCGCTGCCGCGCGGCAAGCGCACGCTGACCGTGCTCAGCGTCGGCTGATCGACGCGCGCTCGTAGGCCCGCCGCACCCGCCGCACGAACCGCTTCGGACCCACCCCGTATAGACGGGCGCCGTTGCGCAGGGTCCGCTTGCGCAGCCTGCGCCGCCGTCGCGCGATCAGCTTCAGGACGGCCCTGCGGTTGCGCCGTCCGAGCCTGATGCGCTCCCCGCCGGGCCCGTGCGAGCCGCCATGCTCGCCCTTCCCGCTGATCCGCCCGGCCAGCACCGCCAGGTCGTGCTCCTCGCCCAGCGCTTCGCCCAGCCGGTCAGTGTCGCGCGCGAGCGTGTGGATGAACTTCGATGCGGCGTCCTGCCGGGCGCGCCGCCGCCGCCGCTTGCGCCGTCCCTCGCCCGGGTCGCGCCGCTCCAGCATTTCCGCGGCGTAGCGGAGGTCCTTCACGCGTTTGCGCCACTCGTGCATCGCGCGCGCCCGGTCGCCCTTGCCGCGGGCGGCCCGTCGCATGCGCTTGCGCCCCTGCCGGTAGAGGCGCTCGAGATCCCGCTCGACGGCCTCGACCCCCCCGGGGCCGGTGAGGCGCCAGCCAGCGGCCCTCTGGCGGACCGCTCGCAGCTCGTCGATCACCTCGCCGCGCATCGCCGCATCGCCGAGAGCCCGTGCCGCGGCGGCCTGACGCTCGGTGTCCAGCGCCTCGCGCAGCCGCTTCACGCCCGGCCGCCGGGCCAGCCGCCCGGGGTGGCGCACGAGCAGGCTGTCGAGCGTGCCGAGCAGCACCTCCGCGTCGCGCGCTACCGCAAGGCGCCGTCCCGCATCGCGCAGCCCCACGCACTCGCCCGCGAACGCCACCACGCCGAGCTC
>JAOPZV010000089.1 GCA_025963935.1 Solirubrobacterales bacterium
GCAGGGACGTACGGACTATCCGTCGAGAGCGGTGAGCCGATCCCCGATGCACGCTTGGAGGCGATCCCCTGGGCAGAGCGCACGACCGAGGAGCAGGCGCGCTACGAGCTGGGCGGCTAGCACGGCGCTGCGGTCGCTCGGCACGCTCGCGTGGGGCTGCGCGCTGGCGCGGGGGCGCCGGTTGTAACTTGTGCGAATGGATCAGCGAGTACTCGGGCGCACGGGCGTCCATGTGACCCCGCTGTGCCTCGGCGCGATGATGTTCGGGGCTTGGGGAGAGCCCGATCACGATGCGGGGATCCGCATCATCCACCGCGCGCTGGACGCGGGGATCAACTTCATCGACACCGCCGACGTCTATTCGCGAGGCGAGTCCGAGGAGATCGTCGGCAAGGCGCTCAGCGGCGGGCGTCGCGAGCACGTCGTGCTGGCGACGAAGTTCCACGGGACGATGGGAGACGACCCGAATGAGGCGGGCAACTCACGGCGCTGGATCATGCGCGAGGTCGAGGCCTCGCTCAAACGACTGCAGACCGACTGGATCGATCTCTACCAGGTGCATCGCTGGGATCCCTGGACCGCCCACGAGGAGACGCTCGGCGCGCTGTCCGACCTGGTCTCGCAGGGCAAGGTGCGCTACATAGGCTCCTCGACATACCCGGCGCCGCAGATCGTCGAGGCCCAGTGGGTCGCGCGTGAGCGTGGCCTGCAACGCTACGTCTGCGAGCAGCCGCCTTACTCGCTCCTGGCGCGCGGCGTCGAGGCTGACATTCTGCCGAGTTGCCGACAGCACGACATGGGCGTCATCGCCTGGAGCCCGCTCGCCGGCGGGTGGCTCTCAGGACGCTGGCGCAAGGGATCTGAGGAGCTCACCTCACGCCGCGCGGCGATGATCCCGCAGCGCTACGACCTCTCGATCCCGGCCAACCAGGCGAAGCTCGAGGCAGCCGACGCGCTGGCCGAGCTTGCCGAGGAGCGGGGCATGTCGCTGATCCACATGGCGCTCGCGTTCGTCATCCGCCACCCCGCGGTGACGGCGGCGATCATCGGCCCGCGCACCCTGGAGCAGCTCGAGTCCCAGCTCGGCGCCGCTGAGCTAGAGCTCGATACGGCGCTTCTGGACCGAATCGACGAGATCGTGGCGCCCGGCACCACGATCAACCCCACGGACGCCGGATGGAGCAATCCGGCGCTCGAGCCGGAGGCTCGCCGCAGGTAGGCGATGGCCGGCGTCGGCCTCACCTGAACTAGATGGCAAGGATGCTGGGTGCCCCGTTCACCGTTTGCACGACGGCGCCACGATCAGGCGCACCGTCGTTCCGGACTCGAGGTGAGTGCGCGGCGCTGGGTTCGTTTCGCAGACGGTCCAGCTGTTCTTCACGGCACCCGAGCCACCGCTCGCGAGGATCCTGTACGGGACCGACCTGCGTTTGAGGTCCTTTTCTGCGGCGTCGAGCCGCACGCCGGTCACGTTCGGCACGGTGCCGGGTCCTTCGTGTTGTGCTTCCTGCCCCGCAGCAGGGCCGGTCGTGGTCTGGGTCGCTTCGGGTTGCGGCCCGGTTGCGGCCGGCGCCCTGGGCACCGACTTGGTGCTCGCCGTCCCAGAGGAGGTGGAGGACCCACCGCACCCTGCTCCAAGCGCGCAGAGGACCAGTCCCACGACCAGCGTTGCGGGGGGGCTGGCAGATCGAAGAGCATCGTTGAGCACCACGGCAGAGCTCATCATCTCAGCTTGCGCAGTGGCTCTGGCTCCCCGATTGCCAGCTTGGGGGTGGCGCCCGTGGCGCGCCACCCCGTCCCGTTCAGCCGGCGAGCAGGGCCTCGAGCTTGTCCAGTTGACTGCTCCATCCCGCGTTGGCCATGTCGACGAGCTCCTCGGCGCAGATCATGCGCGAGGAAACGACGACCTTCGTGCGGTCTTCCCCGAGGTCGATGAACTCGACGGTGGTCTCACCGGACTCGATCATCGGGTGGTCCGTGGTCTCCTCTCCGAACGAGAGCCGCGCGGGCGCTTCCACGATTCCGAAGTGACCGTCGCTCGGGTACTTCTCGCCGTCGGGGCCGATCATCGTCAGGCGGCAGACGCCGCCCGGGCGCAGGTCGAACTCGATCCCGTCACGGGGCGTCGTGAAGTGCTCGGGTCCCCACCACTTCGTCACCTCGTCGGGGTCGGTCCACGTCTTCCACACGAGGTCGCGAGGAGCGTCCAGCTCCCGCTCTATCACGATCGTGTGCTCGGTCATGACGGATTGCTCACTCATCGTCGTCTGCCTTTCGTTGTATGTCGCGGAGGTGATTTGCAAGGCGGTCCAGGCGCCCCTCCCAGATCTCGCGGTACTGCTCCAGCCAGTCGGCCACCGCTCGAAGAGGCGCGCCCTCCAGACGCGACGGACGCAACTGCGCCGTGCGCCCGCGCGTGATCAGGCCGGCCCGCTCGAGCACCTTCAGGTGCCTGGAGACAGCCTGCACGGTGAACGGGAACGGCTCTGCGAGCTCGTTCACGGTGACCTCCCCGTCCTCCGCGAGCCGAGCGAGGATCGCGCGGCGCGTGGGGTCGGCGAGGGCTGCGAACGTGAGGCTGAGTTGGTCGGTCGCCATCCTGTATTCATCCAAGCGGTTTATCAACAAACCTGTTGAATACTACAGGCGGCCAACGTCGGCTGTCAAGTGTCCTCGGCAGACTCGAGACGCGGCGGCCGCCACATCGTGCTCACCGCATGACTCCCGTCGGGGGTCGAGAACTGGCCCAGCCGCTTGAACCCCGCCGATGCGTAGCGCTGGTCGTTGGCGGGGCTGCTGGACTCCAGATACGCCGGCATGCGCTCCGCGTCGATCAGGCTGAGGTTCTGGGCGACGAGCCTCATCCCGAGACCGCGACCCCGATGAGCGGGGTGGATGCCGAGGATGCTCAGGTAGTAGTGCGGCTTGCCTCTCGGATGGCAGGCCTCGAATCGCTCGAGCAGCTGCATGACCTCGGAGGCGCGGCTGCCGATGAGGTCTTCCAGCAGCCCCTCGACCTGGTCCTCCTCCTTGCGGGAGAGCTCGTCGCAGTCGGGAGGGATCCACACCGACGCGGCCGCGTAATCGCCCAGGACCCATACCCAGCGATGCCGCAGGGCGCTGCCGATCAGGAAGCGCCACCAAGGCTGGAGCTTCTCGCGGTCTGGGAACGCCCAGCTCCACAGCGGGTCGTCTGCGAACGCCAGCCACAGCAGCGCTGTGAGCTGATCGAGGTCGGCGTTGGTCGCCCTGCGAACCCGCTCCTGATCCACTCGCCCAGCCTACGCATCAGCGGGACTCGAGCCCCGTCCAGGACACCGCCGAGCCCAGCTGAGCGCGCGAGCTACGACGTCGGCTTGGACGCGGCCCAATGCTTTTTTGGGGTAGAGCAATCCGAGCACTCCGACACGAAAGGTGGCCTGAACATGCGCGCAACTGTCATGTACGGCGCCGGCGACGTCCGCATCGAGAGCGTTCCCGACGCAGGCCTGAGCGAGCCGACGGACACACTCGTCCGCGTGACCCGCGCCTGCATCTGCGGCAGCGACCTGTGGCCGTACAAAACGATGGAGCACAGCGAGACCGGCCGCCGGATGGGCCACGAGGCGATCGGCGTGGTCGAGGAGG
>JAOPZV010000091.1 GCA_025963935.1 Solirubrobacterales bacterium
ATCGGGCAGAGATCCGTCTCGGGCCGGCCTCCGGCCCGCAGCCCGCGTGCGATCGCCGCGGCGACGCGGGCGGCGGGTAGGTCGCCGGCGAACGGCGCGGAGGCAACCAGCAGCGTCTGGGGTATGAGCGCCCCGAGACGCGCTGGCGCATCTGGTGGCGGCACGTCGGCGGTACCGGGACTCACGATCGGGCATCCTTCCAGCAATGGCCGCCAAGAAGGGAGAACACGTCGTGGTCGAGGTCTCCGGACACGAGCTGCGCGTCAGCAATCCCGGCAAGCTGTTCTTCCCGGCGGCCGGTCTCACGAAGATCGATCTCGTCAACTACTACCTCGAGTGCCACGAGCCGGTCGTGCGGCACCTGCGGGACCGCCCGACCGTGATGAAGCGGTGGGTCGACGGGGTGGAAGGCAAGCCCTTCTTCCAGAAGCGCGTGCCGGAGAACGCGCCCGACTGGCTGCAGACCGCCACCGTCACCTTTCCCAGCGGACGCCACGCGCGCGAGCTCGTGCCGAACGACGCCGCGCACCTCGTGTGGGGTGTGAACCTGGGTGTGATCGACTGGAACCCCTGGGCCGTACGACGCGCGGACCTCGACCATCCCGACGAGCTGCGGATCGACCTCGATCCCGGGCCGGGCGTCGCGTTCTCGGAGGTCCGCGAGGTGGCGCTGGCGGTGCGCGAGGTGCTCGAGGAGAACCAGCTGCGCGGCTTTCCCAAGACCTCCGGCTCGCGCGGGGTGCACGTCTACGTCCGCCTGGTCCCCGAGCAGAGCTTCGAAGAAGTGCGCCGTGCCGCCCTCGCGCTGGCGCGAGAGGTCGAGCGGCAGATGCCGGGACGGGCGACCAGCCGCTGGTGGAAGGAGGAACGGAAGGGCGTCTTCATCGACTATAACCAGAACGCCCGCGACCGAACGGTCGCCTCGGCCTATTCGGTGAGGGCCGTCCCCGACGCCCGGGTGTCGTGCCCCCTCGAGTGGGACGAGGTCGTCGGAGTGGAGCCGGCAGAGCTGAACATGCGGACCGTCCCGGCGCGCCTTCTCGAGCGCGGCGATCCGTCGGCCGAGATCGACGAGCACCCGGGCAAACTCGACGGGCTGCTGGAGCTTGCCGCGCGCGACGAGCGCGACGGCCTCGGAGACGCGCCGTGGCCGCCACATTTCCGCAAGGGCAAGAGCGAGCCCCCGCGTGTGCAGCCGAGCAGGGCCCGCGCCGGAGGGCCGAAGCCGTCGTGACGCTCCCTGTGACGCCTCCGCTGAAGCCGCAGCTCGCGCTGTCGCGCAAGGAGCTCCCGGCGAGCGAGGACTACTGCTATGAGATCAAGCTCGACGGCTTTCGCTGTCTGGCGTTCGTGGATGGCGAGGAGATAAACCTGCAGTCGCGAAACGGCCGGCCCCTCGGGCGCTACTTCCCAGAGCTGGAGCTGCCGCCCGGCAGATACGTGCTCGACGGAGAGATCGTCGTTCGCGGCGCCGACGGCCGCGAGGACTTCGACGCGCTCGGCCAGCGCATCCATCCCGCCGCCTCACGCATCGAACGGCTTGCCGGCGAGACGCCGGCGGTGTACGTCGCCTTCGACCTGCTCGCCGTGGACGACGAGTCGCTGCTCGATCGTCCGTTCGCCGAGCGCCGCGCCGAGCTCGAGCGGCTGCTTGCCGCGGACGGCTTCGCATCTGCCCCGGTAGAGCTCATGCAGACCGTGGGCTCCGCGGAGGAGGCCGCCCCGTGGCTCGAGCACGCCGAGGGCGCGATCGCCAAGGAGCGCTCCGCGCCCTATCGGCCCGGCGAGCGAAAGGGGATGGTGAAGGTCAAGCGCGTGCGCACGATCGACGCTGTCCTCGTGGGGTGGCGCCCGGGCAAGGAGCCGGAAACGGTCGGCGCCCTGATCCTCGGCCTGTATGACGGCGAGGAGCTCCGCGTGGTCGGACACTGCTCCGGGCTGAGCGCCGCCGAGAAGCGCCGGCTGGTCACGTTCCTCGCTCCGTATGAGTCAGGCGAGCGCGGCTCCGCGGACCCCAGCCGCTGGAGCGCAGGAAAGGATCTCGAGTGGGTCGCGCTGCGTCCGGAGCTCGTCGTGGAGATCGACTTCGATCATGTCTCCGCCGGGCGCATACGCCACGGCGCCAAGCTGCGGCGCTGGCGTGAGGACAAGCCGCCTCGCGAGTGCGTCTACGAGCAGCTCTCGGCGTGAGCGTCGACTAGCATCAGGCGGGTGAATGGCGACAGCCCCACGACGGCGACCGTCGCGGAGGAGGAGTACCTGCAGAGCCTCTTCTGGCTCCAGGAGGCGGGGCTGCCGATGACCGGCGCGAACGTCTCCCGGGCGATGCAGCTGTCGGCTCCAACCGTCCACGAGATGATCGGGCGGCTCGAGCGCGACGGCTACATCACGCGCGGCTCCGATCGGGCGATCGCCTTCACCGAGAGCGGCGCCGACTACGCCGAGGGCATCGTCCGGCGGCATCGGCTGATCGAGCGCTTCCTCACCGACGTGCTCGGCGTCCCCTGGGACGAGGTCCACGAGGAGGCCGAGCGCCTGGAGCACGCGATGTCGCCGGTGCTGGAGGAGCGCATGCTCGCGGCGATCGGCGACGCAAAGACCTGCCCTCACGGGCACCCGATCGTCGCCGGCGCGCGGCTCGCCGGAGTGCCGCTCGCGGACGTCGAGATCGGCGCCACCGTGCGCGTGCTGCGTTTCGAGAACGAGGCGGAGGACCTCCTGCGCTACCTGAAGGCGGCGGGCCTTGAGCCGGGCCTGGAGGGCGAGCTCGTCGAGCGCGACGACGAGCATGTGGTCGTGGAGGGATCCGATGGAGGCCGCCGGTCGGTGACCACGAGCGTCGCCGAGACCGTCTCGGTGATCGCCAAGCCGTCCCCTCCACCGCGCACCGCGCTGCCCGAGCAGCTCGTGCTCGGCCAGCGCTACGGGCGCTAGAGAGAGCGGTACGCCTCCGCCAGCCGTGCGACGCCGGTCTCGATCTGAGCCGGCGTGACCCCCGAGTAGGCGAGGCGCAGCGCGTTCTCGCCGCCATCCAGCACGAAGTCGGTGCCCTTCACGAACGACACGCCGCGCTCCGCGGCCGCGTGGTAGAGGGCCGCGACGTCGGTCCCCGGCGGCAGGGTCACCCACATGAAGTAGCCGCCCTGCGGCGGCACGAACTGCGCGTCGGGCAGTTCGCTGCGTAGCGCGTCGGCGAGCGTCTTCGCACGCTCCGCCAGGGCCGCCTTGACGTTCTCGATCGACCTGTCGATCGCGCCTGAGGCACAGAACTCGTAGACCATCGACTGGGCCACCATGTTCGGCGATATGTAGGTGTTGGTCGCCAGCTGGGCGATCGCGCCGATCAGCTCGGGCGGACCGACGAGATAGCCGACGCGGCTGCCCGGGCAGATCGTCTTCGAGAACGAAGATGCGTAGACCACCCGCTCGGGGTCCATCGAGACCATCGTCGGCAGCGGCTCGCCACTGAAGCGCAGCTCGACATAGGGGTCGTCCTCGAAGACGATGAAGTCGTGCTCGCGCGCGAGGTCGAGCAGCGCCCGCCGCTTGTCCAGTGACAGGGTGTAGCCGGCCGGGTTCTGAAAGTTGGGGATGATGTGGGCCAGCTTCGGGCGTGCGGCCGGGCCGCCGGAGAGCAGCCGCTGCAGCGCGTCCGTGTCGATGCCGTCCGGCTGCAGCTCCACGGCGTGAAGCCGCGCGCCGCGCTGACGCAGGGACAGCAGCGTGCGATCGTAGGAGGGGCGCTCGACGACGACCTCGTCGCCTGGGCGCACCAGGTGCTTGAAGAGGAACGCGTCGGCCTGCATCGACCCGTTGGTCACGAGCACCCGCTCCGGCTCGACCCCGTGCTTGTCGGCGATCCAGCTGCGCAGCCGGGGGTAGCCGACAGACGTGCCGTACGCCGTCGTCCCGGCGGGGTCGCTCTCGAAGGCCCGCACGGCCGCGTCCCTGAGGCCGTCCACATCGATGATGTCGAGTGATGGAGCGCCGCGCGCGAAGGAGATGGTGGGGCCGGTCGCCACTGGCACAGCGGCGAAGCTTAGGCGTCCGAGAAGCTCGTCGTAGTCGTGGGTGAGCTCGCGCGCGGCCTGCTCGAGCCGCTCCCGGAAGCGCAGCAGCTCCGCCGCGGTCGGCGGCGGGCCGGAGAACGCCGGAGCGTTGGAGGCCGCGGGGCCCACCGGGTCCTGCCGGGAGGGCGCGAGCGACTGCGCTGCCGCGCTCCGGCGGGCACCGTCCTCCGGCGCCACGTCACGAACCTCGGCGACCTCGCGAGGCGGACCGCTCGCGCCGGTGGCATATGCGTCATCTTCCCGTCCGTCGGACTCGACCGTCTCATCGACGATTCGCCCGCGGCTCTGGGCCTGCCCGTCCTCGGCCGCTGACCGTGCCGGGAGAGACGGCTCGCGCGAGTCGCCGCGGCTGAGGGAGCGCAGCGCGTGCTCGAGCTCGTTGAGCTTCCGCTCGAGCTCGCCCAGTGTCTTGGCGACCTCGTCGTCCATGGAGGCCTAGCGTAGCGGCCGGGCCCGCCGCCGGCCATCTCGGGTAGCCGGTGCTCGGCTGAGCGCGATGCCCGCCACGGCGGCCTCGATGAGCGCTGTGCAGCCGCTCAGGGAGCGGAGACCGACGCGCCGCCGAGGACCTCGACCGCGATCTCGGCCGCCTCGGTCGGGGTGCGACCCACGCGCACCCCCCGCTCTTCCAGCGCCCGCGCCTTGGCCGCCGCGGTTCCCGCACTGCCCGAGACGATCGCTCCCGCGTGACCCATCTGCTTGCCGGCCGGCGCGGTGAACCCGGCGATGTACGCAACCACCGGCTTGCTCACGTGCTCGGCGATGTACTCCGCGGCCTCCTCCTCGGCCGAGCCGCCGATCTCGCCCGAGAGGACGATCAGCTCCGTCTGCTCATCGGCCGCGAACAGCTCCAGCACGTCCACGAACGAGGACCCCGGGACGGGGTCGCCGCCGATCCCGACGATCGTGCTGCAGCCGAAGCCGGCGCGCGCGATCTCGTTCCCGATCTGGTAGGTGAGCGTTCCCGATCGCGAGACGACGCCCACGTTGCCCTCCTTGAAGAACGAGGCCGGGATGATGCCCACGTTGGCCTTGCCCGGCGAGAGGATCCCCGGGCAGTTCGGGCCGATCAGGCGCGTGCCCGGGTGGTCGCGCTTCAGCGTGTTGTAGACGCGCAGCTCGTCGTGGGCCGGTATGCCCTCGGTGATCGCGATGACCAGCTCGACTCCCGCGGCTGCCGCCTCGAGGATCGAGTCGGCGGCGAAGCGCGGCGGCACGAAGATCATCGCGGTGTTCGGCTGAGCGTCGGTCATGGCCTGCGCCCAGCTGTCGAACACGGGGATGCCCTCGACGTCCTGGCCACCCTTGCCCGGCGTCACCCCGCCGACGACGTTCGTGCCGTAGCGGCGGTTGTTCAGCGTGTGGAAGGACCCCTCCCGTCCCGTGATGCCGGCGACAGCCAGCCGCGTTCGCTCGTCGACCAGGATCGACATCAGGCCTGCGCCCCCACGCTGTCGCCGGCGGCGAGCGCGACGACCATCTCCGCGGCCTCGTTCATCGTCTCTGCGGCATGCACGTTGGGGAGCGCCGCCTCCTGCAGGAGGCGGCGGCCCTCCACGTCGTTCGTCCCGTCGAGGCGCACCACGAACGGGATCGATTTCCCACCCGCCCCGATGTCGTCGAACGCCGCGATCAGCCCCCTGGCCACCTCGTCGCCTCGCGTGATCCCGCCGAAGATGTTGAACAGCACTGCCTTGACGGCGTCGTTGGCGAGGATCAGCTCCACGGCCTGCTTGATCTTCTCGGCGTCCGATCCGCCGCCGGCGTCGAGGAAGTTCGCCGGCGAGCCGCCCGCCTGGGCGACGACGTCGAGTGTGGACATCACAAGGCCGGCGCCGTTGCCGAGGATTCCGATGTCGCCGTCCAGCTTGACGTACTGGACGCCCTCTTCCTTGGCCCTGCGCTCCAGCGGATCTTCGTTCTCGCTGTCGGCCAGCGATTGGTTCTCGGGATGGCGATACAACGCATTGCCGTCGAGCGACACCTTCGCGTCGAGGGCCTTGACCTCGCGCTCCGGCGTGACGATCAGCGGGTTGATCTCCGCGAGCGTCGCGTCCTCCTGCAGCCACACCTCATACAGCGCGACGAGCGCGTCGGCGACGCCCTCGACGACGTCCGCGTCTGCTCCTCCCTCGGTCGCGATGCCCGCGGCCTCCTCGTGCGAGAGCCCCTCGAGCGGGTCGACGTGGTGACGGATGAGCTTCTCCGGCGACTCCTCGGCGACCTGTTCGATGTCCACACCGCCCTCCACGCTGAACATCACCAGGGGCTTCTTGGCAGAGCGGTCGAGCAGCACCGACGCGTAGTACTCGGTCGCGATGTCCGAGGCGTGCTCGATCCACAGCGTGCGCACGGTGTGCCCGTGGATATCCATGCCGAGGATGTTCTGAGCGTGCGTGCGTACCTCGCTCTCGTCTGCCGCGAGCTTCACACCGCCCGCCTTGCCGCGGCCGCCGATCAGCACCTGGGCCTTCACCACGACCGGGTAGCCGACTTCCCCGGCGGCCTCAACTGCGCCGTCGACGGTCGTCACCGCCTTGCCAGAGGAGACCCGCAGTCCGTGGCGGGCAAAGAGCTCCTTGCCTTGGTACTCCAGCAGGTCCATTGCGGCGCGGGACTCTAACGCAAGACGGCTCGACAGAGCATCGAGGAGAACGCCGAATCATCGCTCGCCGGCGCCCTGGGCGCGCTCCGCGCCTCCAGCGCGGCATAATGCCGCGCGATGCCCATTCCAAAAAACGTCACATTCGTCACATTTGACGTCTACGGCACCCTCATCGACTGGGAGACCGGCATCTACGACGCCTTCGCCAAAGAGGCCGCTCGTGACGACTTCGAGATCGACCGCAACGTGCTCATACCGCTGTTCCACGAGATCTCGCGCGAGATCGAGGGCGGCTCCTACGAGCTCTACGCCGAGGTGCTCAGGCGAACCGCGATCGAGATAGCCAAACGCATGGACTGGCCGCTGGAGCCCTCCCGCTCGGGCTTCCTGCCCGACTCGGTGCAGCGCTGGCAGCCGTTCCGCGAGACCAACCCCCAGCTGCAGAAGCTCGCCAAGAAATACAAGCTCGGTCTCCTCTCGAACATCGACGACAAGCTGCTCGGACAGACGCGGCGCCATATACCGACCGACTTCGACCTCGTGGTCACCGCCCAGCAGGTGCGCTCTTACAAGCCGGAACTGGCCCACTTCACCGAGACCGCACGGCGGATGGGCGGCAAGCGCGGCTGGGTGCACGTCACCGCCAGCCACTACCACGACGTCGTGCCATGCGTCAAACAGCGCGTGCCTGTCATCTGGGTCAACCGCAACAAGGAGACCCTCGACTCCTCGCAGAAGAAGCCCACGGCCGAGGTGGCCAACCTCAAAGAGGCCGCCAAGCTGCTCGGCGTCTCCTAGCGCCCCCGCACGTGCGCGCCGTCTCGCTGCACCGGGACGTCATCGTCGTCACGAGCGCGCTGCTGCAGCTGAACTGCACGCTCGTTCGCGCGCCGGCGCCCGAGCAGGGAGAGGCGGCCGGCGAGCAGCAGGCGGCGGAGACGTTCATCATCGACTCGCCCGTCCTCCCGGACGAGCTCGAACTGCTGCCATCGCTCCTCCAGCAGTCGGCGTTCGCGCCGCCGAGCGGCCTGCTGGCCACCCACGGGGACTGGGATCACGTGCTGGCGCGCATCGCCTATCCGGGCGTGCCGCTCGGCTGCGCCGAGAGCACCGCCGCGCGGATCTCCGCCGAGCCGGGGGCCGCGCAGCGTGAGCTGCGCAGCTTCGATGAAGAGCTGTACCTCGAGCGCCGCCGCCCGCTCACGCTGGGGTCGATCCAGTCGCTCCCGGTGCCCGGCAAGTGCGGGATAGGCGACGCGGAGCTGGAGCTTCACGCGGCCGACGGCCACACGGCCGACGGGATGGCGCTGTGGGTGCCCTGGGCGCGTGTTCTGATCGCCGGCGACTACCTCTCGAGCGTGGAGATCCCTGCGCTGAACGAGGGAGGCGAGCTCGGTGCCTACCTGGCCACCCTCGAGCGCCTGCGCCCGCTCGTCGCTCAGGCCGAGCACATCGTTCCGGGGCACGGCCCCGTCCTCGGGTGCGAGCGCGCGCTCGCCGTGCTCGAGGAGGACGTGGAGTACCTGCGTGCGCTTCGCGAGCAGGGGGCCGATGCCGAGCTGCCTCCCGGGCGCCGCTCGCCCGAACAGCGGCGGCTGCACACGGGTAACGTCGCGAAGCTCGCCGCGCTCGAATAGACGGCGCTAGCCGGACGTCTGCGCGGCGTGCGCCGCGAGGAACCTGTCGCCAAGCAGCTGGCTGATCGTGACCAGCTGCAGGCCCCGAGCCTGCAGGCCGGTGATGATCCCGGGTAGGGCGGCCAGCGTCTGCCCATGTGTTTCGGTGTTGTCGTGGAGGATCACGATCGCGCCGGGCCCGGCGGCGGCGAGCGCGCGTTCGCGGATCGCGCCGACCCCTGGGTGTAGCCAGTCGCCGGGGTCCACCGTCCACTTCGCTGTCGTCAGCCCGAGGACCCTCGCTCGCTGCACGAGGTCCGGAGTGAGCACGCCGTAGGGGGGACGGAAGAGGCACGGACGCAGGCCGGTCGCCTGCTCGATCGCCGCGTTCGCCCTTTCGATCTGCTGCGATGCCCGCTGCGCCTCGGTCGCCATGTCGCGGGGATGGCTGTAGGAGTGATTGCCGAGCTCCATCCCGTGTTCCAGCATTTCGCGCAGCAGCGGAGCGTTGCCGGGTATGCGATTGCCGATCACGAAGAACGTCGCCGCGGCGTGGTAGCGCAGCAGCGTCCTGACGATCTCTTCGGTGTACTTGCTTGGGGTGTCGTCGAAGCTGAGCGCGACCATGCGACGAGCCGAGGAGCCGCTCCGGGCGAAGACCAGGTGGTGGGTGCACGCGACCGGCGCGGTGGCGAGCGCGGGCCCCAGTCCTCGCCGAGCAGCCGGGGCGTGGCTTGAGCCGCCGCAGCCGGCGCTCGCCAGCACGAGGAGCGCCACGATCCCCAGGCCGGTGGCTCTGCGCCGCTTCTGATCTGCCGTCATCGCTGCGTGATCGCTGGCCTCGCCTCGTGAATGGGGCGCACCTTAGCGCCCGTCCCGGCGCCGTCGAGCGTCAGGCCGGCGGGCCTACTCGGCGGACCTGATCGTCGCGATCGGAGCGCCCGCCTGAATGGGCGAGCCCTCCGAGATCGGCAGCTCGACGATCGTGCCGGCCTTGTGCGCCGTGATCTCGTTCTCCATCTTCATCGCCTCGATGATGCACAGCAGCTGTCCCTCCTCGACGGTGTCGCCCTGCTTGACGAGCACCTTCCACATGTTCCCCTGCAGTGGCGAGGGGATCGTGTCGGACCCGCCCGCGCCGCCCGCACCGCTGGACTTGCGCTCGCCGCGGCGGGGCGCCGCACGTCCCCCTGGGGCGCTTCCGTTGACCGCCGCACCCGCGCCGCTCAGCGCGGGGCCAACCACCCGGACCTCGAACCGCTTGCCGGAGACCTCCACCGAGTAGGACTGCTCGAGCTTCGCCTCCTCATCCTGCTCGGGCCGCGCGGCGCCGCCCGGCGCCGGGAACGCGAGGCTCTTCAGCCACGCCTTGTCCTCGAGCAGGTCCCTGCAGGTCTCGCCGCGCTCCCACTGCTCGGTGGCCAGCAGCGCCTGGTGGAACGGGATGAGCGTCTTCAGACCCTCGATCTCGAATTCGCCGAGCGCGCGCAGCATGCGTTTCGTCGCCTGGCCGCGGTCGGCGTCCCAGACGATCAGCTTGGCGACCATCGGGTCATACATCGGGGAGACCTCGCCGCCGGCCCGCACGCCCGAGTCGACGCGCACGCCGGGCCCGCTCGGCTCGGTGTATGCGCCGATCTTGCCCGGGGCCGGCGCGAAGTTCTTGGAGGCGTCCTCCGCGTTGATGCGGCACTCGATCGCGTGCCCGCGAAGCACGACGTCCTGCTGTTCGTAGGAGAGCTCCTCGCCGGCGGCCGCGCGGATGCCCTCCTTGACGATGTCGATTCCGGTCGTCATCTCGGTGACACAGTGCTCGACCTGCACGCGCGTGTTCATCTCGAGGAAGAAATACTCGGGCTCAGCGTCCTCGCGCGCCGAGAACAGGCCCTCGATCGTTCCCGCCCCCACGAAGTCCACGGCCCTCGCCGCCTCCACGCCGATCTGCCCGATGCGCTCCCGCAGCTCCGCGTCGACAATCCACTCGGGCGCCGGGGACTCCTCGATGACCTTCTGGTGGCGCCGCTGGATGGAACAATCGCGCTCGCCGAGATGGATCACATTGCCGTGACGGTCGGCGAGCACCTGGACCTCGACGTGGCGCGGATCGTGCAGGTAGCGCTCCAGGTACACGGTCGCGTCGGAGAAGAACTTCTCGCCCTCACGGCTCGCGCCCTCGAACGCCGCCTCGAGCTCGTCCTCGGACAGCGCCACACGGAAGCCCTTGCCCCCGCCACCGCCCGCGGCCTTCACAGCGACCGGGAAGCCGATCTCCTTCTTGGCGATCTTCAGCGCGTCCGCGACGCTCGCCACCGGCTGCGTCGTGCCGGGAACGATCGGCACGCCCGCGGCCTGCATCAGCTCGCGTGCGCGGGTCTTCGACCCCATCGCCTCGATCGCGCTGGCCGGCGGGCCGATGAAGACGATGCCTGCCTCCTCGCACGCCTTCGCGAACGGCGCGTTCTCCGCCAGGAACCCATATCCAGGGTGGACCGCCTGCGCGCCCGAGCGCCGAGCGACGTCGAGGATCTTCTCGATGCTCAGGTAGTTCTCCGCCGCCGGCCCATCGCCGAGGTTGTAGGCCTCGGAAGCCCGCGTGACGTGCGGCGCGTCGCGGTCGAGCTCCGAGTAGACGGCCACGCTCGCCACGCCGAGCTCATCGAGCGCGCGCACGATCCGGACAGCTATCTCGCCGCGATTGGCGACCAGTACCTTCTCGAACATCGGGCGGGGAAGCTTAGTTAAGGCGCATGGCCCATGGAGTCAGGTCGCGTCGGTGATCATCCCCGCGCCGACGGTCCGGTTGCTCGACTCGTCGATCAGGATGAAGCTGCCGGTGCGGCGGTTGCTCGTGTAGGGGTCAAAGACAAGCGGTGCGCTGGTGCGCAGACGCACGCGGGCGATGTCGTTGAGCGCGAGCTCGAGCGGGGGGGCATCGCGTTCGAGGGTGTGCACGTCGACGATCTCCCCGATCTCATCCACGACCGCCATCGCGCTGCGCGAGGTGTGCTTGACCAGGTAGCGCGAGCCCGCCCGCAACGGCTTCTCGTCCATCCAGCAGATGTCCGCCTCGATCTCCTGGGCGACCACGGGCACCTCCTCGGGGCGGCAGATCATCTCGCCGCGCGAGATGTCCAGCTCGTCCTCCAAGCGCAGCGTCAGCGACATCGGGGCCATCGCCTCCTCGAGCTCGCCGTCGTAGGTGTCGATCGCCGCGATCCGCGAGCGGCCTCCACCCGGAAGGACCGCGACCTCCTCGCCGAGCCGCAGCGCGCCGCTTGCCAGCTGGCCGGAGTATCCGCGGTAGTCGCTGGAGGAGCCGTTCCCGTTCACCCCGATCCCGCCTGAGGGGCGGATGACCCACTGCACGGGAAAGCGTGCCGGCCTGTCGTAGGGGTGGTCGTAGGCGACGTCAACCTGCTCCAGCACATCGAGCAGCACGGGGTGGGCGGGGCCGTCATACCAGGGCATCAGCTCGGAGCGCTCGACGACGTTGTCGCCGTTCAGCGCGGAGATCGGGATGTAGGTCATCTCCGGGCGCGGGCTCGCCTGCTCGGAGCCCGCGGACAGTTTGCCCGGGCCCCGGCTCAGCTTTGCGGCGAAGCCCTCGAACTCCTCGACGAGCTCCTCGAAGCGCTCCTGCGAGTAATCGACGAGATCCATCTTGTTGATCGCCACGATCATGTGCGGGATGCCCAGCAGGGCGCTGATGAACGCGTGGCGCTTTGACTGCTCGAGCACCCCCCGGCGCGCGTCGAGCAACACGACGGAGACGTCGGCCGTCGAGGCGCCCGTGACCATGTTGCGCGTGTACTGGTGGTGGCCCGGGCAGTCAGCGATGATGAACCGGCGCTTGGCCGTCGCAAAGTACCGGTAGGCCACGTCGATCGTGATCCCCTGCTCGCGCTCTGCGCGCAGCCCGTCCGTCAGCAGCGCCAGGTCCAGCGTTCCCTCGCCCCCTCTGCGCTCGCTCGCCAAGGCCACGTGCTCCAGCTGGTCGTCCAACACCTGCTTGGAGTCGTAGAGCAACCTGCCGATCAGCGTGCTCTTTCCATCGTCCACCGAGCCGGCGGTCGTGAAGCGCAGCAGGTCCAGTGTCACTTCGCTGCCTGCCCGCCCCTACGCACGCTCGCTCCTCAAAACATGCCCTCCGGGCACTAGAAGTACCCGGCCTTCTTGCGATCCTCCATCGCCGCCTCTGAGACCCGATCGTCGGCCCGGGTCTCACCACGCTCGGTGATTCGCGTCGCAGCGATCTCGAGCACGACCTCCTCGAGCGTCTGCGCCTGGGAGCGCACGCCGCCGGTGCAGCTCATGTCGCCGACGGTCCGGTAGCGGACCGTTTCGTTGAAGACCTTCTCGCCGTCGATCAGCTCGGTCCCGTCGCGCCACGCGTAGAGCATGCCGTCGCGGCTGAAGACCTCGCGCTCGTGCGCGAAGTAGATCGAGGGCACCTCGAGCTGCTCGGAGTCGATGTACTCCCACACGTCGAGCTCGGTCCAGTTCGACAGCGGGAACACGCGCACGTTCTCGCCCTTGTGGATTCGCCCGTTGTACAGGTTCCACAGCTCCGGGCGCTGGCTCTTCGGGTCCCACTGCCCGAACTCGTCGCGGAAGGAGAAGACGCGCTCCTTGGCGCGGGCCCGCTCCTCGTCGCGCCGCGCGCCGCCGAACGCGGCGTCGAAGCCGTGCTGGGCAATCGCGTCGAGCAGCGTGACGGTCTGCAGGCGGTTACGTGACGCCCGCGGCCCCTTCTCCTCGACCGCCCTGCCGCTGTCGATCGACTCCTGCACGCTCGCCACGATCAGGCGCTCGCCCAGCTCGGCCACACGCCGGTCTCGGAACTCGATGACCTCCGGGAAGTTGTGCCCGGTGTCCACGTGCATCAACGGGAACGGGAACGGCGCCGGACGGAAGGCCTTCTCGGCGAGCCGCAGCAGCACGATGGAGTCCTTGCCCCCGCTGAACAGGAGAACCGGCCGCTCGAATTCCGCGGCGACCTCGCGCATCACGTGAATCGCCTCGGACTCGAGCGCCCGCAGGTGGCTCAGCTGGGGGCGCGCCGCGACGCTCATTCGGAGAGCTCCACGTGAATGCCGCACTCGGTCTTGTCGGTTCCGGCCCAGCGGCCCTCGCGCCCGCTCCCGGGCTGCGTGCACGGTGCGCAGCCGATCGACTCATAGCCCTGATCGTGGAGCGGGTTGTAGGGCAGGTCGCGCTCGTGTATTCGGCGCCACAGGTCCGCGTCGCTCCAATGCGCGAGCGGGTTGTACTTCCACAGGCCGCGCTGCTCGTCGCGCTCGATCAGCTGCGTGCCGGCGCGCGTCGGCCCCTGCTCGCGGCGGATGCCGGTGATCCATCCTTCGGCTCCCGCGAGGGTGCTCTCGAGCGCCGCGACCTTGGCAACCGAGCAGCAGTGCTCGGGACCGCTCCACGGCCGATCGCCGCTGCTCGCGTCCTGCACCTCGATCTTCACGCCGAAGCGCTCCTCGAAGGCACGCCACGTCTGCATCGTCTCCTCGAACAGGACTCCCGTGTCGATCGTCACGATCCGCACCGTGCCCCCCGTTCCCTGGTCGAGCCGCAGCAGCTCGTCGAGCAGCACCGACTCCTCCTTCTGGAAGGAGCACAGCAAGACGGCCCGCTGCCCGTGACGCGCTGCCTCGCGCAGCGTGTGCGTCAGGCTCAGCGCCGGGTCGAGCTCGGAGGCCGCGTCCACTATGTGGCTGTCGGTGGGGTGCATCTGATCTGGTCGTCTCGCTTCCTGGTTGACATCTATACCGCGCACTCGCCCTCGCCGCGGATCACCTGGAACGGCACGTCCCGCTTCCAGTCGATGAACTGGTTCATCGTCTCCAGGCCGAAGTCCACGGGCAGCGAGAGGTCCTTCACGAGCCCCTCGATCTCCGCGGTGCCGACCCGCTCGACGAAGCCGTTCCACTCCTCGCCGTCGCTGCGGTTGCTCTCATAGTGGCGCACCCAGCGCTCGATCGCATCCGGTATGCGCTTTGCCGGAAGGCGAAGCTTCAGGCGCGTGCCGAATTTGACCTCGCCGCCTTCCCACACGCCGCCGACGTGGGGGATGTAGGCGGGGATCGTGTGGTCTCCGACCTTGATCGACGCACCCGTGAAGCCGATGCTGCCGACGTGGTGCTGGCCGCAGCCGTTGGGGCAGCCACTGATCTTGATGTCGAGTCTGCGGGTCAGCGGGTCGCTGATCTCCATCGCTTCGATCCGCTCCTGCACGGCCTCGTTGAGGCCCATCGAGCTCGTGATCCCAAGCTTGCACGAGTCGGTCCCGGGGCAGGACACCACGTCGGAGATCTCCCGCGAGCCGGCCTCGCCGAGGCCGAGCTCCGAGAGCCCCCGCCAGACGTCGTAGACGCACTCCTGACGCACCCAGCGGAGCACGAGGTTCTGCTGCACGGTGGTGCGCGCGTAGCCGCCGGCGTAGGTGCGCATGACCGCGGCCAACCCACGGAGCTGCTCAGGCGTGAGGTCGCCGCGGGTGACCTTCACCTCGACGGTCACGAAGCCCTCCTGCTTCTGCTCGGCCACGTTGGTCGCCCGGAAGCGCTCGAACTCGGACAGGTCCCCGTTGGGCGTGCCGTGGGTCTCGGCCGGCGCGGGCGCGGACTCGCGCTCGTCGTCGAGGAACAGGCGCTGCTCGATCGAGAAGTCCCTTTCCTTGACCCACTCGCCCTGGAGTTCCTCCTCCACCTGCCTGCGCAGCTCGTCGATGCCGTACTTGTCCACGAACACCTTGATGCGGGCGCGCGCACGGTTGGCGCGCAACCACTCCTGGCGGTCGAAGATGCGCATCACGGCCTCGGTGACCTTGAGGTATTCGCCGTTGTCGAGCTCCAGGAAGTCGTAGAGCACCGGAGCCACTCGCGGCATGATCGACGTGCCGCCGCCGACCATCATCTCGACGCCGCGCACCTCTCCACGGCCCTCGATCTGCCGGACGCGCGCGCGAAAGGCAACGTCGTGGATGCCGCTGATGGCGCGGTCGCGCGGACCGCCGTCGAAGGCGGTCTTGACCTTCCGGGGCATCGCCTGGGTGGTGGGGTGGCGGACGAAGTAGCGCACGTAGGCGCCCGCATAGGGCGTCAGGTCGAACAGCTCGTCCTTCGCCACGCCGGCCCACGGGTCGCCGGTGACGTTGCGCATCGTGTTGCCGCATCCCTCGCGGCTGGAGAGACCCGACTCGCCCAGCTCGCGGATCAGCTTCTCGGCTTCGGGCAGCGGGACGTGGTGCATCTGGAT
>JAOPZV010000180.1 GCA_025963935.1 Solirubrobacterales bacterium
AGCGCCGAGACGACGAGCGCACGCGGGGACGGCAGGCGCCGGCGCAGATACCACTTGCCCCCATGCCACACCGCGTACCCCAACAGGCTGTAGCGCTTGGCGCCCACAGCACCATGCTACCCGCAGCTCTACTCGTTACGCAGGCGCCAGGCCATTCTGGACTGCAGGGACCACAGCTCGATGAACCCCGGTGAGGCGGACTGCGAGAAGAGGCCGCCGGACTCGGCGAACGATGCGAGGCTCGCGTCGTAGACGGCGTTCGGCGAGGAGCGGGTGGCGACGCGCGCGGTGCCCTTGTACAGCTTCATGCCGATCGTGCCGGTGACCTGGGCGTTGACCTGCTCCATGTAGGCGTCGAGATCTCCCCGCAGCGGCTCCCACCACAGGCCGGCGTAGACGAGATACGCCCACTGGCGGTCGAGCTGCGCCTTGAACTGGTTCTGGTGGATGGTGCACACGAGCCGCTCGAGGTCCTGGTGGGCCGTCAGGATGATCGCCGCGGCAGGCGCCTCGTAGATGTCGCGCACCTTCAGGCCGACGATGCGGTCCTCGATGTGGTCGACGATGCCAACGCCGTTGCGCGCCCCGATCTCGGCAGTCCGTTCGATCAGCTCGGCGAGGCCCAGGCGCTCGCCGTCGAGGGCGACCGGCAGGCCGCGCTCGAAGCTCAGCTGCAGCAGCTCGGGCTCCTCCGGCGCGTCCTCGGGGCGGGTGACGAGCTGGAAGACGTCGTCCTCGGGCGCATGCTCGAGGTCCTCGATCCAGCGGCCCTCCGAGGAGCGCCCCCAGAGGTTGTCGTCGATCGAGTAGGGCGCCTGGACCTCTGTGCCGTCGCCGGGGTGGGACTTGATCGGGATGCCGTGCTCGCGCGCGTAGGCGATCTCCTCCTCGCGGCCCATCCGCCACGATCGGACGGGCGCGATGACCTTCAGCTCGGGGGCGAGCGTGGCGACGGTCGCCTCGATCCGCACCTGGTCGTTGCCCTTGCCGGTGCACCCGTGGGCGATCGTGTCGCACCCGGCGGTGCGCGCGTGCTCGACGGCGAGCTTTGCGATCAGCGGGCGCCCGAGCGCGGTGAACAGCGGATAGCCGCCGCCGTACAGCGCGTTCGCCTTGATCGCCGGGGCGACGTACTCGCGGGCGAACTCCTCGCGCGCGTCGATCACATGGCAGTCGAGCGCCCCGAGGTGCATCGCCTTGGCCCTGATCGCCTCGTAGTCCTCGCCGGGCTGCCCCAGGTTGACGGTCAGGCAGACGACCTCGGCGTCGTACTGGTCGCGGATCCACTTGAGCATGACGCTCGTGTCGAGGCCCCCGGAGTAGAGCAGGAGGACCCGCTGGACGTGCTCGGGATCGGCCTCGTAGGAGGCGGTGCGCGGCGCGCTGATCGGGTTCTCGGTGCTCACGGGCCGGGAAGGCTACTGCGCCCGCGTTCCATCAGCGGGTAGATGGGCGGGGCGTCGCTGAAGCCCAGCTTGGCGTACAGGCCCTGGGCGTCGGCGGTGTGCAGCAGCCAGCGCACGTCCGACAGGCTCCCCCCTGGCTCGGCTGGCTCGCCGCCGCCGTCGACGATCTCGCGCACCAGCTCGAGGCCGAGGCCGCGGCGGCGGTGGGCGGGGAGCACGTAGACGTCGGCGAGGTAGGCGACCGTCACCTCGTCGGAGACCGCGCGCGCGAAGCCGACCTGCTCGGCGCCGCGGTACAGGCCGACGACACGGGTGGAGCCGCGGATGGTGCGCTCGACGGCCTCCCGTGAGCGGCCGGCTCCCCAGTAGGACTGCTCGCTGATGAACGCATGCACGGCGTCGACGTCGACGCGATCGCGGTCGTCGTCGAGCTCGAAGCCGTCGCGGAGCTCGCGCCTCACGCTCAACCCGCCAGCGCGGCGCGCAGCCGCTGCAGGGCCTCGTCCACGTCGTCCTCGCCGATCGTGAGCGGCGGCAGCATACGCAGCGTGGTGGGGCCGGTGGCGTTGACGACCAGCCGCTGAGCGAGCAGGGCGCGGCGCGCGACCGCCGGTGCGGGGACGTCGAGCTCGCATGCGAGCATCAGCCCGCGCCCGCGCACCGCGACGACGTGCGGCAGCGTCTGGAGTCCCTCCCGCAGGCGCTCGCCGAGATCCCGCACCCGCCGCAGCAGGGAGGGGTCGTCGATCAGCTCCAGCACCGTGAGCGCCGCCGCTGCGACGACCGGGCCGCCGGCGAACGTCGAGCCGTGGTCGCCCGGCTGCAGGACGTCGGCGAGCCTCTCGCCGGTGACGAGCGCACCGATGGGCAGCCCGCCGCCGAGCGCCTTGGCGCTGGTGAGCGCGTCCGGGACCACGCCGCTGTGCTCGTAGGCCCACAGCGTTCCGGTGCGGCCCATCCCGCACTGGATCTCGTCGAAGATAAGCGCCGCGCCGCGCTCGTCGCAAGCGTCGCGCGCGGCGCGCAGCGCCTCCTCGGAGAGGACGTGCACGCCGGACTCGCCCTGGATCGGCTCGAGCAGCACGGCAGCTGTCTGCCCGTCCACCGCGGCGGCGATCGCGCCGGGGTCGGGCTCGACGGCGCGAAAACCGGGCACCAGCGGCGCGAACGGTGCCTGCTTTGACTCCTGCGGGGTGGCGGACAGCGCTCCGTAGGTGCGCCCGTGGAAGGCGCCGTGCACGACGACCACGTCGCCGCCCGGACGGGCCTTGCGCGCCAGCTTGATGGCCGCCTCCACGGCCTCGGCGCCGGAGTTGCAGAGGAACACCTTGCCGCCGAGGCTCGAGCCGGACAGGCGGGCCGCGAGGCGCATCGCGGGCTCGGTGTAGAAGAGGTTGCTGGCGTGCATCAGGCGCCCCACCTGCTCGCGGACG
>JAOPZV010000215.1 GCA_025963935.1 Solirubrobacterales bacterium
CGGACCCGCGCCTTCATATAGCGCGGCGTACTCGGCGAGCGTCTGGGGCGAGACCCCCGAGCCGGGGCGATGGAAGCGAGGGCGCAGGTCGCTGGCGAAGAACCACGGCTCCTTGAGCTCGCCCATGTAGATCTGCGGATGGCGGCGCAGCATCTCGTAGAGCGCTGTGGTGCCGCTCTTGGCGTGCCCGACCACGAAGAAGTCGGGAAGCCTTCCCGCAGAGGTGGGCATCTCTGACCTCAGCCGGAGAGCAGTCCGCGGGCGGCGAGCAGCTCGAGGACCCGTTCGACCTCGCGCTCCACCGTTTCATCGCACGTGCCGAGCACGAGATCCGGCGTCGCGGGCGCTTCGTAGGGTGCTCCCACGCCTGTCAGGCCGGCGAGCTCGCCCGCGCGTGCGCGCGCGTAGAGACCCTTGGGGTCACGCTGCTCGCAGAGCGCGAGCGGAGCGTCGACGAAGATCTCGACGAAGCCGAGGTCGTCGGCCTCGTGCAGCGCGGCGGCCGCTTCTCGATCGGCCGCATACGGGCTGACGAGGCTCACCAGTGCGATCGTCCCGGACTCCGCCAGGAGCCTCGCCACGTGAGCGGTGCGCCGCACGTTCTCTCGGCGCGCGTCCTCGTCGAATCCGAGGTCGCCGTTGAGCCCGTGGCGCAGGTTGTCGCCGTCGAGCAGGAACGCCGGCCGCCCCGCCTCGATCAGGCGCTCCTCGACGGCGGCCGCGACGGTCGACTTGCCGGCACCCGGCAGGCCGGTGAACCACAGCGTCGCCCCCGACTGCCCGAGCGAGCTCCAGCGGCGATCGCGGGTCATCCTCGTGCCCTGCCATTTGACGTTCGGGCTGCGCTCGCGCTTCGGCTCGAAGTCGCTGGCCTCCTCGGCCTCGGTATCGAGGATGACCGCTGCTCCGACCGTCTCGTTGGTTGCCTCGTCGATCACGATCAGGCTGCCCGTCAGGCGGTTGCGGCGGTAGGAGTCGAACACGAGCGGCGAGCTCAGTTCGAGGTGGACGCGGCCGAGATCGTTCAGCTCGAGCGTCGTCGCGGTCTCGTCGCGGTGCAGGGTCTCAACGTCGATCCGGTAGCGGACCTCGGCGCCGCCGAGCATCACTGCACGCGTGGTGTGCTTGACGGAGTAACGGCGGCTCGGGCTGAGCGGCTGCTCGGACATCCAGCAGAGCAGGCACTCGAGCCTGTTCGAGACGGTCGGCTGGTTGTGCGGCCGCACGATCGTGCTGCCGCGGCCCACGTCGATGTCGTCGGCAAGCCTCAGCGCCACCGACATCGGCGGGAAGGCCTCCTCCACCGGCCCCTCGAACGTGTCGATGCCTGCCACCTTGGTGTGCTGGCCGCTCGGCAAGACCAGCACGTCGTCTCCCGGACGGATCACGCCGCCGGCGACCTGGCCGGCATACGCGCGGTAGTCGGCGAGCGACGTCGACGGCGGGCGGATCACCCACTGGACAGGGAAGCGCACGTCGATCAGGTTGCGGTCCGAGGCGATGTGGACGTGCTCCAGGTGATAGAGCAGAGGCGGCCCCTGGTACCAGGGCATCGCCTCGGAACGATCGACCACGTTGTCCCCGAGCAGCGCCGAGATGGGGATGAACGTCACGTCCGGAAGCTCGAGGCGCGCGGCGAAGCGATCGAAGTCCTCGACGATCGCATCGAACACGGCCTCGTCGAAGTCCACGAGGTCCATCTTGTTGACGCAAACCACCACGTGCGGGATCCCGAGCAGCGAGCTGATGAAGGCGTGGCGCTTGGACTGCGCGACCACGCCCTTGCGGGCGTCGATGAGCACGATCGCGAGATCCGCGTTGGACGCGCCCGTCACCATGTTGCGCGTGTACTGCTCGTGGCCGGGCGTGTCAGCGATGATGAATCGGCGCTGCGTCGTCGCGAAGTAGCGGTAGGCGACGTCGATCGTGATCCCCTGCTCGCGCTCCGCGCGCAAGCCGTCCGTCAGCAGCGAGAGGTCGAGGAAGTCCTGGCCGCGGCGCTCGCTGGCCTGCTCCACATGGGCCAGCTGATCGCTGAAGACCTGCTTGGAGTCGTAGAGCAGCCGCCCGATCAACGTGCTCTTGCCGTCGTCGACAGACCCCGCGGTGGCGAAGCGCAGCAGGTCCGACGGCCGGTCGGTGAGGCGCCGGAACATCTCCCGGGCGCTCCCCGACGACGGCTGTGCAGCCTCCTCGGCGGACGCCGGAGCGCTCCCGTTACCGTTCGCCACCACGCCGGGGGATGAGCTGCGAACGTCCATCAGAGACAATCCTGCGGAGTGCCGTGCCACGACGGGCGGGCGAGGCAGAGCAGCGCGTCCCATACGCGTATGTCGCGATCAACGGCGAAACAGTGCGACGGCACCTCCAACCCCTCCTCGGCTATGCGCTGCCGCACGCCAACGCCAGTCGCGTTTGAGACTGGACAGACGCGCGCATGCTCTCCCTTGCGGATGCGCGCATTGTAGAGCCTTCGGACCCCGCGACGCCAGCGGCACCACTGCCGAGCGAAACCCTCCTCGGGCGAGGAAGGGTCAGGTTGACGGCCGTGCTCGGGCACGGCCGCGATGGCTGATCGGTGGCTGGCATCCGTGCTGGTCGATCGAGCTTGCCTATGTCCGGTGAGGCACGTGTGAACTTTAGGGTGCCGCTGGGCAATGTCAAGCCAGCGCGCGCCGGTAGACCGCGAGCATCGCGGCAACGTGATCGGCAATCGTGAAGCGCCGTTGCACGGTGAGCTGCCCGGCGCGCCCCATCTCCTGGGCCAGCGCCGGGCTGTCCGCTATCCGCCGGATGGCCCCTGCCCAGGCGGCGGGCTCGCGCGGTGCCACCAGCAGGCCCTCGCGCCCATCCTCGACGATCTCCGGCGGACCGCCGACGTTGGTCGATACGACGGGTACGCCAAGCGCCATCGCCTCGATCAGCGCGCGTCCGAACGGCTCCTCCCACGAGGGGAGCAGCAGGACGTCGAGCGCACGCACGAGCTCGGGCACGTCCTCGCGCTCACCCAGCCACGACACGCGATCCTCGAGGCCGGCATCGGCGATCTGGCGGCGCAGGCGTGCGACGTACGCCTCGTTGTCGAAGCGCGTGGCGCGCGAGACGAACTTCGCCGAGCCGATCAGCAGCAGGTGCGCGTCGATGCCCTCCCCACACAGCAGCCGCAGCGCCTCGATCGCCGTGTCCTGGCCCTTCCACGGGCTGAGCTGGGCGACCACGCCGAGGAGCACCGCCCGCCCGCCCGCCTCGCCGAGCCCCGCGCGTGCCTTCACACGATCGATCCGTTCGGGGTCCCAGCACTGGACGTCGATGGCGTTGTAGACGACCTCCGTGCGCGCGTGCGGAGCGAGCGCCTGCACCGAGGACGCCGTGTAGTTCGAGTTCGCGACGATCGTCGTGGCGGTCGCTCCCAGCAGCCGCATCGTCGCTGTGCTGAGCGGACCGGGCGGAAGACAGTCGCGCACGTGGACGACCTTCGCTGCCGAGACCCTCGCAAGTGCGAGGACGATTCCCGCGCGGATCGAGTTGGCGTGCAGCAGCTGGGCCCGATGCCTGCGGGCCGCGCGGCCGACCTGGAGCGCGGCACGTCCGAGCTCGCCGACGGCCTGGGGCGTGTGCAAGGGGTGCAGTCTGAGGCTCCCGGCGGTGCCCGTGATGGTCGCCGTCGGCACGCGCAGCCGCTCGGCGGCGGCCTGCAGGTCTCCCCGGGGAGTCGCGAGCAGCGGCTGAAGCTCGTCTGGGAGCGCACCGAGCAGCCCCAGCAGCGAACGCTCACCACCGCTGATGACTCCCGTGTGGTTGACGTACACGACGTTCATCGGGAGTCAGCCTCGGCGCTTCGTCATGCCGGTGTGCGGGGCGAGCTCCGGCGCCGCGCCGGGCCGCGAGAATGGACGCTTGCATCCAGCTGCTCGAGGAGCACGCCGCGGACCTGCTCGAGGATCACCGGCCATGAGAAGTGTCGCGCGCGCTCGGCGCCCGCCGATCCCAGCCGCCGGGCGAGCTGCTCGTCGAGCAGCAGCCGGGTGATCGCCGCTGCGACGGCCTCGGCGTTCGCGGGATCGACGAGCAGCCCGGTCTCCCCATCGCTGACCGCGTCGACGGCGCCGGCGACATTGCCGGCGACCACCGGCTTGCCATAGGCGCCGGCCTCGAGGTAGACGATCCCGAAGCCCTCGCCGGCCTGTCCCTCATCCGGCAGCCGGCTCGGCATCGCCAGCAGATGAGCGCGCCGGAGCCACGAGTCCCTCTCCTCGTCGGACACCGCGCCGACGAATCGAACGCAGTCCGCAACCCCCCGGTCGCGCGCGAGCTCTTCGATCTCGCGTCTCAGCGGGCCGTCGCCGACGACCACCCACTCGACGTCCGGGACCTGCTCGCGGATCGATGCGAGCGCATGCACCAGCACGTCATGGCCCTTGTAACGGTCGGCCAGGCGAGCGACCGTCACGAATGTCGGGCGCCCCGCTGCCTGCGGGGTCGTGTCCGCCGGGATGTCGACACCGGGTGGTATCAGCCGCACGTCGCGTGCGACACCGAGCTCTGCCAGCAGCCCGGATGTGTAGGAGCTGATCGATATCGCGGCATGAGCGTTGCGCCCCGCGAACGCCGCGAGCCTCGGTTTGTCGGCGATCTCCTTCGCGTAGAAGTACTGCACGGTGCGCGTCCCGAGCACGCGGCGCAGTGTGGCGGCCGCCGGGCTGGCGACGATGTGCGCGCTGAGCGTCAGCTGCGGGCGAAAGCTCGCGCCCTCGCGCAGGGCGAGCGCGTTGAGCGCGACGTTGCGGGCAGCGCCGAGTCGCGTGCTCGCGGACACCCGCCGGGTCGCGATCCCGCTGCCGGCATCGAAGCTTCCGGCGCCCGCCTGCTCGAGCGTGAGCACCCTCGTGTCGAAGCCGCGCAAGCCCGCGGCAAGGCGGTGGACGAGCACCTGGATACCGCCCACGGCGGGTGGGAAATCCGGGGTGATGATCAGCAGCCGAGGCATCCGCAGGCCGGTGCCATCGGCGCCCGCGGCGCCGTCAGACATGCGGTCAAACATAGATGACGGGAACCGACGAACGTCCAGCCCGCCCCCGGCGCCAAGCGCCCAAGGCGCAGCGTCGACGCTCGACTACAGCGGCAGCTTGCGCCCGAGGCCGGGCGTAAGATGCGGGAGATGCCGTCCCCCACCAGCGCGGGCGACGATGGGCCGGGCCGTCGCACATCTGAACCCGCCGGGGGCCGCATGCGACCCGTCTACTGGATCGCGGCAGCCGCCGCGATCGCCGTTGCCGTGACTCTGCTTCTCAGCTCGCCCACGCACGACCGTCGTCCCGGCTCGAGCCCCGCGCGCTCCCCGCAGGCGCTGCCGGGGCTGGCGAGGATCCCCCAGTGCGGCGCCGAATGCGACCCGATCGATGCTCGTTTTCTCGCGGATCTGACGCTCGGACGGGTCTCCTTTTGGATACAGCCGTGGCGCGCGTATCTTGACACGTGGCCCGCCGGTCGCCTGCCCTCGGCGCTCGGCATCAACTTCAACGTCAAACCCGCCATGGCGGCCGCGGTCGCACGGCTGCTTCACGGTGCCGGCTTCCGCCACGCCCGCGTGGCGGTCGGGTGGGACACGATCTCCTACGCCGACCCGGGCACCTTCACCCATGAGCCGCAGATCCGCGCGAAGTTCGCAGCGCTTCACTCCAACGGGCTGCGGCCGCTGATCGTGCTCGGCTCGAGCAGCGGCGTTCCCTGTCCCGCCAGGAAAGTGAACCTCGAAACCGTCTCGCCCGCGGCGGCAGGCGCTACCACGGTCGTCCTCTCGGGGGCGAGCGCCGCGCGCGTCGTACCCGGCCAGAGCGGCTTCAACCCCGGCGCGTTCGGCGCG
>JAOPZV010000229.1 GCA_025963935.1 Solirubrobacterales bacterium
GCGGCTCGCTGGTGACCATCACTTCCTTCACCCCGTGAAGGCTGCTCGGGACGCTGACCGAACCGCTGCCCCTGCTCGTGACGCTGAACAGTGCGTCGGTCGCCTGCGGCGCGCCTGCGCCGCGGGCCAGCCACACCTCGTAGATCTTGCCGGGCGGGGGCTGCGGCATCCCCGCAACGACCAGTTCGGAGCGCCCATCGATCTGGCGCAGCGACGCATGTCCACCCGGGATGCTCGCGGCGACCCGTCCGGAGGTCACCCGCTCGTGCGCGGATGAGCCAACGTTCAGCACGATCGCGACCACCGCCGCTGCGCTTGCCGCGAGTGCGACCCAGGCAGTTGGGAACGACTCCCAGCTTCGCCAGCGGGCCGCGGGCCGCGGCGGCCTGTCCGCCTGAGGACCCGCCGCGTTGAGTAGCTCGGCCTCCGAGCGCACGGTCGCCAGCACCCGTTGGCGGAGAGGCTCAGGCGCAGCCTCGGGCGCCACCGTAGCCGGCAGCATGTCGACCGCGACCTGCAGCTCGGCGACCTCCGCCTGGCAGCTGGCGCATTCGGCGAGGTGCTCGCGGTACAGCTCCGGGTCCTCGAGCGCGCCGAGAACGTATGGCGCGGCGTCGACGTAGCGCTCGCAGTCGGGCTGCTCATCACGCAAGCTCATGCGCTGACCTCCTCCCATCCGTGGAGATGGTCACGAAGCTTGTGCAGTCCCAGGCGCATACGTCCCTTGACCGTACCGATCGGCGTTTCGAGCATCGAGGCTATCTCCGTCTGACTGAAGCCGCCGAAGTAGGCCAGCTCGATAACTCGCCGCTGCTCGTGGGGCAGCTCGCCGAGCGCGCCTCGGATGCCCTGGGACGCCGCGTTGCCGATCGCCTGCGCGTCCGTGCGCTCGGGCGCCGCGAGGCTCTCCTCGAGCCCCTCGTCGCTGGCCCGCCGGCGTTCGTGCACGCCTGCGGAGCGCAGCGCGTCGACCGCGCGGTTGTGCACGATGCTCAGCGCCCACGTGCGGACGCTGCCGCGTGAGCGGTCATAGCGTGATCCGCTGCGCCACACGGCCAGGAAGGCTTCCTGCGCGACGTCTTCTGCGAGACCGCGCTTTCCGCAGATCCGGTAGGCGAGCGAGAAGGCCGCGTCCGCATGGCGCTCGAGAACGACCTCGAACGCATCGGCGTCGTTGGCCGCCACGAGCTGCATGAGCTCCTCGTCGGCGAGCCGTCGTAGGCGTTCCTTGGACTGCGCGGCTGGGCGCCGCAGGCGGGGCATCAATCGACTCTACGGAACGGGGTGCCCAACGGATCAGTCGACGTCCCGAGGAATGGATGCTGACGCGGAGCCGCCCAGTTGGGCACGCCGCCCGCAGTGATCCGCCGCCGGGCAGTCCCACGTACAGGGAGGTCAACGGCGTGACCGGGCGATGCCTTTGGCCGCCGCAAATCGGCAAACCGACAAGGAGACGCAATGCACCACATACTCAATCTTGATGAGATCGACACGGATGGCGCGGTGCGCGAAGCAGCTGAGGAGGTCTCCGGCGACACGCGCCTGAGCTTCCTGAAGAAGGCGGCCGTCGCCGGTGGGGCAGCGATGAGCGGCGGCGCCGTCCTTTCGGCGCTCGCGCCTAGCGCTCTCGCAGCGACGGGTCACGGGCGCCCTCCGGGCTCCTTCGGCCGCGGCGACATCGGAATCCTCAACTACGCGCTGACGCTCGAGTACCTCGAGGCCGCCTTCTACAACGGGGCGACCGCGGCGAACCTGCCGCTCAGCCCGCAGGCCGCCGCCTTCCTGAAGGTGGTAACGAAGGATGAGAACGAACACGTTCAGTTCCTCAAGGGGGCTCTCGGGTCGAAGGCCGCGAAGTCACCGAAGTTCGACTTCAAAGGCACTAACACCAACGCCGCGATGTTCATGAAGACCGCTCAGGTGCTGGAGAACACCGGCGTGCACGCCTACTCCGGTCAGGCCCTCAACATCACACACCCGAAGTATGTGAAGGCCGCCGTCTCGATTCTCACGATCGAGGCGCGTCATGCGAGCGTGATCGGCTTGCTGAACGACGCGAGCGGCGAAGCGATCACACCCGATGGTGCGTTTGACACGCCTCTCACCGCGTCGAAGGTGCTCGCCGCCGTGAAAGGCACGGGCTTCATCGTCGGCTGATCCGAGTTCCCGCGCCGCCTGATGGAGACACTCTCTCCTCAGGCGGCGCTCCGCCGTCACCGGCCGGCCGGCCTTCGCCGGGCAGTGTGATCCGTTCGGCCGGCAGCTGCGAATAGACGGCATACACCGTACGAGCGATCAGCTCAGGCGGAACACGCAGGTAGGCGTCGCTCCGCGCGCCTCCCATCCAACTACTAACCGGAGGTGCGCAAATGCCAAGTCCACCGATTGACGAAGCGGCCCCCCAGCCCGTCGGGATCGTCGAGCGCCTCGTCCGCGATGACGTTGACCGCAAGCGCTTCTTGAAGATGGCCGGAGGCGCCGGCGCAGCGAGCTTCGGGGCATTCGTGCTGGCCGCCTGCGGCAGCAGCAAGAAGACAGCGTCCACCGCTGCCGCGCCCGTCGCCACGTCGAGCACCTCCAGCACGTCGAGCAATGCCACGGGCGACCTGGCCATCCTGAACTACGCGCTGACCCTCGAGTACCTGGAGACAGAGTTCTACGCGAAGGTCGTCGCCTCGGGCCTGTTCAGCGGCAAGGTCGGCAGCTTGATCAAGGACTTCGGGCGCCAGGAGGCCACGCACGTGGAAGCACTGAAAGGCGCCGTCATGAAGCTCGGCGGCACGCCCGTGGCGAAGCCCGCAGGGAAGTTCCCGATCTCGAGCGCAAGCCAGGTGGCAAAGCTCGCCTACACCGTCGAGAACCTGGGGGCGGCTGCGTACCTAGGTCAGGCGGCGAACATCCAGAACGCGGAAGTCCTGGCTGCGGCGCTTGCCATCCACACGGTCGAGGCGCGCCATGCGGCGACGCTGGGAACGCTCGTCAAAAAGTCCGTGACGCCCGAGGGCGCATTCGCGGCACCGGCTGACATGCCCACCGTCCTGGCGGCTGTCAAGCCGTTCCTGGCCTGATCCCCTGCAACGAGTCCACGAGAGGAAACAAACATGAGCAACTATCAGATCGCCAGCCCCGAGCTCGCGGCGTGTGAGGTTCACGGAATGACCCGCGCGAGCTTCATCCTGCGCGGAACGCTTGCCGCCGGCGCCGTCTACGGCATGGGATCGGTGACTCCGTTCGTCTCCCAAGCGTTCGCTGCAACGGGCGGCGGGGATGCGGAAATCCTCAACTTCGCTCTCACCCTGGAGTACCTGGAGGCCGACTTTTACACCGTCAAGGGCAAGCAGCTGGGATTGAGCGGACAGGCGAAGGCCTACGCCGCGCAGTTCGGCGCCGAGGAGAACGAGCACGTGACCGCGCTGACCGCCGCGATCAAGCACCTCGGAGGCACTCCCGTGAAGAAACCGCGGTTCGTGTTCCCGGCCACCGGCGAAAGCTCGTTCCTGGCATTGGCCTCGGTGCTCGAGAACACCGGCGTGGGTGCCTACAACGGGGCTGCTCCGTCGCTGCAGTCAAAGCAGGTGCTGGCCTCTGCCGGGAGCATCGTCCAGATCGAGGCACGCCACGCCGCCGCGATCGACCTGCTGCTCGGCAAGAGCCCGACGCCGAACCAGGGGTTTGACAGGCCTCTCAACAAGGCGCAGGTCCTGGCCAAGGCAGGCGCGCTCATCAAGTAATCGGCAAGCGAATGACGGCGCCGGTGATCCGCGGGCGACGCAATCACGTAATCCCAGTAAAGCCCGTTCCGAACGGCATGGGCAAACCAACTTGAGGAGAACGACAAGATGGGCCTTAGCAATCCAATCCACATCGCCTTCGTACTAATGCTGCTGCTGCTCGTCTTCGGCGCGAGGCGCCTCCCCGAGATGGGCAGGTCACTCGGCAGCGGGATGCGCGGCTTCAAGGATTCGCTAACCGGCGAGGGCGAGAACGAGGCGCTCAGCGCCCCGCAGCCCGAGCATGTTGTGGCAGCAGCCGACACGCCGGCCGCCACGCCACTGATCCCCCACGGCAGCGAGCCTCGGACGCCAGCCGCCTGAGCGCCGCAGGCCCAGACGGCGCTGAGCGCACCGCGCGCAAGGGCAACGCGCGCGGTGCACTAACGCACTGAAGGAACGTCTCGCGCCTCATGCCGGGCGGCGGTTCTCTCAAAACCGCACGCCTGAGTTCACCCAGGAACTACGACCGGAGAGATAATGGCAGCGGCTGCCGGCCACATCGGCCACCAGGACAGGCTCAGCGTAGTCGACCACCTGCATGAGTTGCGCGGGCGGCTGATCGTCTCTCTGGCGGCGCTCGCCGCGGCGTTCGGGTTTTCCATGTGGCAGAACCACGCGTTGCTGCACATCATCAACAAGCCGCTCGAGCACCAGACGCAGAAGCAGGTGAGAGCCGGCAACGGCCCGCTCGGCGCCGCCTACGCAGCACAGCAGAGCACGCTCGCCCTGGCGACCCAGCTGCAGCGTGTGGTCGGCGCCATTGAGCGCCCCGGCAGCGGCATATCCAAGCCAACCCGAACGGCGCTGCAGGGCGTCTCACCGCAGCTGAGCAGCACGGTCGCGCGGCTGTCGGTGCCCCCGCGAGGCGATAAGCCGGTGACCCTCGGGATCGGCGAGCCGTTCACCACCACGATCGGCGTCGCGCTCATCTTCGCGCTGATACTCGCGCTCCCGATCCTCCTCTACCAGCTGTACGGCTTCCTGCTGCCGGCCTTCAGCCCCGAGCAGCAGCGGATCGCCACACCGCTGATGCTCGCGATTCCGTTCCTGTTCGTCGCCGGGGTGATGTTCGGCTATTTCGTCGTGCTGCCCGCGGCGGTGCGCTTCTTTCAGAACTTCAACAGCAGCGAGTTCAACGTGCTTGTGCAGGCCAACCAGTACTACCATTTCGCCGCAGTCACGCTGCTCGCAATGGGCCTCGTCTTCCAGGTCCCCGTCGGCATTCTCGCCGCCACGCGCACCGGGCTCGTGACGACCAGCCAGCTACGCCACAACCGCCGCTACGCGGTGCTCGCCTGCGGCGCCGTGGCGGCTCTGCTCCCGGGCGACCTGATCACGCTCGCGCTCGAGACGGTCCCTCTGTATCTGCTGTTCGAGGTCAGCCTCCTGTTCGCGACGATCATGGAGCGCAGGCAAACGCGTCGCTCACGCTTCGAGGCGATCTAGGAGCTCGCCTCGAAGCGCTCGAGCGCCGCCTTCATCGTCGCGATCGCGTTCCAGGCGCTCGGGAACCCCGCGTAGACGGCGACCTGCCGGAGCACCTCGCGGATCTCCTCCTCGCTTGCCCCCTGCCTGCGCGCCGCCTGCACGTAGACACCGAGCTGCAGCTGCTGGCCGAGCGTGGCCAGCATCGCCACGGTGCAGAGCGCCCTCGTCTTCGGGTCAAGCCCGTCGCCTGCGTAGACCTCGCCGTAGACGAAGTCCATGATGTAGCGGTGTAGCTCCGGGTCGAGCTGCTCGAGATAGTCGCGCCCGCGCTCGACGTTCTCGGCACCGACGAAGCGGGCCATCACCTCCGGTCCGGGCTCACTCATTGGAGCCTCCCTGTCCGGCGATGTAGGCCTGCGGGTCAAAGGCGACGCGGATGCCTGTCGAGGCGAACTTGCCGACCACCTCGCCGTCGGCAAGCACGTCGGCCTCGGTCCACACCAGCCGGCCACCGGCCCGCACGACCTTAGCCTCAGCGCGCAGACGGTCGACCTTCTTCGTGTTCACCGGCCGGATGTAGCGCGCGAAGATGTCGATCGTGGTGATGGCGCTCTTCTGGATCTCGTCGTCGGCGAGGATGGTCGTGGTGGCGGCCGCCATAGCAGCGTCCGCGAGCGCTGTTGCGACGCCGCCCTGGATCACCCCGAGTGGGTTCGCAAGCTCCTCGCGCGCGGACATCTCGTAGACGGCCTCACCGCGGGCGAACTCGACCAGATGCATGTCGAGGGTTTGCGAGACCGGCGAGCGCAGCGCACCGGCCTTCGTCTGCTCCATCATTCGATCGACGAACTCATAAGCCATGCGGGGACCTCCGGGTAGGACTCGCGGGTTTGCGAGTGAGTTGCCTTCCAGTACCCGATGGCGGTCGGGTAAACCAGCTCGGCTCGAGCAACATTCGCGGCGGGAGAGCTCCCGAAGATGCGCCGATTGCCCAGCAACGACCCGCCGACCCGCTAGCCTGGAGTAATGCTCACTCAGGCAGATCGCGCAGCGGAGCGCCGGCGCGTGAAGCTGGAGGAGATTCAGCGACAGATCAAGGAAGGCTCGCTGAAGATCCGAAAGATGACGCGCGAGGAGCGCCGACGCTACCCCGCCGTGGCGCAGAAGCCGCGGCGTCGATGACGCGCTTCTTCGTCGGCGGCATCGAATCCGAGGGGACGCGTACCGAGGAGGCCTACAGCGAGCTGCGCGAGCGCTCGCTGCTCGCCGCCGGATGCCCGGCGCGGGCTCGCCGGATCTTCAAGCTGAGCTGTCGCTTCGACGGACACGACCGGGAGATCGAGGTCGGCAGGCCAATTTCCAAGGGCGGCGATGTGGTTCTCGCGATACTCGACCACGGCCGCTTTGAGCCGTTCCGCGTGCACACCGACAACGCCGGCGAGAGCGCGCCCGCCTGCGTCAGCCATCCCGTCTACTCGGTGACGGAGTTCTCGTGAGCACAGAGGCGACCCCCGGTGACGTCGAGATCGCTGCTCTCGTGAAGCGCCTCTCACGCCCCCACTCCTCCGGCGGGGACGTCGTCGAGCGCGCGGCGCTTCTCGCGTCGGGCAACGACTTCGGGGCCGTAATGGAGTG